>JBKBTA010000186.1:0-5697 GCA_046291035.1 Candidatus Brocadia sp.
GGGTCAGTGATGCAGCCAGCGCGTTGAATCTGATATCAGGCGCTACAGTGCAGGACGGCAAATTTGCGGTGGTTCGCGGGCTACCTGACCGGTATGTCAATTCACAGATGAACGGTGTGCGCCTTCCAACAGCGGATCCGGATAAGCGCGCTGTACAGCTCGACCAGTTTCCAAGAGAGGTCATCGAAAGCGTTCAGGTCAGCAAAACCTTTACACCGGATCAGCAGGGAGACGCCTCTGGAGGAGCTGTGAATGTGATACTCAAGGGTATCCCGGACGAAAATATACTTCAATTTAAGACCGGAGTCGAATATAACACGCAGGTGACAGGTAAAACCAATTTCCTTACATACAAGGGTGGCGGGGTGAATTTTTTGGGTATAGATGACGGACGTCGTGATATTCCGTCAGATGGCAATTTTACCGGCGCGGTGGGCGTTTCCCGCGATGATGCGCAGATTGATTATAATATGGCGCTGACCCTCGGCGGAAAGCACGAATTCAATAACGGAATCAAGGTTGGTGGACTTTTTAGCCCATATTACAAACGGGACAGCTCGTTTTATGACAATGGAGTTGATAACTCCTTATGGATTGATAATAACGATCCCCACAAAGGGCTGACCCCTCAATACGGAAATCCGGATAAACCGCCTATTCCGCCAATACCGGCAGTAGGAGAAGATTTTAAAACGGCGCTTTTTGATATTACCGAGGGAAGAGAAGAGGTGCAATGGGGTGTGCTCAGCGCTGTTGGCGCGGAAATTGAAGACCATTCGCTGACTGTACTCTATATGCATACCATGGTTACGGAGGATAAGGCTATTCTTGCCGAAGATACCCGTGGCAAGGCATATTATTTTCCAGGTTACGACCCTGATGATCCTCATAACCTGGGCAATTTACACGACAATCTGAATGCGGCGCCTTATCTTAGGACAGAAACGCTGAAGTATACAGAGCGGACAACAGACACGCTGCAATTCAATGGCAAGCACACGCTGTCCGTTCCTGAAATTGGATTCGAAGGTTTATTTATGATTCTTCCTCCGGAAGTCGACTGGACCGTTGCCCTAAGTTCTTCCGGTTTAAATGAGCCCGACGAGCGGCAGTTCGGTTCAGTCTGGTATCCAAATTCTTTTGATCCCGGAAAACCCGAGTTTGGCATTCCATCCCACATTGACAATGCATACTATGGCCCGTTCACAACGTCCGCAAATTTTCTCCTGGGGAATCTCTCGCGAACCTGGGAAGAGATTTCAGAGGAAAGCAGGCAATATTTTACGAACTGGAAGTTTCCATTTGAACAATGGAGTGGTGACACCGGGTATGTGAAACTCGGTGTGTTTCATGATCAGGTAGACCGCACGTATGATCAGGATTCATTTGGTAACTACCGTCAGACGGGCGAGGGTCCCATTCCGAACTTAGAAGGTTCCTGGGATGATGATTCTTATAGTGAGGATTTTTTGGGTCTGGGCGGTCCAACGATAAAGGACGGACCACCTTTTATAGACGTGGATTATGAGGGCAAGCAGAAGATTTCAGCATGGTATTACATGACAGACTTACCACTATGTTCTTTTCTGAACCTGATCGGTGGCGCGCGTTATGAAACCACCTCACTCAGTATCGTCAATCACCCTGAAAAGGATGCGAAATGGGTTACGACTGACGAGAAAGGGAACCGGTTGTACACTGTCTGCATCCCGGAGACGCTGATGTTTCGCTTGATCAGGCTGATGTGCTCCCTTCACTTGGATTTGTATTGAAACCGTTCAAACAGATTACGCTGCGTGGTTCCTACAGTGAGACCGTGGCACGGCCGACTTTTAAAGAACTCACACCCATCCAGCAGCAGGAATTTCTCGGTGGCGATATCTTTATCGGCAATCCAGAACTCCAGATGAGCGCCTTGAAAAATTACGATCTGCGTCTTGATTATATGCCCTATAACGGCGGATTGATATCGGTCTCCTGGTTCTATAAAGACATCAAGGACCCTATAGAATATGTGCAGGATCTGGTGAATGCATTTTCCTTTATAACACCGCTGAATTTTCCGGAAGGCAAGTTGAGCGGTTTTGAATTTGAAACACGGCAACATTTGGGATATTTCTGGGATGTGATGAAAGGCCTCTCGATAGGAGGCAATGTAACGTTTATTGACTCAGAGGTGACCCTCCCTGAGAGTGAAAGGGAAAACCTTGCCAATGCCGGGGTTGAGACCACCACCAGAAACATGCTCGGTGCGCCCGAATACCTCTACAATATTTATTTGACGTATGATTACGAGCCCTTTGGCACTCAAATTGGCCTTTTTTATACGGTAAAGGGCGATACCCTGGTGGTTGGCGCAGGGAGTAGAAATGGCCATTACGTGCCGGATGTCTTTGCAACTGAGTTTGGCACACTCAATCTAAGTGTATCTAAAAAACTCGGAAAGCACTTCGGTCTGACGTTTCTCGCAAGAAACCTTACCAATCCAGCAATTAAGGAGGTCTACCGTACACCCGATTTTCTTGGTGATGAAGAGGTTAAAACCTCCTATACCAAGGGTATCGATTTTTTGTTTAGCATAAGCGGGGTATGGTAAGATATTTTGTTAACAAAAGTCTAAGAAAAAATGTGGAAAATATGAAAAAAAATCAGTAATTGGAGAACAGTTATGATGAAAGAGAAAAATGTTATAGTTTTTATAGTCCTTATTCTATTCGTCGCAAGTTTACTGAACGTCTACGCAGAGAATTTGTCAGAAACCACAGAGGGCACCGTCCAGGAACAAGCGGAAAAACGAGTCGAAGTCAACAGAAAGGCCACCTTAAAAAGAAAAAAACAATTCAATGAAACTGTGCACCGAACCGAGACTGGGGTGAAAGTACAGGATAAAGCTGCTTGCTTCGATAATGTGGACAATATACCTGCCCCGCCGACGCTCGAAGAGATCCGTCTGGCGATGGACAAATGGATTGAAACCCAGCAAATCATTTCCAAAGAACGCAAAGACTGGCAGCAAGGTAAGGAGATACTGATTAGCCGTTTAGAGCTGGTCAAAAAAGAGATCGCCACCCTTGAGGAAAAAATCAGGCAGGCCGAGTCCAGCGTTACGGAGGCTAATAAGAAACTTAATGATCTGATCGCTGAAAATAACCAGCTCAAGGCTGCAGGCGAGCAGTTGACAGTCGCCGTGATCAGCATGGAAGGTGAAGTCCGCCGGCTGTTCAATCTGCTACCGGCTCCGGTCGGGGCGAAACTTCAACCCCTGTATCAACGGATTCCGGAAGACCCGGCTAAAACTAACGTATCCGTCGCCGAGCGGTTCCAAAACGTTCTCGGTATTCTCAACGAACTTAATAAGGCCAATAATGAAATTTCCGTATGCTACGAAGTACTTAACCTTGCCAGCGGTAAACCCTCCGAAGTTAAAACGATTTATGTCGGCCTTGCGCAGGCTTACTACGTCAGCGCAAGCGGTGAAGCTGGTATTGGCCGCCCCTCTGCCGATGGCTGGAAATGGGAATCTTCTAAAGATATTGGCCGTGACGTTCTGGCAGCGCTGGAAATCCTTGAGGGCAGACATAGTCCATCCTTCGTGGGTGTTCCGGTGAAACTCCAGTGAAACATCCCTAGTGCAGCTACGCCGCAACCAAAAAGATGAGCAGGCAGTGCGCAGATGGCAAAAGGCAAAAAGTGATACATTTCCGTTACAAACTGCCAACTACCTACTGCCTACTTAAGCGGACAAATGGGCTAGTTACTAAAAAACTTACAAAAAAAGAAGTTTTTACAGAGTAACACTATATATGGAGAAATAATCATGCATACTTCATCTGGTGGTGGTGGTTCAGGAAAACGTGCAAGGATCGAAATTATTCCACTTATAGACATTATCTTTTTTTGCTGGCGACGTTTATCATGGTGTCGCTTTCTATGACCAAGAACCAGGGCGTGCAGGTGTCATTGCCAACCGCCGGCAGTGCTGCATCGCTCGGCGACCAGCAGGAGATGAATAAAATCGTCACGTTGAGCGTCACGGAAAAAGGCGATGTGTTTTACAACAAGGAAAAAATCACTCTTGCACAGTTGCCCTTGAAACTCCAGACGCTCAAGTCGACTATCAAAGATCCGAAAGTCATCATCAACAGTGATGCCGGAGCGGATTTCAAATATGTGGTTGCCGTTCTTGACGAGGTGCGCAAGATCGGTATAGCCAAGGTTGGTATCAACACGGACAAGAAATGAAGTTCAATTTGTTTTTCGGTATTGCCTGCGCCCTTGCGTTCCACGCCGTCATCATCCTGTTCGGCGGGGTGATGTTTATTGGCCACAGGGAGAATCCCGGTGCATTGCAACAGGTGGAGTTGCTGAGCCATGAAGACGTAGAGGACAAAAAGGAGAAACCTGAGGATCAAAAGACAGTGACCGAGGAAACGAGGGAGATGGAAACTGAAAGCGAACAAGTTCCGGATGCCTCTGAGATCATCCGCAACATTGAACTGTCTGCCGCTACAAGCGCACCTGAGTTGGAAGCTGCTAGTCTGAGTGCGATCGAAGCGGCACTCAGCGGACAAGCAAGCGGTAGTGGGGATTTTGCAGAGGCGCTCAGCTTTTCGTCCGGTGGACGTATCGGTGGCTTAGGAAAAGGTGGTGAGATGGGAGGAATTCTCGAAAGCGCGTTCAGCCTCTGCGAGATTGATCAAAAACCGCGTGCAGTTTTCCAGGCCGTACCAGTTTTCCCAAGCGAAATGCGAGGCAAGAAACTCGAAGGTGTCGTTACCGTACTTTTCGTTGTAGATGCGAATGGTAAGGTTGCCCAACCGCGCATTGAGAAGTCCTCGCACCCGGCATTCGAGAAACCCGCTCTCGCTGCCGTCAAACAATGGAAGTTTGAGCCGGCAATTAAAGGCGGTAAGCGCGTTCCATGCAAAATGCGTGTGCCGATCCGTTTTCAATCAGGTTAAAGGGCATGAAAGAAAAATATTTTAAGCACATTCGCAATTTCCCTTGTGCTGGAATGTCTTTGTCCAGGCGGTTCGGGATTCGGCTTGGACCGCGGGTAAAGGCAGCGTTTTTTTCCTGTATGCTTATTTTGACCATTGTCTACATCTGGCATACCGGGGTGTTTGCGTCATTTTCGGAGGATGTCAGTTTGATTCACATCTTCAGGAAGGGCGGGCCTATAATGTGGCCGTTATTATTCGCATCGAATCTGGCGTTGGGCACGGTCATTGAGCGTGTCGTTTTTTTGGTCAACGAGCAGCGCAAGCGCGACCCGCAAGCGATAGAGAAATACCTGGCGGCGATCCGTGAGGGTGACATGGGGAGTGCTATTCGTATCAGCAAGACGTCGGAGTTCTACGTTATGCGTGTTTTGGGTTACGCCCTGATGCACAATGGGAGAGCGCTCGAAAGCGCACTCTTGTACGCGCTGGAGCTTGAACTGAAACGCTTCCGAAGAGGCATTCCGATACTGGATACGGTTATTACGCTTGCGCCGTTGCTCGGGCTGCTCGGGACAGTTACCGGTATGATGGGGTCTTTCTCGCTGATCGGTGGAGAACTCAGTGCACCGGGTACGATTACGGGCGGTATTGCCGAGGCGCTTATTGCCACGGCATTTGGATTGGGCATTGCGATCATGTCACTGATTCCATTCAACATCCTAAACAACAGAGTTGAAAAGGTTAAATATGAAAT
>JBKBTA010000187.1:0-5653 GCA_046291035.1 Candidatus Brocadia sp.
CGTAGTGGCAAGGCGCTCCTTGCCACTACAAAAATATTTTTGCTGAAGATGTCAAAATATTTTTTGCAAGGTACTAACGGCCTTTCAGGCCTAAACTCGAAGCCTGGCTAAGTTTCATTTTGCTGAGAATTTTCAAAAAGATATTCGTTCGTCATGAAAGAAAAAATATTGATTTTTAAAAGTGCGAGTGTAGATGAAACAATGAGGTTTGCTGAAAAGCTCGGTATGTTATTAACACCGGGGGATGTTATTGCTCTGGTAGGTGAACTTGGTGCCGGGAAGACCACCCTGGTGAAAGGCATTGTCCAGGGGCTGGGCGTTACAGACAAGAGATCAGTGAAAAGTCCTACGTTTGCATTAGTGCATAAATACGAAGGCCGTATTCCCATATATCATTTCGATGCATATAGGCTGGAAGATACTCAGGAGATGCTGGACATCGGAAGTGATGAGATGATCTATGGAAGCGGTGTTGCTATTGTGGAATGGGCAGATAAGGTACCAGGATGCCTGCCGAAAGAATACCTGAAAATAACTTTAACAGCCATTTCTGAAAATGAGAGAAATATGGAGATACGTGGCTATGGAAGTCGATATGAAAAAATAATAAATAACCTGTTCTAACTCGAACGAGTCTGAAGGGTTGTTCGCTTTGAGGAGTGTGTAAAATAATATTATATATTTTAATTCCATTTTTTCCCCTTTCCTTGTGGCTAGTCAGAATATACCTTACAAACCTTTTTCTGCGCCATACGCTATGAAACTGCTAGCAGAAACACATGACGATCATATTCGGATATCATTTGTGCTATGACAGAATAATTATTCAGGTCCGTAGGGTACAGGGTATATTCGCTGGTTCGAAAATAAGTCCATCAAAAATGGCGTAACTATCAGCACAACATTATGATACAGCAAAAAGTTCAATTTTCACCATTTCAGGGTGTTGCTGGAGCAACATGATACCTAACCCGAACGGATCTGAAAAGACTGTAGTGGCAAGGCGCGCCTTGCCACTCCAAAAAATATTTTTGCTGAAAGATGTCAAAATATTTTTTGTAAGCACCTAAGAGGCCACTTCATACCTAACCAAGCCTTTCTTCCAACACCTCTTTTGTATATAGCGAAGTGTACAACCCATTGATAGCGATAAGCTGTTCGTGTGTCCCTTTTTCAACAATCATACCATCTTTCATCACTACAATCGTATCAAAACCTCTGATTGCAGGCAACCTGTGGGTTACTACCAGCATTGTCTTACCCGGAAAATTTTTCAAAATATTTTTCATGATGGTATCTTCTACCCGTGCATCTACGGCAGAAAGGCAATCGTCCAGGATGATAATCGTGGGATTTATGGCCAGCGCCCGTGCAATGGTAATCCGTTGTTTTTGTCCACCAGACAGGTTAATTCCCCGTTCACCCAAATAACTTTCAAACTTATGGGGAAATTCCTCAATCTCCTCTTCCACTCCAGCAATGCTGGCAAGCTGCTGGACGTTAATACGATCGCCACCGGTTTCTATGCCAAACAATAGATTGTCTTCAATCCTCTCAGAAAACAGGAACGTGTCCTGCGGGACAAAGCCAATATGCTGCCGTAATACCCTGACATCTATCCTATTTATATCAATGCCGTCGATAAAAATGCTCTGGTCGTTTACCGGAATGATGCGGGGAAGCATGTTGACTAATGTTGATTTTCCGCTTCCTATGGGACCTACAATAGCTACACGTTGCCCTGCGGGTACTTTTAGATTTATGCCTTTTAATATCCATTCCTTTTGCCAGTCATATCGAAAGTTTACATCCCGAAATTCAATCTCGCCCCTAGGGATAAATTGCATTGTAATGTTACCTTTCGAGACGATCTCAGGCTTTTCATCCATCACCTCATCGATACGCTTCATAGAGGCATTCCCGCGCTGCAGAAGGGATAAACACCATCCAATGGCGGTCATAGGCCAGACCATCATGGAGATATACCGCTGAAAGGCCACCAGGGTACCCAGGGTAATCGCCCCATCGATAACCATCTTTCCACCAACAAAGAGCAATATAATGATACCCATGTAGGTAATATATTCAAACACGGGTCCCAGGAGGGACTGGGGGATGGCTAGTTTAAGATTTTTCTTCACAAAATCTTTACACAGCCCACGGAATATCCTTTCTTCCTGTTGGGACATGTTGAATGACTTTACAATACGGATACCCGATATATTTTCCTGTACCTTTTCGCTAATCCTCGAAAAGTGTTCCTGCACATCACGGAATCGTCTATCAATGATATCCTTGATTTTATAAGCGATGAAGGGCGTTAGCGGCATCAACAGGAATGTATAGAAAGATAATTTCGGCGATAAATAGATAATAATCGGAGGTATCACAAAAAAGTAAAATATGGCATCAAGTCCGATCAGCAGTCCTGGTCCTACAGCCATACGAACAGCGCCGATGTCGTTAGTTGCCCTCGACATGAGGTCACCCGTCTTGTATTTTTGAAAAAATCTCTGGGAGAGCGTCTCAATATGTTCAAAGAAGGCCATACGGAGGTCGTAATCGCACCGAAAGGACGTCCCAATAAAATTCATCCTCCAGAGATATCGGCATACCCCCTGACAGAAGCTCACCAGGAGAAATAGTCCGGAAAAGGCTGCAATTTTTTGGAGATTTGCCTCCTTTGAGAGGATATCTATGGCCTTTTTGATAATAAGGGGTGGAAAGATATTGATGATATCTACAGCAATCAGCGATATCGTGCCGAAAATAAAGTAACGCTTATACTTCTTTACAAACACCCTGTAAATAATGCTTTTTTCCCAATACTCCCGTAACTTCTTAGACAGCATGTCTATCACCGTTTCTTAGATTCCGTAAATTACGGTTTAAAATTTGTCTCTGTATTTTCTGAATTTGCCTGTAAAATATTAAAGGCATTTTTACCAGAATTATGAAATTTACCCACACAAAACCTGGAAGATCTTGTTTAATTTATCATACATCCTTTGAATTGTATAGAACAAGTTATAACCTCCCCTCTTTCCCCTCCTTCGCAAGGAGGGGACGAAGGGCGGGTCATCCGCCGATTATTTAAGTAAATACATAGGTAACATATATCCAAAACCCGATTAAATAAAATGAAAAATTTGCAGAATCATATTTGACTGGTTTCTTTTTGACGATTTTTCAGGTATAATACCCGAAAATAAAAAAACGAAGAATCTAATTTAAATCAAGGAGGTATTGTATGGATGATCACATCTATAGAGTAATTGAATTGGCTGGTACTTCTACAACGACGATGGAAGATGCTATTCAAAATGCTATTTCAAGGGCATCGAAGACTTTGCGTAATTTGCGGTGGTTTCAGGTAGTTGAAACTCGTGGCCGTATTGAACATGAGAAGATTGCCCGCTGGGAAGTTATATTAAAGGTAGGATTTGCGTTAGAGGACACCCTTTAGTTAGAACGAATTGGCGCAAAAAAGTTAACACGCTGGGTTGACGACACACACAACCGTGCGACGATTAAAGATTTTTACGGCACCGGTCATGAGGATACCTCACGAGAACATACGGTTTTCAAGTTATGACCTCCCCCTTTTCCCTTCCTTCGCAAGGGGAAAAAAGGGGAGGTCTTCCGCCAATTATGTAAGTAAATACCATTACTTTGTTAAAAAACGTTTGTAAAAAAATATTTTTAAGTCATAAGTCGGGTTCGGCCCAACGTACTACAAATCAATGCTTTGCGACTTATTTTGTACTTGACTTGTTCCTTTACTCCTGCTATCAATTGCACTTGTGAACTTTTTGATCAACCAACAACTGGAGCAAAGGATTTGAGTATTTTTGGCGCAAAACATCCCTCGGTTAAATACGTTTCTGAAAAATTTCTCCTCTTGCTTTAGCAAAAAACAAATGGCCATTCCCCATTTTCATGGGGACAAGGTTTACCCTGGTCATCTATGTCTTGTTCAAAGGCTACAAAAGAAACGCTCTTGATGTAATGGCAAAAGCCACCCATACCGATTATCAGAAGTTTCAATACTTCTTCTCAGATGCAAAAGGGGATATCCATGCAATCAAACGCACAAGACTGGAAATCATTCAAAAACAAAGAACCACTGCTCCACGAAAGACGGGCTTCTCGCTATCGATGACACAGGCTGCCCTAAACCCTTTGCAAAGAAAACCGAGGGAGCAAAGTGGCAATATTGCGGACCACTCAAAAGGGAAGAGGTCTGCAATGTCAGTGTCGGCGCTGCTTTCGTCTCAGAATCGAAGCATTTTCCCATCGACATAATTCCCTAACTTCCTCCCAGTGAGTTTCCCAGAGGAAAAAAACAACCCTCTATTCAAAGACAAAATACAAATCGTCCTGGAACTCTTTGACACCTGCTCAAAAATCATTGATTTCTCTGGTACTGTCTTCGACTCCTGGTATGAGACAACACGCTTCCTCACGCACATCCACAAGGAAGGCAAATTCTTCTATTCCGAAATAAAATCTAACAGAAACATCTTCATGCGCCATCCCGTAAAGAAATCGATGTGTCTCGTCAAATCAGATGAGCTCGTGATCCAATCAAAAAAACATTACTGGGATAAAATCAAATTCGTGAAATTCAAAACTACGGATGGCTCTGAATCCCCGTTTTCACGGGGACTATTCGTTCGAGGCAAAGCTGAAAGATTGTGATGTACCCATCAAGTTTGTAGTTATTATGGGCAAGTGGAATAAGGATGGAGACAACAACTATCGTATCCTTATTACCAATAATCTCCGTGCCTCTGCCAAAATGGTAATTACAAACTAACTGCTCCGTTGGGGCATTGAACACTGCTTCAAGGAATTAAAGGGCACCTTTTCCTTCGATCACTACCAGGTCAGACATATCAACAAGATTGATTGGTACTGGAATCTCTGTCTTGTTGCATGAACTCTCACCTACTGGATCAAACATAATGCATCTTTAAAGGCGTTCTAAAGACCTTCCATCTCTACTTTCCCTGAAAATATAACTTCATTTCCAACTACAAATCCGATACTCGGCCCACTTTTTTGTAAATTGGCCTTTTTAAGAATTATTTTGCTCATTCCCCACCAATTCAGCAAACGAAACCATTATCGATACAATTTCGAATCTAAATTTTCACTCAGATATACCGATAATTTACGTGTGAGCCGCAAGAGAAGCTGTTATTCATCAATACAATTTTCAAAGGGACAAAGATTCCCATGTTTAAAAATTATTTATTGGTGATGAATTTATAAACAATCATCTAAAAATACCAATCAATATATTGCCCATCTGTTTTAGCACAATACCAAATATTGTTTTTTTATCAATGGAACAAAAATGGCGTATTCGAAACCGCGTATATCCAGGGATCACTTTTTATGCATCGGGATAGCGTTTTCCTTTTCTGTTTTACACGTGCCGATCTTCATTTATGGATATTCATTTAAAAATCTTTTATCCGTAAAATTTTTTAAGAGGTATTGAGATATGAAAGGCCACAAAAATGGGTTGCACAAAGTGCATCATCTATGTAAAAGGCAGATGAAGAATAATATGTTTTACCTATTATCGGGCTTATTCTGTGGTTCTTATTCAGGGTACTTCCAAAGCCGACGAGAATGGCATATC
>JBKBTA010000018.1:0-28779 GCA_046291035.1 Candidatus Brocadia sp.
CCGGTTCCAGCATCTCTTCAGAGGAAAGTGCCAGAATATCTTCTCTCCGTGCTATTTGTTCGAGTTCTGTGCCTGGATAAATACGTATCCCCATATTGAAAAATGCCACGTCTTCCGGACGTATGAAGCGTTCTGCAAAGAGGAGCGTTTCCTGCACTGTTGCCTCGGTCTCACCCGGCCCCCCAAGCATAAATATCCATAAACAAGGTAACTTGTGCCGTTGAATGACCCGTGCTGCGTTAAATACATCTTCCACGGTAAAACCTTTGTTAAGCCTCTCTAAAACAATACTGGATGCACTTTCAACGGTAATACCGATACCGACGAAACCAGCTTTCTCCATTGCTGTAAGAAGATCGTCGTCGATAAAAAGCGGGTTCAACTCCAGGCTCTGGAGGCGAACATCAGCGTGAGCCCTTGCAAGACCCTCACACACTGCCAATGCATGGTTATACGGGGAATTAAACACGTTATCAACGAACTCGATATCCCTTAGCCCCAAGGCAGCAAGATGCTTGATCGTATCCACCACACTCTCGGAAGCAGACAAACGATAATCATGCCCTTCAATTTTTCGATACGTACAGTATACACATTTGAAGTGACATCCGAGTTTCGTTTGGACGGGCACGGTCGATAACCTGGACAGGTAGGCATGTATATTAATCCAGCGATAAAAATTGGGAACCAGGCAGCCATCCGAAAAACGGACTGCCGCACCTGAATTTTTTTTACAGACATTGTCCTCTCGCCATGCAATACCTGGCATCCCTCCGGGTTTCCTGCCCTGTGAAAGTGCTTTTACTAATTCCGGAAAAACAACTTCTCCGTCTCCCAGCACCGCCCAGTCTGCTCCTGTGTAGCGGAGTAATTCTTCGGGCATTACTGCAACCGCAGAACCACCAAGGACGAGGGTCGCTTGCGTCCTGCTTCGAATACTATCTACCAGCGGCTTCAAATCTTTAAAGAAAGCCACCGGATTTTGCATATCGTTATTATCGATGTTTCGAACCGAAAGACCCACTAAATCCGGTTTCAATTTTTCAAATTCCGTTTCAAGGGCATTCAAGGGGTTTCGCTCAAACATCAAATCTAATACCCTAACCTTGTAGCCAGCCTTCTCAACTGCATCAGCAACCAAGCATGCACCAACAGGCATCACAGGCACAGGGTTCTTATAACGATTGGCAATAACAATAAGGATATTCACGTGCTTTATTTAATACCTCTCTATTTTTCCTCATTATCTGTGGAGTTCCGTTTCATGAGACATAAGGGAAGAAACGTAACAAATTAGTTTTTTGAAAATATGTTGCAGTTTAGTTTCGGGTGGCACGGATAAACTCTGTTTATCCGTGCGGGGCATTCAACTCACTCATTCACACACGATCACGGTCAAGCACAGCTTGACCCGTGCCAACCATGTTGAACGAAACCGTGTGTATCAATTTTCAAAAAACTAAAGTGTTACGAAGAAACCAACCTATTTTTAAAAAATAATGCCGAAGTATTTGAAAAGCAAAGCCCCATTCATAATATGGTGGCAAGATTATTTGAGTGGCTGATCCGCAAGAAAAGAACTGGAAGCAAAAAGAGTTTAGCACATAATAAATGGGAATGCAAGTATCATACGTTTGGTACCGAAGAGACGTCGTAAGATCGTCACGGGTTCCATTGATTCATTTTTGTTTACAAAACTATCATGGGACTCAACATTCGTTGTAAAGCCCGTGTTCCATTATCTTCTCTTTTTTCAATTAATTTTTTGGCGCGCTCTGATATAATTTATTTATGCGAACTGGAGAAGCATCTAAAACAGAAGTGCTTTGCATCGTCCCATTTGGCCAGATCCCGAAGGAAGTCTTAAATTTCCTGCAAATCGAACTGGCCCGTAGGTTTGCCTTTCATATACGGATAAATAACGCTGGCACTCTTCCTCAATATGCCTTCAATCCAAAAAGAAATCAGTATCACTCTACAATGATTCTGGAAAGGCTAAGGCGGTTAAAAATAAAGGACGAGCGGATTCTCGGCATTATAGATACGGATTTATATGTGCCGGAATTAAATTTCGTCTTTGGTGAGGCACATATTGCAGACAAGGTATGCATTATATCACTTGTGAGACTCCGCCAGGAGTATTATGGACTACCGGAAGATGAAAATCTCTTTTTGTCACGTGCCTTAAAAGAGGCGATCCATGAGCTCGGCCATACCTATAAATTGGGCCACTGTGAAGACCCGAAATGTATTATGCACTTTTCCAATTCCATCAGAGATACGGACATAAAAGGGCCTGATTTTTGTGACAGGTGTAAATTAAAACTCAGGTAAATCTTAGTTTTAATTTTTGATTTATTTCAATCTATGTTTTTCAAAAAATTATGATTCGGATTGGTTGCTGCGGATTTCCCGTTGCAAGGCAAAAATACTTCGATACCTTCAATGTCGTAGAACTCCAGCAGACCTTTTATCAACCCCCGCAGGTATCAACCATTCAAAAATGGCGGAAAGAGGCTCCACCGGATTTTGAATTTACCCTGAAGGCCTGGCAATTGATAACCCACGAACCAAGTTCTCCAACGTACCGTAGGCTGAAGATAAAAATCCCTCAGCCGAAGGGAAAAAATTATGGTTCATTTAAGCCGACCGATGAGGTATGTGCAGCCTGGGAAAAGACAAAGGAGATTGCTGACGCATTACATGCTAAGATTATCGTATTTCAATGCCCCGCCTCTTTTGAACCTACAACCGAAAATAAAAATAACCTGAAAAGATTCTTTTCTTCCATAAAATCAGATAAGTATATCTTTGCCTGGGAACCCCGGGGAAAGTGGGAAGAAAAGGAAGTGGATTCGATCTGCAAGGGGCTTAATTTGTCCCATTGCGTAGATCCCTTTAAATCGAAATCAACCTATGGAAAGATTCGTTACTATCGCTTGCATGGTATAACTGGTTACCGGTACAAATATACACACGAGGATTTAATTGTATTAAAGGGTTTTATAAGAGAAAAGACCGACACGTACGTTATGTTTAACAATATCTCCATGTATGACGATGCGCTGTCGTTCAAAAAACTCATTTCCTGATAATTACAATCCGAAGAAGGTAAATCAGAAAAAAATGGAAAATGTTAAAGATAAGATTAAAAAACTCATTTCCGCCCTTGGCGGAAAATTTTCGAGTGAGCTTGGGATTGACTTAACCAGTGGGAAATCCACCGAAATATTTAAGTGGTTCCTTGCATCAAAGCTATTTGGTGCCCGGATAGGCACGAATATCGCCATAAAGGCCTATAAGGAATTTGAAAGACGCGGTGTCGTCTCTCCGGAAAAGATCCTTGAGACTGGCTGGGATGGTCTCGTAAGGATATTGGATGACGGAGGCTATGCAAGATACGACTTTTCTACAGCAACAAAACTGCTGGAGATCATGGAGGATTTAATAAGAGACTACAATGGAGATTTGAATAAACTGCATCAAAAAGCAAAAGACGAAGAGGAACTCGAAGCTTTCCTGAAAGATTTAGGAAAGGGTATCGGTGATGTGACGGTGAATATATTCTTACGAGAGCTTCGTCACGTGTGGGCAAAGGCAAGGCCAAGGCCCTCTGAATTGGTGGTGTTGGCAGCAAGAAATTTGGGGTTTATAAAGCAAGGCGAGGACCCTTTAACAGCTTTCGAGAAGATATGGTCAGAGCAGAAGATCAAGGGCTGGGATTTTTGCGACTTTGAAGCTGCGCTTTTAAAACTAGGTAAGGATTTTTGCAAGAAACGAAAGTGCAATATATGCCCAATGGGGATGGAATGTGGATGTAAAAAAGCGGTTAATGAAATCGTATAGTATCTTCCAAAAACGATTCTGACACTTTAAGGAAATTCGATGCCCTATGTTTTTAGTACATTTGTGTTAAAATTACCAATATGGGAAAATGTCTATATTGCGATAAAGAATCAATCACCATATCCGATTCTCTGGGGGTGTGCGTCAATTGCATACGGCAAGATTTCCAGCGCGTCAATCCGCATATAGAGAAGGTGCATGCAAATTCCCGTGAAAGGAGCGGATTACCAGCCTTTCCTCCAAAAGACCCAAACGGCATATCGTGCAAGATCTGCGTTCATGAGTGCAAGATCTCCCCTATCGGAGATTTAAGCTATTGCGGTTTAAGAACAAACAAGGACGGCAGTCTTGCTGGCGCATCACCTGATGAGGGTAATTTGGAATGGTACTACGATGCCCTTCCCACCAACTGTGTGGCGGACTGGGTATGTCCAGGCGGAACAGGGGCTGGCTATCCGGAATATTCATATACCAGAGGACCCGAACACGGTTATAAGAACCTTTCTGTATTCTACAACGGGTGTTCCTTCAATTGCCTTTTCTGCCAGAACTGGCAATGGAGAATATATGCCTTCAAGAAAAAACGTGTTAGTGCAGAAGAACTTTCAAATCGGGTTGATGAATATACCTCCTGCATCTGCTACTTTGGAGGCGACCCTACCCCACAACTACCTCATTCAATAAGGTCATCAAGACTTGCCTTGCAAAAGAAAAAGGGCAAAATCCTTCGAATATGCTGGGAAACAAATGGGTCGATGAACCCAAAACTTCTTGATGAAATGGCAGAGATCTCATTAAAATCCGGTGGATGCATCAAGTTCGATTTAAAAGCTTACGATGAAGGGATCCATAAAGCGCTCTGCGGAGTTACCAATAAAAGGACACTTGAGAACTTTGAAAAACTTGCATCTTATATAAAAAAAAGGCCGATTCCCCCCTTTCTTGTGGCAAGTACCCTGTTGGTACCGGGCTATATAGACGAACAAGAAATTGAAAACCTGGCGCAATTTATCGCCTCGCTCGACAAACATATCCCTTATTCATTGCTGGCCTTTCATCCGCACTTTTATATGGATGACCTGCCAACGACTTCCCGGACGCATGCCTTTCGCTGTCTTGAGATTGCAAAAAGTGCAGGACTTACGAATGTCAGAATTGGGAATGTGCACCTTTTGGGAGAGGCATATTGAATAGTATTAATATGGGTCGTTTTACGATAATAACTTTAATAAATTTTTGGAATTATGTTTTCAAGATTGACAGGCACAATCCCAACAGGGCTTCAATTGCAGCTTAAGGCATTGGAATATTTGAGCAAATGCGGGGTAAATACTCATCCTGCCTGTATGGTAAGTTTCAGTGCCACTGAGAATATCACAACATTGAGAAAGAGATTAAAGTCTATAAACCCCGTCTATGAAGACCTTGAGACAGAAGAACTCATCCTCTACCAGTCCGTCGAGGAGAGGCTGAAGAGATTGAAGGTCAATTACAGTGTATAAAATACACGCATTGGTCGTCATCTGAATATGTAATCCATACCTCAAATCATAGTTGCCCGATATTCAGAGGCAAATACATCTCATGCCACTCGAAACCCCCATGCACTGACCTTGATTTGCCGGCGTAGAAAAATCCATATTTTTTATAGTAAGGAATTAACTCTGATTTACATATTAAAAGAATTTTCTCCTTCCTCAAGGTTTTCGAGACTTCGATGAACATTGACATGAGTTTTTTGGAAACTCCGGTACCCCGGAATTCTGGTAAAACAGCCAAAGAAAAAATAACAATGTTTTTCCCATCTTTCACATGACCAACCATATCTTTAAATGACTCGTCAGTGATATCTTCTTTGTTTGTTGATGCACTGTTGATCATTCCTATGATTAGCCCCTTCAACTCGGCAACTAAAAATCCTTCAGGAAACAATTCTATACGCTTTTTTATTTTTTCCCTCGTTGCTGCATCAGAAGTATAGCAAACAGATTCAACGGCATAACAAGCATCTAAATCGTGTATTGTAACGTGTCTAATTTTTACATAATCCATGGGAAAAACTCTTTATTATTTTCCCCGAAAATCCCCTCACTATGTTTTATTGCCCTTTGTATGAATAAGTCAGCATGTTAATCAGTCCTATGGTTCTATCTTCGTTCCCAGTAAAGACAGGAATTTTGCGAGCCATTCAGGATGTGCCGGCCAGGCCGGGGCGGTAACAAAGTTACTATCAACGTGCGACTTGTCTAGTGGGACATCAAGCCATTTTCCTCCTGCACGTTTTACATCTGGTAACAAAGCCGGATACGCTGTGCATGTTTTCCCTTCAATTACACCCGCCGCTGTTAACACCTGCATGCCGTGGCAAATTGCAGCAATGGGCTTCTTCTTTTCCGCAAAATATCTTACCATTTCCAGTACACGCTCATTGAGCCGGATATACTCCGGGGCGCGCCCGCCCGGAATAACAAGGGCATCGTAATCGGCCGCTTTTACCTTATCAAAGGTTGCATTCAGGATAAAATTATGCCCCGGCTTCTCGCTGTAAGTCTGATCGCCATCAAAGTCGTGTATGGCCGTACGTACCTTTTCACCTTCTTTTTTATCAGGACAAACGGCATGTACCGTATGGCCCACCATCTGCAATGCCTGGAAAGGCACCATTACCTCGTAGTCTTCCACATAGTCACCTACAATCATCAAGATCTTTTTTGCACCCATTTCATATTCCTCTATCAAAGAATTTAGACTGAATTTACAAGATATACACGATAGCTGTTATATGAAATTAATGCAAAACGGAGATTGAGAATATTTTTATTTACCAAACTTACTTATCACCAGACATGAATTATTTCCATCATAATCCATGTTATTTATTACAACGTTTCGGATCTCTTTTCTAAAGGGTTTATCAAGGATAAGATTTAAGTTGATTTCTGGATCTTTGTTGTTGTGATTGATGATGTGGGGTATGAGACCTGTATTGATGGACATGACCGCTGAAATGAACTGCGCGGCGCCTGAAGTGCCGTAAGACTCCCCTACATTCGATTTGATTGTAGAGACTGGAATTTGACTGCCCCTTATGCCAAAATAAGATAGGATTGCCTTTGCCTCGACTCTGTCCTGCATCCTGCATCCGTTTGCATTTGCACTGATTAGATTAACATCGTCTTTTTTTATCTCCGCGTCTTCCAATGCTTCATGAATGGCACTTTCAACACGACGTACTCGTATATCTTCAGGATATTTTTTACCACCAACGAAGGTATTGCCAAACCCTTTTACCTCGGCATAGATATGCGCTCCTCTGTCCAGTGCATGTTGGAGTTCTTCTAAGATAACTACGTAACTACCTTCTGCCATAACAAAACCATTTCTTTCATTATCAAAGGGTAAGCTTGCCTCTCTTGTACCATCGAGACCGGATAATAAACCACGCAGGTAAAATATCAGATACAAGTCAATGGAAATCTGTTCAACGCCACCCGCCACAATTACCTTCGCCATATCCCGCTGAATCATCTTATACGCATCCGCGATGGCATCGGTGCTTGATGTAAAGCCTGCGGATATGGTACGGGCAAGTCCTTTTATTTTAAAGATAACTGATACATAATTGATGGAAGAGTTTAGCGCCACATCGTAACTGAGCATGGGTGATAATTCAGAAGGGTTACCTCGTATGATCTCATAGAAGTAATCTGTCGTTTCAGAGAAATTGCCCAGGGATGAGCCAATAATAATACCCATCTGTTCTGATAGGGAACCATCCGTTGGAAGTTTTGCATCATCGATAGCCATCTTTGCTGCAGACCCCAAGAAACGTGTACCCTTATTTAAATATTTAAGGCCCTTACTGCCGAGGTATATTTCCGGTTTAAGGTCTCTCACCTCGCCTCCCAGCTTACATTTATAGGGAGAGAGGTCTAGGGATGACATGGGCGCAATGCCTGACTTTCCCTCGATAAGGTTATTCCAGAATACCTCTTTGCCGCATCCAAGGGGGGATACAACACCTAAACCCGTTATAACGACTCGTTTTTTCATTGGTTAAGATAAGCACGTACAAGACTTGTTTGTCCATACCACCCAAAAAACTGCTTAAATAAAATGAAACATCCGTGACCTTCGGTCACAAAGGGGGATAAAATCTCCCTTTGGCTATCATTCCAAGCGGAGCGAGGAATCTTAAGATTCCTCAATGCATTCGGAACAAGGATTTCTCCCCTCGGTCGAAATGACAATTACAAGTGAAAATTCCTCTCTGACGGTTCAATCGTCCTCGATTGAACCTATACATTTGGTATAATTCCGTTTCACAGCACAAGTTCACGCTTTAGGGTACCGTTCAAAATATATGGTTCAATCTGCAAGATTGAACCAGCCATGAAGGGTCAAAGGCACAAGAGGAAACAACTTCGCTTTTAAAAAATTACCTTTTAACCACTCGATCCCAAACCATGCCCTCATGAAAATGGGTAAGGAGTTTGGGAACAAGCAGTAAAAAATATATTTTAACGAACTGCGCAAGTATCATGGGCAATGGCTTTAACTGCCTTCGTAACGGGTCGAGCGATAAACCCAGGGCTTCAAGAGTGAATGCTCCTAAAAGTACGCTATGACCTTCTTCGCCAAAGATGACATCTGCGCCGCCCACCCTTCCCCCATATTTAAAAAGGGCTATACCTTTCTTGCGTGTAATCTTCGTCCCATCTGCCAATCGAAATTCCTGATCGGCCAATGGCTTGATACCAAGCCTTTCCAGGATAGGAGCCGGAACCACGGAATAAATAGCACCGGAATCTATGAGAAATTCGAGTTTTTCCGTCACTTCGGGATTAGCAGGATTTCCAACCTCAAGCTCTAAGACCGTTAATCCCATCACAATCTCCTTTCAAAAGGAGCCGAGCGAACTAAATATCGTAGTTGCATTATTGCCGCCGAAGGCAAAGGAGTTGTTTAAGACATGCTTCACTTTTAGTTCTCGTGCTTTATTGGGCACGTAATCGAGGTCACATTCCGGATCAGGAGTTTCATAATTAATCGTTGGAGGTACAATTCCATGCCTTAATACCAGACAGCAGATGACCGACTCTACTGCACTTGCGGCGCCCATAAGATGACCGATCATAGATTTGGTAGAACTGCACGGAATCGTGTATGCGCCTTCGGCAAATACACGTTTTATAGCAATAGTTTCTGTCTTATCATTGTGCGGCGTACCTGTGCCATGGGCATTGATGTAACTAATATCAGCGGGGGAAAGTTTTGACATCTTTAACGCGTCGCTCATGCACTTTACCGCTCCGTCACCCTCTGGATGAGGTGCGGTCATATGGAACCCGTCGCAACTTAACCCATAACCAGCCATTTCGGCAATAATCGTTGCCCCACGTTTTTTGGCAAACTCATAGCGTTCCATGATTAAAATCCCTGCCCCTTCGCCGATCATAAGCCCCTGACGGTTTTTATCAAAGGGTTGACAACGCTCAGGCGCTAAGGCCTTGAGGTTATGAAAGTGGGTAAACTCCGTTTGCGGGATCATGTCGCCCCCTCCTACCATCATCACATCAACCTTGTTCCCCATAAGGAGTTCGTAAGCCCATGCAATGGCATGATTACCCGATGAACAGGCATTAAGTGAAATCATGGTTGGCCCCTCAAAATCAAAATATTGGGCCAAAATATTCGTTATTGAATTTGGCGGGTAAACGGCTGCAACAATTTTATCGAAACCATTATCTTTTTTTGAGGTATCTAATCGCAGGAGCCTTTCAAAAGGCGTTAATTCAGCTGCCAACGTCCCGATGGCAATACCAAACCGCTCCCGATTGAATCTCTTATCATTGAATAAACCACTTTCTTGTAAAGCCTCTCTGGCAGCATAGTAAACATATTTATGGATGGTGTTTTCCTTAATCTGGTTCTCCAGTTCAACATCCAGGTGGAAATCCTTTACCTCACAGGAGCGGTGAACTTTGTATTTGGAGGTATCAAAGGACTTCATCTCATTGGCCCCGTTCCTGCCCTCGATGAACGATTCCCAGCTTTGCTTGACCCCAACCCCAACGGGTGTAACCAATCCTAATCCTGTAATTACGACCTGCGGCATAATTTTTGTTCTTAAATCAGACCTTCGGCTATCATTTAGCGCAACCGAGACGGTTGCGCTACCAGTTTGAATGCCTGTACATTAAAATAATAGAGGTCAACTATTCACCCTTGTAATGTGAATAAAGTTGACCTGTGTTATGTAACATGAATTTTCTACGTTTTCTTATAACCAGATTCTTCTAAAAACGGAAAGTGTAGGGTGCGTCATACGCACCAAAACAACCCAACGTATGGACGGTGCGTAGGACGCACCCTACAGCATTGAAATTCCTTAAACATCGAGTTATGAAGGCCAACGTATTACGATGCGGCCTCAACTGGCGTTAATTCTGGTCTTCCCCCACGTTTTTTCGATTGATTGTATTGCTTTAAGGCCTCATCGTAGACCCCGGATGCTTGTAAATCTTTTAAGTTCTGGATCAGGTGTTGATACACATTCTGCCAATCCAGATTGACCCTGAATGCAAACATGGCGGCATTCATATTATCCTTTAATATCTCTTTGGCATTTTGAAATCTTTGTCGTAATACCTCAGTAGCGTAAATCCTGTCATACAGATATTGAAAGCCGTCGATGAGTTCCTGAAGAGACATATTTTTAAGGATATAGGTGAGGTGGTGAGACGTGTAATATTTCCAATCTTCCGGGAAGTTTGTCCTGAAAAGTCTTCCCTCGCCGTTTAATCTGTGATAAAGTGGCGTATTAATAAATGGACACAAAATGCCACAGGTCATGATATCGACGTGGGAATCAAGGACAAAATCAGCAACCTGCCTAAAGGTCTCAGGTGTATCAGCATCATTTCCAAATACCATCGTTCCCCATACTGCAAGACCATGTTTACGGATATTCGCTATAGCTTCAAAATAATTTTCAATGGAGATGCGTAAATTTACATTCTTGTTCATCGTTTTCAAGGCTTCTTCATTGATGGATTCTATACCGATTAATACTCCAACACATCCACTTTTCATCATGTATTCAAGGGTTTCATCGTCTTTATAAATATTAAGGGAGGTAAAACCAAACCAGTTCTGGTAAATACCTCTTTCCACCATACCCTTGAAAAGGTCCCGAACACGCTCGTTGGACTTTTTGCTGTGCCCGTAGAAGTTTTCATCTGTCAGGATCAGACCGCGATACTGACCCTTAATGGATTCGAACTCATCAAGTACGTCCTCGATGGGTCTTTCACGATATTTCCTTCCCTGAAACTGCGGGACTGAACAAAACTCACAGCTAAACGGACAACCGGCAGTCGTTATAATCCCTGAATACCGGTATTTATATTTATCCTTCAAATATTTTCTATCAGGTCGTAATCCCTGATATAACTCCATTGGTGTCAGAACGCCATCATATCTTTTTTGAAGACAACCCTTTTCAAAGTCGCCGATTATTTTTTCCCAGGTGGTTACTGCTTCTCTGGTCACAACACAATCCACGTATTTTGCCGCCTCTTCCGGATAACTTGTCGCATGAATACCTCCCATAATCACCGGAATACCCCTTTTCCTGCAGGCAGTAGCTATCTGATAAGCCCGATGGGCCTGATAACTTACCGAAGTAATACCAACCAGATCGGCTACTCCAAAAGTGATGTCTCCTGTATTCTCATCAATGGCAAGCTCCTGGGTTTCATCGATAATATCGACTTGCCAGTGTTTTGGTGTTAATGCCTTCAGATAGCCGAGATTCACAGGCATTTGATTTAATACCGATACATTTTCCTCACCAACATTTCCAATCGGATGAGGATTGATTAATACGAGTCTTTTCATGAACATTCCTTTTATATTATTTTATATACGCAGAAAACGCAGAAAAATCAAATTCTTTGCATTATGTAAATTTTTAGAGAGAGCTATGGATGAAGGTGCGAGTATACACTCAGAACACAACTCACATTCTCATTTACACAAACACATCCCTTATATCCCCATGTTTTTATTGGAGATGTATATTATATCAGGCTGCAGTACCATATCATTTCTTAAAACTACATCAACAGGAGAGGCTACCACCTTGCCTATTCCCTTTTCATAAAGATAATTTGATATGAGCCGCACAAGTCTCGTTATTACTTCTTGGTGTTTAAAGGACGGAGCTGGTGCCACAATAAGCCCTCCTTCAATAACCTCGTACCTCTGCCCATCGTCTAAATTATAATAATCTTCGTATGTCCAATGTCCAATGTCCTGGAATAACGGCAGTTGTCATTTTAGTACCTGTTTAAAGTTTTGCAACTATTCCGTCTGTTCATTCAAATTATGTGTAAGGTGGATTAAGCGAAAGCAAATCCGCCTTCCTGGAAATGGTATTGGTGGATTCGGCGTAAAAACCAACGCCTTAACCACCCTCAAATCAGCATAAATTTCCTATATAATTAAATTGGCGGCACGTTATATAGACACTTGGAAATGGGAACTTATAATCCTTTGTCTACTGCATTTTCTGACTGTGCCTTTGGCACTAACAAAACCTGGGCAATGGCGTAATCCTGACAGTGGGATAATGATACAGAAATATTACCGATACGTTTCTTGTCTGCCAATTCCTTTACGGTTCCATAGAGATTCAAATAAGGCCTACCATTTTCGTCATTCAAGAGCTCAATATCCGTCCATTTCATTTTACCGACCCAACCAGTCCCCAGGGCCTTGAACATTGCCTCTTTTGAGGCGAAACGAGCTGCAAGATGCTGATATTTGTTCTTCTTTTGCTTGCAATACTCTACCTCTTTTTCAGTATAAACCCTCCGCAAAAAATCTTCATTAGCAGAAAATAACCTCTCAATACGTTTTATTTCTATAATATCAATACCAACATACATACCATATCCACTTATATTTACATTTATTGTAACTGCTTATAATGCAAGTATCTGTCACCATGAAATTGGCATTGTACAAGTTTGTAAATTCAATGTCAATGACAATTTCCCATGTTGATTTTACCTGTGATAAAACACCTAGCGCGGCTACGCCGCAACCAAAAAGATGAAGCAGGCAGAACACAGTTGGTAGTAAGCAAAAAGTGATACATTTCCATTACAAACTGCCAACTACCTACTGCTTACTGCCTACTTAAGCGGACAAATGGGCTAGTTACTAAAAAACTTACAAAAAAAGAAGTTTTTACAGAGTAATACTATAAGAGGAAGGAATAAAGTTGCAGGAAAGGTTTGCGTTCGGATTGCCTGGTTTTTCTCAATTATCATAAATATCACAAAACGCAAAGTCTTGTTTAACAAATTTTCATTTTCACGCCCTGGGTCTCTTGCATATATCTTTTACCAATATCTGCTACCATGTCGTAGTCTGATTTTTTAAAACATAACTGACATTCAACATAATTATCATTTTGCCGCAGACTGGGTAAGACACCGGTTTCACCTATACGCACTCCCATTTCAGGAGATTGTTCAATAACCTGAAAGTTACTCGTAAATATTTTAAATTTCCTCACATTACCACAATTGGGACATACAAAAAATGTGTTTGTTGCCATATACAGTTTCCTTTCACAGTACGACAGCAAATATATAACAATACCATTACCTTAATCACAAAAAAGAAAAACTTATAACCACGCCTCTTTCCCTCCTTGCCAGGGGATAAAGGTGGTGGTCTTCCACCAGCTATATTTTCCCTATGTCATGAAGCAATGCAGCCAAACGTACTCCAGTAATCCCATCTCTTGAAAGCCCCATCTCTTCCGCTATGCAACAAGCTAGGTGGGCTACACGTTTCTGATGACCGGCTGAATAGGGATCCCTCGATTCAACCGTTAGCGCCAAAGTCTGAATAACGCCCCTTAAGGACTTCTGGAGTTTCTCAATACTTTGCTTAAATTCTCTCTCCAGCCGTTTCCGGGCATTGATTTTCACCATTAATTCTTCATTCAACTCCATAAGCCTCGATGAATGCTCGATCATTCTTTTTTTCAAAGATTCGTTCGACACACGCAACCATTCTTCTGCTTGTTACGAACACTAATATCTCTGGCTATTCCCATTACTCCAATAAGCTTTCCTTTTTCATTCCTCAACGGAAAATTTCTATATTCACACAACACCATCGTATTCCTAAAATAGAGTTCATATTGTGGACACTCGCCTTTTAATGTCCGCATATAGGCGTCCATCGCTTTTTTTAAGTTCTCTTCGTCAAAAAGGTTTGCAAAAGGTTTCCCATAAAACTCCTCTGGCCTTTGACCCGTAAATTTTTCAAATACTTTATTTACAAATAAAATATTTCCCTAAGTTTGGCTTTAAAAAATTGTGCGGATTTTTCCTTTTGCAAGTCTTACTGGAGTATTACCGCTGCCAAAGAAATCAAAATGCTGATTATCAAAAAGGCAAAAAATATAGACATCCCCCTGCCCTCCTTTTTTATCAAAAAAATTTACATATAGAATCCTTTATCAAAATGTATGCCCAAAATTCAGGAAATAATTTTATCTTTCAACAATAAGGTCTCTTCGATCCTTAAAAAGTTGAATTCCTCGCCACCGCCCAGAATGACGTCGCATTAAACGAAGTCGAAGCGGAAAGGAAGAGTCCGTACGAAAAGCCTTTTGTCTATACAATATGTGTAAAGCAAAGAGGCTATTCACACTACAGGTTGCACTCAAAAAACTTTTTCTACAGGCTCTAAAGACTGCTACATTGAAATTTCCGTGTATTATTTTTCTATTTGCTATAATGAAACATCCATGAACCTTCGGCTCACAAAGGACAGTGAAAATGTTACCCTGAGCGGTGAAAGAGATTCTTCACTTCGTTCAGAATGACAAAAAGCGAAGGGCTCACAATGACAGATCAGGAGGTATTTTCAGGTGAAAAACTGATGGAGGAAGATAAGAGAAATGTTTCAAGTAACTATTTTAATACAATTGGATTCTACTACGAGGAGACAAAAAGTAGCGAACAGATAGCTCTGAATTCATTTAAACCACATTAAAAAAGTGTGTCATGGCACACATTGCAATAAGAAAGTTATTAGAGAAGTTCTCGCATCATTTATCTTGTATCCCAATATTGTACTCCTTCATTTTTCGATAGATAGTACGTCTACTCATACCCAGCAGTCTAGCAGCCTTGGCCTTATTCCATGCAGATTGTTCAAGTGCTTTCAGGATAACCTTTGATTCATCAACCATTAAATCTCTTGAAGAAGGTGATTTAACTCCAATTATGTCTTTAAAAGCAAGGGGTAAATGATCCGCAGTAATAATATTCTGATGACAAAGAATAAATGCATGCTCCAGGGTATGTTCCAGCTCCCGAACGTTACCAGGCCACGAATAATTCATAAATATTTTTTGGACATCTGCCGATATTGCCGTAATATCCTTGTTTAACTTTTTATTGAACTTTTTTATAAAGTGATTTACAAGCTGCGGCATATCTTCCAGCCTATCCCGTAACGGGGGGAGATTCAGTTCCACTACTTTAAGACGGTAATACAGATCTTCCCGGAACTCACCACGCTTGATTTTTTCCCGAAGATTCTGGTTTGTAGCGGCAACAACCCGAACATCGACCTTGATAGGATTCGAGTCCCCAACACGCTCAAATTCTCTTTCCTGTAACACCCTCAATAACTGGAGTTGTATCCTGGGAGATATGTCACCAATTTCATCCAGAAATATAGTTCCTCCGTCTGCCTTCTGAAATCTGCCAACCCTATCCTTTGCAGCACCGGTAAAGGAGCCCTTCACATGGCCAAAGAGTTCACTTTCAAGTAAATTCTCCGACAAAACCGAGCAGTTTACTTTGACCAAGGGTTTGTGGCAGCGTGCTCCCGTATAATGGAGCGCTTCAGCTACCAGCTCTTTGCCTGTCCCACTTTCTCCCGTTATGAGGACCGTCGTCTGAACATCGGCAAGATCTTCTATCAAAGAGTAAACCGCCTGCATCTTCTCACTTTTTCCTATAATATTGTAGAATTTCCGGCGTTCTTTCATATCTCTTTCCAGATCTACCAGATGTGTATCATCCCTTACTACCAATACTGCGCCGGAAAACATACCTTTATTGTCCAAAAGGGGATATGTAGCAATGCTTACAACCTGCTGTGGGTGAGAGTTTTGTTTGCATTCAAGACTACATATTTCAATAGGTTGCTTTGTCATAATAGTTTCCTTAAGGGCATCGAGACACTTTCCATTACAATGTTTCAGAAGCAAACTCAGTGCTTTCCCAATGGAATCACGGGATAAGCTACAGATGTCTTTAGCCGCTTCATTTATCTCGACCACCAATAAGTCCTTATCCACCGTAATAATTGCATCCTTTACACTCCTGAATATTGCCTCAAGGTTCGATCGGTATCTCTCTTTTTCATCTGCCAGCACTTTGTGTTGTAACGCTACCTTTGTAACACGCAGCAAGATATCTTGTAGCACTGGTTTAGAAATATAGTCGAAGGCGCCCAGCCGGAGTGCATCCGAAGCAGTCCCGATATCAGGAGCACCGGTAATCATGACAACCGGACAGGTGAGATTTTTTTCCTTAACATATCTCAAGATGTCAATACCATCCTTATCATCTAAAACAATGTCTGCAAATATCAAATCAAAATTCGATTCATTAATCTTTACCAAGGCCTCATCATAATCCTTAGCAGTTGCCACTTCATATCCCTCGTCTAAAAGAAAGCTTTCAAAGGTAAATCTGATATTCTCTTCATCGTCGATTACAAGAATTCTTGACTTCACCCTTCCCCCTTCCTAAACATTAAATTAGATTCTTCATAATCTCTTAATGTTATTGGCGCAAGAATCATACCAAAACGATTGGATAAATTAACAACAATCTCTTGTGAAGGAATAAAGGTAACTAAGGAATGCGAACATGAAAATTGAATAATTATTGAACCGACCAAAATAAGCGTTCGATAAAACCCATCTGAGAGTTTTCACTGTAAAGATTTGCCCTGTTCAGAATGACATCTTACCGTTACCGTTCTAAAACATGAATTTTTTTAAGTTCTATCAAAGTTCGATATTATGGGCAGGATAACCGCAACTTTGGTAAACTCCCCTTCAACTGAATCAATCAGAAGCTTACCACCATGCTCACTGATAATGCCGTGGCTGATACTTAAACCAAGCCCGGTTCCCTTACCCCGGGGTTTCGTGGTAAAAAACGGATTCATTACCTTATCCAAAATATTGGCAGGTATACCAGTGCCCCGGTCATAAAAGACAACCTTTACGGAGTGGCAATTATCAATGGTTATTTCTTCACCTCGAATCTCAAGGATCTTACCATCGTGCTTTCCCTGGTATTTACAATTCAAGGCATAACGCGCGTTACTTATGATATTTAAAAAGACCTGCTGAATCTGCTGAGGATGTGCAATTATCATGGATAGTTCTTTGGGGATATTCACCGTTAACTTAATACTATCCTTCCTTAACTGCGCCTCTATCAGAACAAGCGTATCAGACAATATTTCACCTATGTGAACAACACTCCTTTGCTCTTTTCGGTCGCTGGGCCTGGCAAAATAGAGAAGCCTCTGTACTATCTTGGCTATGCGATTCCCTTCTTTTACAATACGATTTGCAATATCATTCTCTCTGCTTTCCTTGTGACTTTTGTTGACCAATATCTGAGCACAGTTGATAATACCCATTATGGGATTGTTTATCTCATGGGCTACACCCGCCGCCAGTTCACCCAGCGACACCAGGTGTCTGGAGCGTATGGCCTCCATCTGCAAGATCACTTTTTCCGTAACATCCCAGAAGACACCTAATATGCCAATTATTTCACCCTTTTCGTCTCTTATCGGAGTTTTAACCGTATGTACAATCAATTCACGCCCATTGTGCATATATTTTTCTTCCATATCCACCGTTTGTCCTGAATTCATAATTCTTCTATCGTCTGCAATGTATTTTTCAGCTAAATTTCTGTGAAAAAAGTCATAGTCTGTCTTGCCAACGATCTCATCCGGATGAATATTTAATTCCCTGGCATAATTTTCGTTACAGGATATATAAACTGAATTTTTATCCTTATAAAATATTCTTTGAGGAAGATTTTCAAGCAGCATTCTATACTTCCTTTCACTCATACGGAGCGTTTCCTCTGCTTGTTTACGTGCAATGCCAAGTGCAATGATGTCAGCTGCGGAAGCCAAAGCCCTGAAGATGAATTCGTTAAGCGATTTGCGGGCAAACATCGCAACAACTCCTACCAGGCGATCCTGTACAACCAGGGGATATCCGGCAAAGGCAACCATTCCTTCCCGTTTTACCCAGTTCTTGTCGCTGATATACGGATCATCGGGAACAGAGTTTGTCGAATAAGGTTTGCGCTCCCGGGCAATAAGTCCGACCTTGAATTTGCCAACAGGAATTCTGCTATGCGAACCATTTATATGAGTATACATCCCGGCGCTGGCCTGCAATTCCAGCACGTTTTCTTCCTCGTTCAATGTCCAGATACGGGCGAACGCCGCATCGAGGTTATTAACTACGGCCTCTGCGCAATGGCAAAGAATTTCATGCAAGGTGTCACCCTCGGTAAGAGCAATTCCGACATCCCTGACAAACGCCGTCAGACGCATTCGCTCTACCAATTCCTTCATCCGCTTTTGCTCGGTAATATCGATCCCAAAGGAGATCGTTCCCGTAATTTTTCCTTGTTCCCGCACCTCACTGTTCTGCCACGAAATATATCTCTTTCTACCGCTTTCGTAAAAATGGGGTTTTCAAAGGTCCTGGTTAACTGACCGCCTGACTGCCACCTGGTAAATTCCTGCCAAGCATAGGGATGCTTACTTCTTGGCACAATTATTTCAAACCAATTTTTGCCATGAACCTCAACTTTTTTATAACCCGTAATTTCTTCGGCGGCCCTGTTAAATATCTGAATATTCCCCATCACATCCAGCCCTACAACCATTACATTGGCGGTCTCAATAAGATTTTCAGCGTATTCTTTTGCCTGACGCAAGGCATCAATCATTCTTTGGCGCTCGGTGATATCTCTGGCAGTACCGATAATCCCAATTATATTTCCATTTTCATCTCTCAATGGAAGATTCTTATATTCGCATAATATGCCAGTATCTTTGAAAAAAAGCTCAAATTGCGGACTTTCTCCTTTCAGTGTCATCGTGTACGCATCCATTGCTTTTTTCAGGTTCTCTTCGTCGAATAGAGGCGCAAATGATCTCCGAAGAAACTCTTCTGGTTTGCGGCTGGTAAGTTTTTCAAAAGTAGGATTTACAAATACGATATTTCCTTGTGCGTCGCAAATATACGCTAAATCAGACATCTGAGAAATGAGTATCTCATACTTTCGCAACTCATCCTTCGCCTTCTTGTGTTCTGCAATTTCCTCTTTTAAAAGTTCGTTGGCCTTTGAAAGCTCAATCGTACGTTCGTGAACTCGCATTTCTAATTCCGTGTTTGCTTTTCTCAACATCTCTTCCATTCGTTTGTGCTCTAGCGCATTAACAAATATTTCCGCCACCATTTTTAGCATGGCGATATCTTCACTCGTCCAGGTTGTCTCCTTCCGGACCGAATCAAATCCCAAAAGTCCGACAAGTGACCCACCATAAATCATGGGAACGATTACGAAAGACTGAACATCTTGTGATTGTTGCAGTTCTCTTTCGGCGCTCGCAAAATCGGGCAGGTCACTCACCCGGGGGGCATGAATAGTTTCAAACCGCCTCAGTTTCTCCATCCCCCACGGAAAATGTTTAACGGGAACTCCTTTAAGGTTTTCACGTTGTGGCTGAATTCCTTCCGCGCACCACTCGTGAGTATTGTCCATCTTCTCTTCACCATCCGAATACAGAAAGATATAACTGCGGTCAACACCTGCGAATTCCCCGATCATTTTCAATGCGCAGTTTATCCCAACGTCAACCTCGTTAGGTGCTAAGTTGATAAAGTTTGTTGATATGGTTGCTACAAGCTCTTCTATTCTGGCCCGGTACTTTAATAATTCCCCGGTCCTCTTTCGTTCCGCAATTTCTTGCTTCAGGTCATCATAAGACGTCTTAAGCGACCTGGTCATCTGGTTAAAATTCATGGAGAGTTGCCCGATTTCATCTTTGGAATAGACTTCTACCGTACGCGTGAGATCACCCCTGGCAATATCAAGCGTAACACTCGCCATTTGTTGCAATGGTGAAACAATGTATTTGGTGAGAAAAACGGTAATGCATATCCCGCCGAAAATGATAATTAATCCCATCGGGATAACAGTTCGCCAGATGATCGTATGAATCCTTTTATTCAATTTATGCGGGGATAAACCGATTTGTATAAAACCGAGGGTATGTTGTCTTGTTTTTACGGAGATTTCTTCCAACACCTGTGCAGCAAATGCCTCCTCTGAAAAAGTCTGTTTCTCAAGGACAGGCAAAGAAAAATCATAAAATGCTTTCGGTGAGGAGGGAAGCATACAGTCAGTAAGCAGTATTTCATCATTTTGGGAGTCTCTTCTGGTGGGGATTTCTTTTATATCAATATTCATCCAAGGAGCCTTTTCTTCGACCAGTACCGATTGGATATTTGATATACGCAAGTAACCAATCTCCTCTTCCCGGTCAAGTGCCTTTATCCTTTGAATAGGAGCATCAAGGAATGCCGGCTGTGAGTAACGGAGGGCATGTTTGACTTCGATGTCCTGGGCAAGCATCATCACAAGGGATGTACCGAAACTTTTCAGCGCCTCCTTCTGTTGCCTCTTTGCATGGATTAAAAAAAAGAGGCAACTGAGTGTACCAATAATGATTACCAGCGAACTCATAAAAAGGATAAGTTTTGCACGGATACCAATCATGTGATTCCAGAATTAGTGTTTATTATGGATAAAACAGTATATCAGCACGAGATTTAAGAGGTGACAGATTTATCCCAATCATCTCAGCCGTTTTAGTGTTTAAGGTTAATTTCAACTTATCTGGTTGTTGAATGCCCAATGAAGTTATCGTCGGGTCATTTAACAACGTTTGTGCCAGTCGAGCCGCCTGCAAACCCGTATAGAGATAATCCGGAGAAATGGAAAGTAATGCACCTGCCTTAACAATTGCGTCTGAAGTACAAAATGTCGGCAACCGATTCTTTAAGGCTTTTTTAAAGATCATATCCAGTGAATTTTTCGTAACTACCGTACCGTCGGGTATAATCCACAATGCATCAATCTTATTGATAATATTTTTTAATGCAGATGTGACCTCTTTTTCAGACAAGACCTCTGTTTTGATAAGATTGAATTCGAATTTTTCGGCCTCAACGGCCGCCTCAGAGATAATTCTCCCGGTTTTTGTTGGGTCATAAATGACCCCGACATTCTTCTGTGTACCGAGAATCTCTTTGAGAATGGCAAATTGGTCCTCTAAGGACGCCTCTGAAGAAATACCGGTGACGTTAGCTCCCTCTAAATTGAAACGCTCGTGATTGATAACCATGCAAAATATAAGGGGGATATCACTAAATTGTTCTTTTGCAAGGGTTGCCGCCAGTACCCCTACAGCCAGAATAAGTTTGGGTTTCAGTTTATCATCTTTGATATTTTGAATAACCCTTTCACATTCTTCTACATCCCCTTTTAAATCATAGATTGCCTTTATGGAGATATTTTTCCCTTTGCATCCTTCTTCGAAACCCTTAATTGCCTTGTTATATGCAGCAATTTGCTGGCTTCGAATTATAATGGCGGTATTTTCGCGGGCACGCGTCCCGCCTGTTGACGTGATTCTTCCTTCGGCAATTCCTGCAGGAATCTGGAATGACACGTGGAAAGTAAATATGAGTGCAAACCAGAATATTACAGTTTGTGATTTATAAACTTGGTACATAGTAACCATAATCCAACAGAGTGGCACGGACAAAGGGAGGTCAGGGATCCGCGCCTGACATTATAGTATTACTCTGTAAAAACTTCTTTTTTTTGTAAGTTTTTTAGTAACTAGCCCATTTGTCCGCTTAAGTAGGCAGTAAGCAGTAGGTAGTTGGCAGTTTGTAATGGAAATGTATCACTTTTTGCCTACTGCCAACTGTGTTCTGCCTACTGCATCTTTTTGGTTGCGGCGTAGCTGCGCTAGGATGATAAGCGGGAACGCTTGTCCTACCTTTGTTTGTCCGTGTCACCGTGTTATCAATTTAAAATTCACATTTTATGAGCATCTTGAGTATATCAGTTTTTCAACTGTTTCTTGCGTATGCTAAAACTGGTAGCTCAGTCCAACAAAAAATGTCCTTCCTGGCCTGGGTAAGTCATCCGATAGCGAAATTGGACCTCGGTCACAATAGTCCTCATCAAACAGGTTGAACACCGTCCCCTGCACCTCCATGGTTTTGAAGGACTCTTTTGCAATAACAGAAAGATTCGGGATGGCATAGGTGCTTAGTCCCGGTGACTGCGAGGATTAGTACCCAGAAAATTATCAAAATTGCCAAAAGCTCCACCTCTCAGGGGATTATTTATAAAGTGACCGTTGAGCATTACCCCCACTTTGTTTGCGCTTTCAAGACCGCGCACAGCGGGAATGATATCCCCGTAGTCCGGCATCTTTAAAATTTCAAATCCGGGTACAGTCCTCAGAATTTCAACAAAGGTGCGATACCCTAAATTTTTAATCTCCTCAGACGTAATTACCGTGACAATACCCGTGCCTTGCCGATCGGGGTTTCGTGTCTTGTGTTAATTGTTATTTCTTCCTGAAAGCCAAACCAGATGGCCTCCGTCAAGAGTTCCTCTGCTACGACAGTCGCTACCATCCCTTCGGCAGGGATCACTGGTGAATGAAAGGAGAGGAGACAAAACAAAATACAGGGATACAGGCGGGACCGAAACCGTAAAAATTTCTCTTTACATAAAATGAAACATCCATGACCTTCGGTCACAAAGGGGGATGAAATCTCCCCTTTGCTGTCATTCCGAGCGGAGCGGGAATCTTCAAGATTTCTCCCTTCGGTCGAAATGACAATTACAGGTGAAATTCCTTGTATAATACAAGACATACACCTCACCGTTCAACGGTAGTTTTCTCTCTTTCCAACACTTCTTTCGCTAAATTCATGTAATCTATAGCACCAGGACTATCCGGTGCATACAGGGTAATCGGCTTTCCGGAGATAGGACATTCTGCAAGGCGGATATTTTCCCTGATAATGGAACTAAAAACCTTCTCTTTAAAACGTTCTTTAATCTGATTATACACCTCGTTACTGAGATTTGTCCGGCTATCGAACCGGCAGGCAATGATACCTGTTACTTCCAGATTGTGATTCAATCTTTCTTTTACCACCTGTACGGTATTCATCAGGGTTACCAGACCATTTAAGGCCAGTACCTTCGTTTCTAATGGAATAAAGACCTCTTTGACAAAGGTTAATGCATTGATTGTAATCAGTCCAAGCGAGGGAGGGCAATCTAACATGATATAATCATATTTGCCTACAACTGATGATAGACGTTTACGCAGAATGAGATCCCGGCCTTTTTCATGGGCAAGAATCCGTTCAACGCCAGCCAATGCCACATTGGCTGGCGCCAGAGTCATATTCTCAACACATGTCTTCGTAAGAATTTCTTCAAAATAGACCTCTTCCAAAAACACATTATACATAGACCGTTCGAGACTATGGATATCAAGTCCCAGCCACGAACTCAGATTCCCCTGGGGATCGAGATCAACCAGAAGTACTCTTTTACCCATCTGGGCAAGGCAAGCGCCAAGATTAACGGTAGTCGTTGTCTTAGCCACTCCCCCTTTTTGATTTGTTAAAGCAATGCTCCGCATGGAGTGAAAATTATTCCCTCTTTGAATTTTGATTTGTCATTTTACGTTTCGACTTTTTATTTTTACATTTGCAGACAGTCGCCCGGTTTTTGCAAAAGAACAAGGCTACTTCATGTGTTTCTCAAAGGATTCGATATCCTCATTGCTACCAACAACGACAAGAACGTCCCCTTCCTGAATTTTATAATCAGATGTAGGTAAAACCTTTACTTCTTTCACTACTGTTTCTTCTATGTTTTCTCCCACCTCAAAAACCTTTCTTTTTACAATCAGGACATTGATCCCATATTTTGCCTTCAAATCCAGTTCATTGATTGTACGACCAATGCTTTCGCTCTTCGCCTCAATCTCTGCCAGGGTATAATCGGCGCCCAATTCAATATATTCCAGCACGCCAGGCAAAAGGATACTATTGGCTACACGGATGCCCATATCTTCTTCAGGAAATACCACACGGGTTGCGCCCACCATCTTTAATATCTGGGCATGAAGTTGTGTACATGCCCTGGCAACAATCTCTTTAATATCCAGGTTCTTCAGGAGCGCCGTGGTGAGAACGCTCGACTCAATATCCTCACCCATGCTTACCACTGCCACATCTACATCTTTGATACCGCTAGCCACTAACGCCTTCTCATCAGTACTGTCCATCTGAATGGCCTTTGTGACAAAGTCACTTACTTTGTCTACCAATTCCTGATTACTGTCAATAGCAATGACAGGAGCGCCTTTTTTAGCCAATGTCTCTGCTACCTTGCGGCCAAATCTTCCCAATCCAATAACAGCAAACTGCCTCATACCTCAAGTCCTCCTTAATACATCCTAACCCGAACGAGTCGGAAAAGAAAGTCTTTTGTTTTCTCGCACAAAGCCTCCGAGACACAGTGAAATTGGTATGGTGACAGGAGTTAACTCCTGTCACCATAAGATAATGAATATCGAACAAGGAATTTCGAATCATTAAGTTTTCTTATCCTTCAGCATTCATTATTCCTTGTTCGATATTCGATATTCTCTTTCTTAAATATAGTCTTTGCGGCTTCGTGTCTTTGTGTGATTACTTCTCTTATTTGTAAAAAATATTTTTGCTGCTATATCATGGTATTATCCCACCAACATTACACCTTCTGGATATTTAATCGGAACCACCCTGCACTTACCCCTGATGGAATATCCAATGGCAAGGGGGCCCACCCTGCCAATTAACATAGTAGCAGAGAGAACTATCTTACCTGTTATACTCAATGAAGGCGTGATGCCTGTTGAGAGCCCTACCGTGCCAAACGCGGATACGGTTTCAAATACTATTTCCATAAAAGATGCCTTTTCAGTCACAGATAAGATTAAGACATCCAGCATGATAAGTAAAACGGCAATGGTGCAGATGACAAATGCCTTATCCCTTGTTCTGCTGGATATATGCCTGCCAAACATTATCAATTCGTCATGCATAGATATGACAGAAATAATCGACAAAATCGATAACCCGAAGGTCGTTGTCTTTACTCCACCTCCAGTACCGCCTGGAGAAGCACCGATGTACATCAAGATAATCATCGTAACCAATCCCATAGTTTTCATCGATCCCGTATCCAAAGTATTGAAACCCGTTGTGGTTGAGGCAGAGATAGCATGAAATGTTGATGTTAAAAGTCTGTCTTTCAACGATGGCAATGGAGTAGACCATTCAGAAGCATAAATCAGCAAAAATCCTATAACCAAAAGAATTGGAAGCATGATCAAGACAAGTTTGGTATGGGCCAAAAGTCTCTTCGGTGGCTCATCTTCCTTTGGTTTCCCAAAGATCGCATAATAGATATCGTAGATTACAATGAACCCAATACTACCTCCGATACAAAGAATATCTATTGTCGTATTTACAACGATGCTGTCGCTATATGCACGGAGGTTGTCAGAAAACAGGCTAAAACCAGCAGTACAAAAGGCAGAGACGGAATGAAATACCCCCAGATAGACGGCATGTTTTACGGAAAATTCCTTCATCCAATATAGACTCAAAACCGCGGCGCCTAAAAATTCGCATGCAAAAGTAACGAAGATGATCATTTTGCTAAATCGGACGACTTCTTCATAAGGTGGACTGGTCAAAGATTCCTGCAGTACCAACTTCCCACTCATTGATAGCCTGATTCCAAGCCCCGACATGACCAAAACAACGAAGATCATGTACCCTAATCCCCCGATCTGGATCAGTGTAAGAATAACGATCTGACCAAAAAGGGAATAAAAACTACCCACATCTACCACAGTCAAGCCCGTAGTAGAGATAGCAGAAGTGGCTGTAAACAGGGCATCGATGAACGGTTGTGAATCGCCTGAAACAGAAGACACCGGAAGCGCCAGGAGGAAAGAACTTATTACAATGATAGAAATAAACCCGATGAGGAGGAGTCGATGAGGGGAAAGAGTGGAATAGAACATTGATCTTTACACGAATTTTGTTAAAGTACTACCCATTAATATCTTCAAAAATAATTTTGACATTCCCTGCTCAAAATATACAGGGACAAGTTTTAGCAAAAATTCAATGAAATATGGAAAGTAAAAAATGCAAAATTACCTTAGCAATTTTGCATTTTTCAATTTTCACCTGGAAATACCTCCTGTACTCTCATTGTGAGCCCTTCGCTTTTTGTCATTCTGAACCCTTCGCTTTTGTCATTCTGAACGAAGTGAAGAATCTCTTTCACCGCTCAGAGTAACATTTTCACTGTCCTTTGTGAGCCGAAGGATCATGGATGTTTCATTTTACACTTCCGACTTGTTCGGGTTAAGTATCAAATAACTCATTTGTTGCAAAGCCTGCTTCTAGAAAGTCATTGACACTGCTTTATATGTCTGATATATTACTTTTTAATAGTTGTTTCATATTATCACGATGTGCAGAATAAATTACAAGATGTTTTCTGCAATGTTATTTTGCAATCGTGTGCTGGTTTTACGGAAAACGTAAGGGACCACATCGATGGAAAGGATACGGCCAGAAAATACCGTCAAAGATGTTATTGAAAAATTCCCTGTAACCCGCCGCGTCTTTGAGACCTATGGCATTATGTGCGGTGGGAGCATCCTCCCCGACAAGCCCCTTTCCTTCTTTGCCAGAATGCATAATATCAGTCCCGCCAAATTGATTGACGACCTTCAAAAACTCATCGACGGGGAAGTCGACTCAAGCAGCGAGGTTGCAATAACAAAACCGCAAACCGAACATGTCTATGAGATCTTTGTAAAGACAGCCATTATTATCGTACTTTCAACCGGATGCCTTTATGGGGCGTCACTATTGGCCTACATGGCATTTCAGAATTCCCTCACTTCCGTTTCCTGGATCCTTACGGAAACACATGGTGATACGCAGGTGTACGGCTGGGTCGGTTTATTTATCATGGGTATTTCATATTTTGCCTTACCCAAATTCTGGAACTCCATGCTCTACAGCACACCCCTGGCGTATAAATCTTTTTTTTTGATGGTAGCTGGCATCATTCTCTCCTTTGTCTTCAAAACGACTTCATATTACTCAGGTTTATTTTTCCTAAAAATCCCCGCTTTGATTGGATGTGCACTTCAAGCCGCATCGATAGCTATTTTCATCTACGTTATTTGCAGGACGTATTTTTCCTCGGAAAAGCAAAAGTTCGAAATTTACGAAGGGTTTCTCCTGTCCAGTTATCTCTGGTTCATCATTCAGGCCATTGCCTTTGTCGCCTTATACTTCCATTTTACTATTGTGGGAAATACGGATATCCCGGAGGTCTTTAAGAACCCCATTCGTCATATCCAGATCATGGGATTTGCCTGTCTGGTTATCATCGGAATATTCACAAAGACCTTGCCAATTTTCCTGGGCATACAGGAACCCAACCAGAAAGTCAGCAGCTACGTATTATATATCCTGAATATTTCCATTGCATTACGGACAATCTCGGAGTTTTACAAGGAATACACCAGTAATCTCCATGGTTTCTTTACTGCGGTTTTTTGTATTGCGGGCATCCTCGAGACCTTTGGAGTATTTTTATTTATTTATAATCTGAATTTATTCGACAGAAGAAAAACAGTCAAAAACCTGACCAATTTACCAACCGGGTTTAGAAAATATATCAGGGCCGCGCTCGTTTGGTTATTCGTTTCAGAAGGCGCACTTCTGACTTTTACGGTTTACGAAACTCTTTCGGGTGAACGAGTTTCTCATGCCCTGTTTGGCGCATACCGTCACGCCATTTTTGTCGGATTTATTAGCATGATGATCCTGGGATGCGCATCCAAGATGATCCCTCTGAGTAAAGGTGTAAAATTATGCAGTCCGAAACTCCTCAATGCAACTTTTTTATTCATAAATATTGGATGTGTGTTCAGGGTAGCAGCCCAACCAATTGCCACCCATCTCTATCCACAACTTTATCCTGTTATGGGAATCAGTGGTTTTCTTGAATATGCAGCCATGTTCTTCTTTGGTATAAACGCATGGAAGACCATGCAACTCGACACAGAAGAAGAACCTACCGAGCAAATCAAAACCGCAACTGCCAGCACAAACGTTTATCAACTCATCAAGCAGTATCCCCAAACCCTGGATATATTGGTAGGATTCGGATTCAAACAACTGAAAAACCCCATCCTCCGGAATACCCTCGCCAGAACGATCAGCTTAGGACAAGCGGTGCAGATTAACCCCGTCAATCTTGAAGATTTATTGAAAGAACTAAATGCTGCAATAAAGACGTGTGTCGAAGTAAAAGTGGCTTAGAAGAAATCGGATAAACGAAACGGTTCCAATCGTTGACCAAGTTTTGTTAAGCGTGCTGCACTTCATCCAGCATAGTTATAAGCAGAAGTCGAACCAAAGACAGCAACCCTTAATCTTTCTTTGTTTACTTATCAAGCAATTCATGCCTGAATACCTAGCGCAGCTACACCTCAACCAAAAAAGATGAAGCAGGCAGAACACAGTTGGCAGTAGGCAAAAAGTGATACATTTCCATTACAAACTGCCAACTACCT
>JBKBTA010000188.1:0-5644 GCA_046291035.1 Candidatus Brocadia sp.
CCACGTCAACTTCCTTCTTTTCCTTGCCTTCTTACTCCCTCTTTTTGGTATCGCTGGACTTTGACGTTACCCTGGAAGGGATAAAAAGGTTGTTGACAAAGGTCTGATGTTTAGTATATTGTTCGTTATATACTTGTAAGGAAATAATACTTTAAATAAGGTGAATTTTTCATGTCATTCTATGCATCCCTTTAAACCTGTACCATATAAATTTTGGTCTATTTTGCTCTCTTTTTTCCTCTTTGCAGGGTGCTTGAGCGGGAAAAGACCGCCGATAATGCTTTCCCCACACCTTGACAAAAGGGTTTACCAAATAATCCCATTGCCCATTACTGTGGGTCTTTACATAGAACCTAATTTGCGTAGCTATGTTCAAGAAGCACCGTTGAAACAGTATGAAGCTGGCACACCCATTTATGTCTTTCCAAATTTTGTCTTCCCGATTGGCGAACCTCTTTCTTCGAAGATCGAGGAAATGTCAAGAATTGTATTTAAAAAGGTAATAGTAATAGATAATTTACAGAATAAAGAGGCATTGGATGGGATTTTGGCAGTTAGTTTAAAGAATTCGGATATAGAAATTTATGTTGAAACTTCTGTATGGAGGGCCATTGGGCGACACAAGCTTTCAATCACAGCGTCATTTTTAGACCCAGAATTGAATAAAATATGGGAATCAGAAATTGCTGTGGAAGGGAAAGGATTGGACTTTATTACTTCTAAGGTTGAACAAGAATGGTGGATTACTGCTGGCCCTAAATTTGGACCCGCTGTTGACGATGCTATACAAAAGCTCACCTACGAACTTGCACAAAAAATTATCACATCGAAGGAAATATCAGATTATATCCGCAAAGAAAAACAGTAAAAATTGTATCAAAAGATTACTGGTTAATCACAATCCTTGCCTCTTTCCGGAGACGATCGAGCAACTTAAGTATTTCCTCATCCAGCATTTCTAAACGCACCTTTTCCCTGACGTCCTCGAATTGAATATTGGCTCCTTCCTTCTTATCAGTGACTTTTATAAGGTGGTATCCATATTCGGTCTGAACTGGTTCGCTCACCTGGTCTATCCTTAATGAAAATGCAGTGTCTAAAAATGACTTTGCAAAGTTACCCTTTCTTTGAATGAATCCTAAATTCCCCCCATTTTGGGCCGATGGACAGTTGGAGTACTTTTTTGCAATTTCATCAAAGGAGGCTCCCCGGTCAATTTCTCGTTTGATATTTTTAATTTGTTCCAGTGCATGCGAAAATTCTTCCTGTGTCTTCATATTTCTCGTATCGATGAGAATGTGGCTAACCTTAACTGCTTCTCCATTAAAGACACTCTTGTTTTCCTCAAAAAACCTTTTCATGATCTTATCATCGAATTTATTACGAAAATACTTTTCAAGGGCAATAGAATATTTTACACTTTTTTTGAATTCGTCTATATCAGAGCCTATGGATGCAAGGATTTGTTCCAATGATTGGAAGGCATTCTTCTGACCGCCAGAGATATTGTTTCTTATCTGACCTACCTCTCTTTCAATTTCTTCCGGGGTAACAATCAAACCCTGCTTATCAACGAATTCTTCCAGCAATATATCAGTAATCAGTTGATCAATGATTTCCTGTCTAATGACATTCAGTGTTTCGGTGTCCGTGTCGACAAAGCTTTTTAATCGACGGGCTAACATCTCTTGCGTTATCTTTTTACCGTTTACCGTTGCAACAACATCACTGGATTGCTCCTTTTCTGCAGAAAATGTATCGGGCTGAAACAAGATTAAAACCAAGCACACCAGAAATACAAATAGCGTTTTCACGTTAATTCCTTTCTTTCTTTATTTATGCGGAGTTCCCGTATCTTTTGCTGGAGGTTTTGACGATGCATATCAAGCGCTTCGGCAGTACGGCTGATGTTTCCCGAAAACTCTTCCAGTTTCTTTTTTATAAAATCACGCTCAAAATTTTCTATCAGAATCTTCTTTGCGTCTCGGAAGGAAAGGCCATAATCAATATTCTTCAATGTTACCAAATTATTTTCCGGATGTCTTATCTCTTCCGGCATGTCCTGGGTATCGAGAATTTCATTATCAGAGAGTACAACGGCGCTCTCAATAACATTCTTCAACTGACGAACGTTTCCTGGCCAATTATACGATACTAAAAGCTTTGTTGCTTCATTGGAGATTGATACAATACGTTTTTGATGTTTTTCAGAAAAGTATTGAATAAATCGGTTTACTAACAGAGGAATGTCTTCCCTCCTGTTTCTTAAAGGGGGGAGTTTTATATTTACCACATTGATCCGGTAGTACAGGTCTTCACGAAACCTGCCTTCCTCAATTTCTTCTTCAAGGTCACGATGAGTGGCGCTGATGATTCGTACATCCACTGCGAGCGTTTCGGTACCCCCCAGACGTTCAAACTTTTGTTCCTGTAAAACACGCAAGAGCTTTGACTGTGTACTGATACTCATGTCTCCAATTTCGTCAAGGAATATGGTTCCCTTATTGGCCAACTCAAATTTACCCAATCGCCTTTCTGCTGCGCCTGTAAATGCCCCTTTTTCGTGTCCAAAGAGTTCACTTTCAATCAGCGTCTCCGGCACCGCTGCACAATTCATAATAATCAGAGGCTCATTCCTGCGTTTACTGCGTTTATGAATTTCCCGGGCCACAAGTTCTTTGCCGCTACCGCTTTCACCCTGTATGAGTACCGTAACGTCTGTGGTAACAACTTTCTCTATCTTGTCAAAGACATTCTTCATGCCCTCACTTTGACCGATAAGTTCTCCCATACCTTCCAGTCGGCCAATTTCTAACCGAAGTCTGGCATTTTCTTCCTGCAAGGCGAGTCGTTCGAAGGCATTTTTAGCGATAATCCTGAGTTCGTCAATTTCATAAGGTTTTGCAATATAATCGTAGGCGCCCTTTTTCATGGCTGCAACGGCGATCTTTTCAGAACCATAAGCAGTTACAATAACCACAAGAGGTGGATTCTTCATATCATTGATCGTTTCCAGGATCTTCATGCCATCGAGTTGTGGCATATTGATATCTAAAAATACCAATGAAGGATGCATAGTCTTTATCATTTGTAGTGCATCGGCACCATCTTTTGCCTCATATACCGTGTAGTTATCCTTCTGGAGGATCTTCTTCATCCCATAGCGTGCGGCTTTTTCATCATCAACAATTAATACTGTCGGTTTGAGCATAGCCTCAGATCTGCATGAATATAGGTTCATGTAAGGGAAAGTTGATCACAAATGATGCGCCATTCCCGTTGCTCTCAACATGGATGGTGGCGTCCATATCTTCCAGTTTCTTCTTTACGATAGAGAGCCCTAATCCTGTCCCCGTCTGTTTCGTAGTATAGAAAGGCTCAAATATTTTTTGGAAGGACTCTTGCGGTATGCCAGGACCTGTATCGGCAATCGTTACACGAATTATATGGCTATCGGACTGATGATGGGCATGAATGTGTATCTCGCCACCTGATGGCATCGCCTGGATGGCATTATGGAGTAAATTAAAAAATACCTCCTTTAATGCCCCTTCATCGGCAAGTATTTCTGGAAGGTCTTTGGGTATATGGCAAAAGGTTGTAATCTTATTCTGTTTTGCCTCGTGGTTGAGTACAACGAGCGTAGAATTAATGATATCGCCAATCTTGACACTGGTTTTTATCTCACTACCTGGTTTTGCAAATTGCAATAATTGATTGACGACCTTTGTCAGCCGGTCTATTTCATCAACGATAATAGCGAGGTCTTCCTGGAGGGGATCATTCTTCTGTATATCTTCCCGCATAACCTGAACAATGGCCTTGATTGAACTCAGCGGGTTTTTGACCTCGTGCGCTACACTGGTAGAGAGACGCCCGAGGCTTGACAGTTTTTCATTTTCATACATCTTCCTTTCCAGTTCAAGCTTTTCCTCGATAATCTTTGATTTTTCCACCGCAGATCCAATTTCATTAGCGATGATCATCAACTGGTCCAGGTTGTCAGAAGCAATCGGCAGGCCTCTTCTTGCACGTCCGAGGGTTAAAATACCGGTAAGTTTACGATTTACAAATATCGGGAATATGAAAACAGCATCCAGCAGTCTCATTTCGTTTATGATGGAAACATCCTTTACCTCATATCGGTTTAATACAACAAATTCTCCGTTCGCAAAGAACTGTCTAATGTGTTGTATATTTAACTTGGTTATGGGTTCGTCTTTTTTATCTCCAACAATTTGAATCCGCTCACTTTTGAAAAGGAGGAGGTTGGAAGATTTGACCGCAGTGGCCTTCTTAATAGAGTCGACTACATATTGGAGCAGCTTCGTGAAGTTAACGAGGGGGTCCGTACTAATAACGTGACTCAATTCATTTAATATATACTCACTATCCCCGGTGCGATAGAACATCAGCTTTCTTAAAAGCTTCTGTATCCTTTCCTTGAGTGTCGGAAACCAGAACACCAGGCTTATAACAAAGACAGACTCCAGCATCTTAGAATTTACGAAATAATGGTGTTCAAGGGATTTTGTCAATTTTTTGATCCCGAAATAATAGAGACAAATCAATATAAGGGTAAGGAATGAATAAAAGACACTGCGGCGGAGCACAAATTCCATGTAATTATACCGGTAAACGTAATAGGAGAAGATGATACTCGGGAAGATCGATGATAACATGGAGCCTAATACAAGATAGTCCCCCATATAGGCAATCTTATTTCCCCCTAACAGAAAGGTAAACCCAATAATGGCGGCGATGGAAATTACCACCCAGTAAATGGCCAAGTGAAACTTTCTTTCCTCCTTCTCTTCTACCGTCCTTGCAAGCCATCGGGAAATATGTGCCGCTATAAAGAGCGAAGTTATCAGCCATATTACGAAGGGCTTGATATATGGTGTTGCAGTTATTGCCAGGTGGGTATCTTCCGAAAGCACAAAATTTTTTATGATTACTGAGAACGGAAATACAGGGAGATAGATAGCAGTAATAATGAAACGCTGCAGAAATTTTTTAATCTGAGGGTTACTTTCAAAAAGGAATAAGACCGCTGTGTGGAGCAGCAGGCTGGGCATGAAACCAATCCCACCATAAGAAATTGCATCAGCAATAAGGTCTACGGACTGGATGTTCCTCCCGAACAGGATAAAACTGAAGAGAGAAACAGTATTTCCAAAGTGCCACATCGCCACACTAATAACGAGAAAGAGGAAAACGAGTTCACTCCTCGTTTTGTGTTTCCTCTGAACAATAAGAATGGAAAGGACGATGTGCAGGATTGTACCAAGGATAAAACCTATAAGAGATATGATTTCGTAAAGCGGCATAATCGGGCTAGCAATTTGTTATGATAAGTAAAAGTCTTAAATAAGTATACATGCAAATGTCGTTAACTATAAATACAGGGTTTTTCCCTCAAAAAGAATGTAACAGTTTGACGGGAACAGCAATAAGCTATCTTGTCTTTCTTGATCCCTGTGAACTGTTACCTGATGTTTTATAATATTGGTGAAAAAAGCCACTGTCAATAGAAAAAGACGCGGAAGGTGATTCCCCGGTAAAGGACAGGGCTACGTCAAGCATAAATGCAAATAGTATCAGGTAAAAAAGAAAGAAAATAAACTGGCTTTTTCAGAACCGT
>JBKBTA010000189.1:0-5580 GCA_046291035.1 Candidatus Brocadia sp.
GACATTCAGACTTGAAATAGTACCAGCCATAAATTTTTATTTAAATATGTTTCAATCCTTGTTTTAATGGAATCGACATTCAGACATCTTGTTAACATTATTTATACCCCCTTTCTTTAAGTTTCAATCCTTGTTTTAATGGAATCGACATTCAGACCAGCAGGAGTTTGAGTCTCTCTTTGAGAAATGTCTGTTTCAATCCTTGTTTTAATGGAATCGACATTCAGACGTTGGTTATTTTGTTGATGATAGAGGTAAGCTTGTGTTTCAATCCTTGTTTTAATGGAATCGACATTCAGACTGTATTTTGCTCATAAGTCTTTTTAAATAGCACTCCTGCCATGTTTTTACTAATGCCTTCTTTATTAAAAATTCGACTAATTTTAACGCAAAATGCGTCACTTTTTCCCCTTTTCCCATGAAATTCTACAAAATAAGTTTCTGTTGTTGAAGAACTTAAATCATCGACTCTTTCTCGTCTCAATAAATTTGCCTCAACAGTCTCCATTGAGTTGTTTCGAGGGTGTTTCCCAAAGATCGCTATGTGATTTTGGCACCTCGATATTTGGCTGTTGAAATCAGCCACGCCTCATTCCGATTTGTTGAATGGCATTTACGCCAACTTATCCTCTGCAGATTTGAAATCTGCTATAGTCAACTCTTCGGGGCAAAAAATCATCAAAATTTATGTTGTCAAAGAACCTACTACAAAAATATCTTTACAAATTTTATATCCGGGAATTCAAGCTTTTATTGAGCAATGGCTATGTTTCTTGCAGCATTATAATCAGCACTACATTCGATACCGCAGTTCATACAAAAGGGGGAATTTATTTTGCTGCTTAAACTCAAAGGTAAAGTAATCTTCTGTTAAACGCAGATATTCCTATAGCAGCAGTCTACACATTTATTCAAGAACTTGGTCTTTTTAGGATAATACCCTTTTGATATTACATCAAATATTTCAGAAAGTAAAGCCCTTGCCTCATCAAAGTCTGACGGCTTGTAATCCAATTCTTTTAAACTTGCACCATCTTTCAAATAACAAATAAATCCCTTCTTCACAGGTCTTTTATAAATCTCTTCAATGAGCATGGCATAAATTACCGATTGAAATTTGTGGGTCTTAAAGGTGTATTCACTAAATTCCGTATATTTGTAATCTAATGGTGACATCGTTCCGTCTGATAATTCCAATACTTCATCCACGATTCCTCGTACCCGTATTTTAGGAGATGCCAGATACACGGAGATTGCCTTCGAAGTACACCCGATCTTTTTCCTCAGATAATCCCGATTCTCACTACTTCGCCTTTCGTGTATTTCCCTGCCTTTGAGTACCTTGTATCGGAGTTCTTCATGTTGAGGAATGTTCAGACAGTTCATAAAATAGGTAAACCTTGGGCAATAGAGGTGCTCGATAACCTCCGACGGTGTAATCATTAATGTGGATTCGGTGTCCATGGTATCCGTTAAACGTGTCCCGGCGGCCGTTTCCCGTAAACCGGTATCCGTTACGGCCAACGGTTCATGTTTTTCAGAAAAATTTCTCCAGCAATTCCGCCGATACCAGCTTTTTGTCAAATGCCTGTCCCAGGAGCTTTACCTTCTTGAAATCATCCTCACACATGGGAAATATATAAACGGAATCTACATCCGAGTCGATTATATCATCACACATTATTTTTAACTCGTCTATCTGGTTTCGATTGAGCGTTCCCAGAAATGCCGACTTCTGCACCCGATAAAGACCTTTATCCTTGCAAGCTTTTGCAACTTTAGTTCGTGTCTTATCATTTACAATATCGTATATAACCCAGACAAGATTTTCCATATTTCCCGTAGTCCGATTCCCGTTGTCCGTGGGCCGTTTCCCGTCACGGGACACGGATTATATCACTTTATCAACCCATTCGCTATCCTGTGGCATTCAAACTGTATGATATCTCCCCGTTTGATGTTCCTGCCGCTATATCGGATGGATTCGTCCAGAAAGGCATTGAAGGCGCTCACGAGCATTGCTTTTCCTTCCTTATTCAGGGTAAACCCATTTTCGAGCCTGTCGAAGTGTTCCTGTTTTACCTCCCTCCCTGCAAAGAGTTTTATTACCGTCTCGTCCGCCCAGATACGGTAGTTTTCAATGATATCGAAGACCATGGACTTTTTATTGTAGTGGTCGGTATGGATGATACCCACGTACGGGTCGAGACCAGCGATAATACATGCCTTCTCGACCTTTGAATAGAGGATACCATAGGCATAGTTGAGCAGGGCATTAAATTCGTCCTTTGCGGGATTGCGGCTGCGTCCCTCAAATTTGTACCGGTCGGGCATGATAAAGCTGACCGCCTCAAAATAGATGCGTCCTCCGCTGCCCTCTATGCCCATAATAGAGCCGCGTATCTCCTCTATACCGACATTGTCTGTACTTTGAGGAATGAGCGAATCGAGGCTGTTTCGACAATTGCGCAGTTTGTCAATATATGCTGTGATTTCTGCCGATTTATTTGTTCGGGACTTACGAAGCCTTGTCAAAAGGTCGATCTGGTTATCAAATTTTTTCCTGACCCATTCCAACGCCAGATTCACACCATCCGTTGTATCCGCAATTTCAAGTTGGCGGCGGCGGATAAGGGTTGTACTGCCCAGCTTGCTGTGCCAAACACGGCCGTAAGGATCTCCAAATTCGTCCAGGAAAATGATGTCAATATTGTTGTCCATGGCCAGCTTAATGGCGTCGGTGGTAATGTAAGCGGCCGTGGTGATCATAATACCGTCCACCTTTTTCACGGAGACCTCGAAGACCTGTTCGTCTTTCTTGACTTTAAAACAGTCACCGTTCTTTTGAAGATAAGAACCGTACGAGTTGATTACAAGCTGCATAATATATTTCCAATTTGAGATTCCAGAACTTATTTACTCATACGAGCCGTTTTTGCACAGCATCCCAAATATCAGTTAATTCCAAGCGTTTTGCCCACTCAGAAATATAGTTCCTATCAACTGCATCCCCACTGATTTTCAAAATACCAGCAATGTCACGAAGATGTTTTTCTGAACCACCCTTCCTATAGTACTCCATCTTTTTTATAATAACGTCCTCTGGTGCAGCAAAATTTGCCTGGAATGATTCAGCAGGATAAATCCTTCGAATTCGTCTGAATCGGCTGCTATCAAACAACAACATCAATATCGTTTGTCAATCGCGGTTCTCCATATGCCATGGCTGCAATGGATCCTGTTACCAGGTAAGAAATTTGAAGGTGTTCAAATGCTTCCACAATTTTCTGAAGTAGTTCAAACGGCCCCATGTGAGAGTCTCCTGGCCACTTCCTGGCGAAGTTTGCTGGTATCCCATTCAGGATGAGTCTTTTTAAGGTGTGTCATGAGCATATTACGCGCTGATATCCATAAGTCAAAACCAATGCGAATTCTCTCTGCGGGTGTTTTGTGGCGCAGTACTTCCGCCATGACATCATCCACCACTTCAATTTGTCCTCGATCTAATCGTAAATTCTTTTCCATTTTTTATTTATTAACCAGGTTTATCAATATAACCGTAGATCATTGATTTAAACTTCTTCTTTAAGCCGATGACTTTCCATAAATGAGTTTACCCTCTTTTAAAATGATATTCTTAAATTTTATCATCTTGCCTGAATGGATACCGTTATCTGTTTTTTGACATCTGGCGTCGGGCTTCTATCGTCTGTCTTCTGTCTGACCACCGTTCCAAATCCCCTCGACACCGATTTCCCGATGCCCCAGTAGTCAGGGATTTCAAAGTTTACGGAGGAATGCACGCGGAAAACAATCATAACAATCATAAAACACCAAGGAGGCCTTTTATAACTTTAATAAATACTTTTCCCTCTTCAATTTTAAGAGATGCAACAGGTTCAACAATTTCCTCTTGAATATCATAGTCTGCTATTTCCCTTATTTTTCTTGCGTCTATAAGCATCCTGTGGTATTTGGGGTCAATTTTACCTGTTTTGGCAAAATAATATCCAAAAGCAGATTCTACTGCTGAATGTTTTACAACGTCTATCCCTTCTGATTTTAAAAGTGCCTGTGCTGCATAAAACATTGAATAATAGATTTTACTAGAGGCATCTGACGGATAGCCATCGTTCATGAGCTTTTCTGCCACTTCAAGTGCATGGTCTGCTTTTTTTATGAGCAACTGAACTTCTTCGGTCATACCGAAATTCCTTCTTTTTCTACATATCGATAAAAGGAAAATCCTTTACTAACAGCATTATTAAACTGCGCTTCAGCAAAAACTTTAAGCGATATAATAGGCTTGAAATCATGGTCCCACATGACCTGATAAGCTATATCATTTAGGCATTTTTCTATCTCTGAAGTTTTTTTATCTACCAATACAATAACGTCGAGGTCAGAGTCTTCTGTTGCTTTACCCTTTGCCCTTGAACCAAAAATGATAATACGTTTTAGATGCCTTGCTAAATTTGAAGGAATCTTGCTTTTAAACTCCAATATTAATGCCTTATCTTTTTCGTTCATCTCTTTTCTCCAACGTTTTCTTGGTTCATCATTTCATTAACTCTCACCTCTTCCTCATTACAACTTCCTAACTTCTCAACTCCAAAAGCCTGTCTTCTGATTTCTGTCTGCCGGCTTCCAATTTATGTTATCTGTATTCTTACTTCTGACATCAGCGTCTGACTTCTATCGTCTGTCTTCTGCCTTACCACCGTTCCAAATCCCCTCGACACCGATTTCCCGATGCCCCAGTAGTCAGGGATTTCAAAGTTTATCGAGAATGTACCAAGAAAGCCGAGCATGGGAGTGCCTTTGAGGGAGGTGTTGATTTCTTTGAGATTGATGATACTTGCTTTAATAGGTTCAGGGACAGTGTAACCAAGCCCTTTTGACATGGAGATAATGTTACCAATCAATATTTTCTCCAGAAATTCCCTTTTCTTTGCCCAGCTTCCGAGCTTCTGGTATTGCTCATAATTCTTTTCATTCAGGGCCAGCCAGGGGGTGAGGAAGGAGTAATGAAGGTGCTTATCTGAAATGCCAAAAGGCGATGAATAGTTTTCCATTCTTTTAGATATGATTTCTTTAAAGTCGCCTGCAATATTAACTGATGTTATATCGTTGAACACCTTTGTAGTTATTTCCCTACCCTCGTCAAAACTGATTAAAAGACACCCGCCGTTAAGCGTCTTATATTGCACCTTTGGGTATCGGTAGATAGGTCTGCCCTCTCCATCATGCTGATGGGCATACGAATTGTCCCAAAAGAGATTGCCCAAATAGCCTCTAATCTTCTCAGCGGCTGATGCTGGCAACCTGCCGTCAATCTCAATAAACAGTTTCAGGATTTGAATATCCATATGCTCACCAGATTACCACAGATCTGTCGTCCTTAATTATAAAACCTGTCTCCTCATTATAATAATCGCGCAAAAGAGACCTTTTCACATAACCAAGCTCACCGACCATCGGAGGAATATTTTCAACATTGATTGGTATGGATATTACATAACGGTAGAAATCGGCCTTGAGAGAGTCAAATGCCTGTTTTCTTAAAAGCCTGTTTTCTAT
>JBKBTA010000190.1:0-5501 GCA_046291035.1 Candidatus Brocadia sp.
TGCCTACTTAAGCGGACAAATGGGCTAGTTACTAAAAAACTTACAAAAAAAGGAGTTTTTACAGAGTAATACTATAACGGCGTGCATGAGCCCGGTCGCCAACAGGAGTTGACTCCTACCAAAAACTTCGAAATTCCCTAGCATTAAAATATGTGTATTTTCAACCCCAAGATATAGTATTATTATCGGTCAGATATGAAAAAACTTTAGCGAAAATTATTAGTATAACTTGTTTAGTGAAGCAACTTTATAATGAAACTATTAAAGCATACCTTAGAGCATATAGAAGAGGTTCTCATAGATCCCCATGGTGAAATTGCATCTAAATTTAAAACATTTGCAATACCAAGAGGAAGCCTGGGGCGACTGGAAGAGCTGGCAACGATATACGCCTCCATAAAAGGTGGTGTCAACTTCAAAATAAACCATAAGAAAATATTTACCATGGCGGGTGACCATGGTGTTGTGGAAGAGGGTGTCAGTGCCTTTCCACAGCAAGTTACGGAACAAATGGTGCGAAACTTCATAGAAGGGGGGGCCGCTATTAATGTCCTTGCACGTCATATCGGTGCGAGGGTGATTGTGGTTGACTGCGGGGTTGCATCATATGTGGAAAAGAATTCTTGTTTGAAGATAAAAAAGGTCGGCTTGGGTACGAAGAATATGGCAGTTGGCCCAGCGATGTCAAAGGAAGAGGCAGTTCAGTCCATCGAGGCTGGCATTGAATTGATTGAAGAAGAACTTGAAGAAGGTCTGGATATTATTGGTACGGGAGATATGGGGATTGCTAATACAACCCCAAGCAGTGCCATACTTGCGGTCTTAGGCAGAATGGATGTTGCCTCGGTAACAGGCAGTGGTACAGGACTGGATGAAGAGTCATTGCAGAGAAAGATTCGTGTAATAAAAAAGGCAATCGATACGAACCAACCCAATCCCAATGATCCGATCGACGTGCTGGCGAAGGTTGGAGGGTATGAGATTGGAGGCCTTGCCGGTTTGTGTTTGGGCGCAGCGCGCCATCGCATTCCGGTAATCTTGGATGGTTTTATTTCAACAGCTGGTGCCCTCATAGCCCATGCGATCGAGCCAAAGGTAAACAAATACCTCATAGCCTCCCACGTTTCGGCAGAAAAAGGGCATAGGATCATGTTAAAGTTATTGGGCAAAACTCCGCTATTTGATCTAAACATGAGGCTCGGTGAAGGAACCGGCGCCGCACTGGGTATGAGCCTGGTAGAAGCAGGAGTAAAATTATTAACGGAAATGGCTACATTTCATGAAGCCGGGGTATCCGAACCACACATACAGTAAAATGGATAGACTATAGCTAGCAAATAGAAAATATTGGAACTATTTAGTATTTTACAAAAAATATTTTGACATTTTCAGCAAAAATAATTTTCAACCCTGACAGGGTTTCAAACCCTGTCAGGGTTCTCCGTCCGACTCGTTCGGGTTAGATTTTTAAAATATGTTTCTCTAGAAAGGAGCCTCCGTGTTCAACAAACAATGGAGCAGTCCGCCAGCAATGCAGATCGACCTCAAAAAAACCTACCATGCAACAATTGAGACCAGCAGGGGAACGATTAAAATAGAGTTATATCCAAAACACTCCCCCAAAACGGTCAATAACTTCGTCTTTCTAACCCGGGAGGGATTTTATGATGGTGTATCATTTCACCGGGTGATCAGCGACTTCATGATCCAGGGTGGCGATCCCACCGGCACTGGAAGAGGCGGGCCTGGATACAGGTTTGAAGACGAAGTAGGAGGCAACCCCCTGACCCATGGCACCGGTGCGATTTCGATGGCCAATGCCGGACCGAACACGAACGGCAGCCAATTCTTTATTACACATTCACCGCAGCCACACCTCAACGGTAAGCACACAGTCTTTGGTAAAGTGGTCAGTGGTCAGGATGTCGTCAATGCAATTCGACAGGGTGATGTCATGACGCAGGTAACAATTACTGAAAGTTAAAAGTTTTTTCTCCAACATTAAACTAGTATTAAATTGCATAAATCAGCAAAAAGCACTATTTGTCATCGATACTAAGGAAGATACATCATGGGTGACCTGAGCGAGTTTACTATCCCAGTGCGGTTGTTTCTCAAGGCGTATCCGTGGCGACGGATTGATCCGATTCCATGGGCGCCACTCAACAAACCGCTCAGCAAGTGTCACTTAGCCCTTGTTTCCAGCGCCGGCTTTGTGCTTCCCAAACAAAGTCCTTTTGACGACTCCATTCGGGGAGGAGATACGAGCTATCGAGAAATTCCCAATGACGTCAACGTTGAGACCTTAATTGATACCCATCGAAGTGAATCCTTTGATCATTCGGGGATACGCCAGGATCCAAACCTTGCCTTTCCAATCGAGCGGGTGAATGAACTGGCGAAGAGGGGACGCATAGGTTCAGTAAATCACCGGCACATTTCCTTTATGGGCGCGATCACAGCGCCAGGACGTTTGGTACAACACACGGCTCCTGAGGCTGCTCGGACGCTGGTAAACGACGGTGTCGAGGTGGTCTTACTGGTTCCTGTCTGACCTATGTGTAACCAGACCGTGGGTCTGATAGCTGCGGAACTGGAACGGCAGGGAATCTCGACGGTGGCAATCCAACTTTTACAAGAGGTTGCAGAACGTGTACGCCCTCCACGTGTCCTGTTTGTGCCATTTCGACACGGCTATCCGCTGGACACGCCAGGAGACCCAAGGCGTCAACATGCAGTACTGGAGACAGCCCTACGGCTTTTCGAGGAACCATCACTTAGACCGCCCGTCCTGGTCGACTATCATTTGGATTGAGATATGAAATCAAACGGATACAAATATGTTGATCATAATTTATTGCTTACCAAATATTTAAAAAAATTTCATATTATTTGCTTGACATAAAATAGTTCTTGCCATATTTTAGTAGGTAAAGTCAAAAATTATTAATAATGAAAAACATGCGATAAAGGCAAACCCTGAGCAATCGGGGGACGCAAAGTAAAGGGTCTTTAAACTTACAGGGATGTAGAAAAAGACAGCTTGCTTTTGAGAAAGACAGCCTTACTGCCGAAGATGTTTTTGAGGAATATCTTTGCGGTAAGGCTTTTTTGTTTTTAAAGGAATCTCGAAATCCCCATCAGTTTCTGAGGCTTTTTGCTTTAACGAACGTTGAAGGAAAGGAGAAAAAAAGTGAAGATGAATAAAATACATGTTTATCTTTCCCTTACTGGGAAGAGATTTCATATTGTTTCAGGGATCGCAGTTTTATTTTCTTCCATTATCGTGTCGACTGTATTCGGATCATTCTTAGCTCAAAAAACGGCATTGTTATACCCATCCTTAGGGCCAGTTCATGAAGATAAAGCCTCTATTGATTGGGATGAAGGAAGGAAGGTAAAGTTACAGGGGGGTTATGGTACCCTACCCCTATTTTTCATTCAAAACAATGGGCAGATGGATGAACGGGTACGATTCTACGAAAGGGGACAGGGACATACGACGTTTTTGACCGAAAGAGGGGTCTGTCTTTCGCTGGTTGGTAGTCAGCAGTCAGCAATCAGCGGTCAGGAAAGAGATAGGCAGCAAAAGGCAGCAGTCAGAAACCAGAGATCAGGAAAAACGGGCACATCTGAGATTATCAGGGATTGGCCATCACAACCTCTAAAACCCCTGACACCTAAATCCCAACTTATCAAACTTATCCCCTTGGGTCGCAACAAAAATGCAGAAATTGTAGCAAAGGGGAAACAGGTGGGTACGGTAAATTACTTTATTGGCAATGACCACAAAAAGTGGAAGACCGGTATCCCCACCTATAGCGCCGTTGTCTATAAGGATCTATACAAGGATATAGACATGAGGGTTTATGGGAATAATCATCAACTGGAGTATGATATCATCGTCAAGCCCGGTGCGAGCCCATCGCGCGTACAGCTTTTGTATCAGGGCACGGAGGGATTACGGGTTACGGAAGGGGGAGATCTGGAAATAAGCCTGAATGATGGCACACTCATCCAGAAAAAACCATACATTTACCAGGAAATAGATGGGAAAAGAGTTGAGGTTGCAGGTAAATTTAAAATACGTAAAGGAGAACTCCATTCCGGGAAAAGAAACGAAGAAGCAGTCCATGGAAACGCTTCACCTGTCCTGAATAGCCGCGAAGGGGCTCGCAATGACAGTAGCACAAAACTCACAACTCGAAACTCGAAACATTTTGTCTACAGTTTCCAGGTGGCCTCTTATGATAAAAGATACCCGCTCGTAATAGACCCCACCATGGTCTATTCTACCTATTTTGGGGGAAGTGACTACGATTATAGTTACAGCATCGCCGTGGATAGTGTAGGAAATGCATATGTTACCGGGAATACTTATTCCGAAGATTTTCCAACGGCCTCTGCCCTCTATGGAAGCAACAGAGGAGGCGGAGACGTCTTTGTTACAAAGCTCGATGCATCTGGCAATAGCCTGGTCTATTCCACATATCTGGGTGGGAGTAGTTGGGATTTTGGCATCGGAATCGCTATAGATACGTCAGGAAATGCGTATGTCACTGGAGAGACGGCTTCCACCGACTTCCCCACGGCCTCTGCCCTTTTCGGAAACAATGCGGAATATGATACGGATGCCTTTATAACAAAACTCGATGCCTCCGGCAGCAACCTCATATACTCCACATACCTGGGTGGGAGTAAAGGCGATTCCGGATTTGGCATTGCCGTGGATACAGCAGGGAATGCATATGTTACCGGGAATACCTATTCCACTGACTTTCCAACGGCCTCTGCCCTCTTTGAAAACAATACAGAATATGATACGGATGCCTTTATTACAAAACTCAATGCCCTTGGCAGCCTCATATACTCTTCGTATCTGGGAGGAAGCGATGTCGATTCAGGACTTGATATCGCCGTGGATATCTCAGGAAACGCATATGTCAGCGGGTACACCTTTTCTGATGATTTTCCAACGGCTTCCCCCCTATTTGGCAGCCATAGGGAGTTATCCGATGTTTTTGTGACAAAGATTAAATATGACTTACAGGCTCATTATGCCTTTGATGAAGGAAGCGGTACGATTACTGTCGATTCTTTTGGAAATGGTAACGATGGTACAATTCATGGGGCTGCATGGACAACTGGGAAAAGCGGAGGCGGATTGTATTTTGATGGAATTGATGATTACGTAACTATCCCCCGTATGAATAATGACGAAGTTTCCATTGCCGCATGGTTCTATAAAAATGCCTATGATGATTTGAGGGCTGTTACTATATTCGGTGGGCGGAGATGGAATCCGGATGTTCAACTTCGTGAAGGTTTCAGTTTAAAATTTTACGCTAATAATCCTCACATACTCGAATTTATTCTGGTAACGCAGGATGGAAATGGAAATAGAACACAGAGAAGTGCTGGATTTGATTTAAGTGATTCGGTTGGTAATTGGTATCATGTTGCATGCACTTATAACAAAACTACAGGGGTACAGATGTTAT
>JBKBTA010000191.1:0-5499 GCA_046291035.1 Candidatus Brocadia sp.
ATTGTTGTTCCTTTTTTGGATATCCTGACACCCATGATTATTTTTTATTCTATCGGTTGCATTATTATCAGTTACAGATCGACACGTCTTTCCAAAATAATTGGAAATCAGAAATATCATCCTTTTAAAATGAGGCTTTAGACAGGTTCCAGGTATGGATAGTTGAGGAGTTGACTCATTTCGGATGTAATGGCTTCAATTTCTTCTTCTTTTAAATTTGGATTAAACACATCGAATTCCCGATCTTCTTTCGGATAAAAAAGTGTAATAAGCTCTTCTCCGTTTTGCCTTTTAAAAGATTTTAATTTAAACACCTTTTTTCTGATCAGGTAAAGTGCAATCACATATCGGAGATTTCTTTGGTGAGTTTCGTCGTTTCCTTCCAATCTCATAAACATATCTAGCAAAACTTCGGTGTTTATAAACGTTTGAACGGGCTTATCCTTCTTTGGCACCTTCGTTTTCCAAAATGAAAAAGGTCCCCCTTCTTTACCCTTATTCCAACATGGGGTGCAGAAATCTTTACGAATAAAGGTATCGCTTTCATCAAAAAGGGCAGAATAATATTCTTCCTCTTCAGAAAACCCCTTATTACAGAGAAGGCATCCGTTAGAACTCCTTTTTATCTCCCATTCCATAGTAATTGTTCAAATTTTTAAAAATTATCTCTTCATTTTTTCCTGAACGCGCTCTTTTATCTCTTTGAAAAATATCCTTGCCTCCTTTTCTGCGTGGCTTATTTCATTCTGCACCTTTTCAACGAGGTTTTGATTCTTGATAGTGGCAAGGTTTATTTCCACATTTAATTTCGCACATTGGAATGCCGCTTCTGCCAAAAAACAGGCTACTCCCACATCGGAAATGAGATTGGGATTCGCAACGTCCACTAATTCTCGCGTCTGTTCCAATACATAAAGACAACACATCATTGTTTTCAAAGGAACTTCCATTGCAAGGATGGTTGCTTTTTGTATTTCCTCAGACCGTTTATTCTTTTCCGCTTCGGTTAACTTCGGCAATCCATACGCATTATTGACCCCGCTATAAACTTTAATATCCTCCTCCATCAAGGATAATAAGATTTCTCTGCACTTTCCAGACTCTTCTAGTATCTTCTTCAGTTGCGAATCGTGTTGCTTAAATTTTTCCCTGCTAATAGTAAGGTTTGCCGACATTGAAGCCACTGACGTTGCTAATGCACCTACTAATGCTGCTACACTTCCACCGCCGGGCACCGGTGTTCCAGCAGCCGCATCTTTTAAATACTTTTCGAGCGGTTCGTTTCTATACACAACCCATCACCCTTGAATAATAATCTCGGTATCCGACGTCACAAAATCATAGAGTTCTTCTACATCGCTATTTAACATTCTAATACAACCGTTTGACGAAGCCGTACCGATTGTTTCGGGTTGTGTTGTACCATGAATTCCGTATCCGGACAGGTTTGGTTTATCTTTGAAACCTATCCATCGGGTACCAAGAATATTTTCTTTGTGTCCGTAAGGGAATACCCCCCCCTCGGGTGAATACCATACAGGCTCTTTCATCTTATTTTTTACTTCAAACGTACCCACCGGTGTTTTGTCGTTTTTCCCTATCGCAATGCGATATTGCTTTACGTAATGATCATTCAACATCAATGTCAGCGTAAAGTCAGTCTTGCTAATGAGTATCTTTGTCTTCCCAGTCAGTATTTTTAATCGCTCACCTATGTTTAATCGAGTGGACGATTTGCCATTGACCCTCATAATCAATTCATAATTTGTACCGAATTGTTTGGCAATTCTGGCAAGGACGTCACCGGATTGAACTGTATACATTGTGGCATCCGGGGAAGGTGCAGGCGAGAAGATCAATTCTTCGTTCAATCTGTCTAATATTTCCTTTATCTCTTTTTGTTTTTCTGGGATTTTTTTATCAATAAAAAAATCGGACAGGATATTTCTTGCCTCGTATTTTTTCCCCTCTTTTAAATACTTGTCAACAATATCCAGGGCAGATGTTTCTTGCTTTTGCGTTTCTTGCCTTTTTGATACCGGCTTTTCGATGGGTTTGAACTCTCCGGTATCTTTTTTCGAATCCGCCTTAAGCTCGTCCGAACGAATGATAATATCTTTTTTATAAATAACTATATCCTCCTCTTTTTTTGCTAACAAGAGGGGGGATTTCTGGTTATTTTCATTAGATATTTCAAAACCGGGTGTTTCGGCATATGTGGCAATATCGGTGTTGGATAAAACAGAAAGAACACATACTCCAAAGATCGTTATGAAAGAATTTTGAATTGTCTTCATGGATGGGAATTAATATCACACCAGCATGGTATTGTCAAGCCAAAAGAAAAACAATCTATTTCAATATATTGATAATTATTGATACTCGGTCATTATGACTGTCGCCCCTGATGTCTTTTGCCAGGGGTTTGTTATTCCCGTATCCGACAGTAATCAATCGCTTAAAAGAGATATCACCTTTATCGTGAAGATAATCAGCCACCACTTTCGCGCGATCCAGAGAAAGCTTCCAGCAGTTATGGTACTCTCGTGAAGGTATAAAATTCCTTCTCGTATGGCCCTCGATAATAAGGGAACATGGCCTTTCTCCAATCAAATCAATTAAGTTATCCAGGGAATGCCTCCCCTCTATCGGAATAGTAGTATCATTCTCATCAAAAGAAACCACAACGGCCGCCGGTATGTGATCTTCCTCCCTGTTGATTTCGTCTACACCTCTATCACTGCTTTCTACGGGTTCATTTTTCTTGCCGGGAAAAATATATTTCATTTTGCGGATGGTTTCTTTTTCCTCGTCGTCACCCCAACCTGACAGTATCCCGCCCATACCGAAAGTTATTTCCCTTTCTTTCATGGATCTTCGAAATCCCTCTATAAACTCCTTTTTCTTTTCCTCGGTAAAGGTATTCAGGACTATAAAAAAAGCCAGTAATAACGTTGCAAGCGATGCATATGATAGCATGAACATATCGGGAGACTTTGAATCAAAAAACTTTTTTTTCTTTTGTTTCCCTGCGGACATCTTCTTAAAAGCCTCCGATAAACTGCATTGCCCAGATCATTTTTTCAATATAACAATCCCGATGGCATCGTTTTTGTTTGCATAAGCGCCAGAGTACCCTGATATTGCAACCCTTTGCGGTTCAATATCTTCTTTGGCCACGAGAAAATCACATATGTTTGCCGCTCTGTCAATCGATAAATCTGTTTCCTCCGTATTGGGCTTTATAGACATTCCCACGTTGGTATCAATGATAATCTTACCTCTCGTACTTCGCAATGCCGTACCTAATTCCCCAAGAATCAAGTGTGCCTCCCTTTTTACCATGGATTCACCCTTTTCAAAACACAAATTTACGGGAATTTCTATTCTGCATCCTATCTTTATGTCTTCAATACTTATGTATTTGGCAAGTTTGCTTTCCTTGAGAAAGTTTGATAAATAATGGTACGTCTCTGTGGTATCAATAAAATTTTCAATGGGTTCTTCATTTTCGGGACTTTCCAATGTATCTAAATCTTTTTCAAAGAGGTTTTCTATTGGACTTGTACCATCTTCCAATAAGAACTCCCCACCACTGCCCACAAAACTTTTCTGAATCTCCGACATGGTCTTCTTATACTTATCCACATTGATGGTAGAAAGACTGATCAACATTACAAAAAAAGTGACAAGCAACGTTACCATATCCCCGTAAGTAAGCAGCCATCCAGGAGGCTCGTAACCCTTTTCTTCGTCGCTCATTATGATTGTTTTCCTTCTTTTGCAGGGCTCGTGGATATCTTATTAGCCACCTTTGGCTGCAGGAATGATTTTAGTTTGTCCTCTGTTATCATGGGGGCATCTCCTTTTTGGATAGAAACTACCCCCTCCATAATAATCTCTTTCAATAAAAGTTCCTTTTTGCTTAAGGTATCCAGCCTGCCGGCAAGCGGCAACAGCATGAGATTCGCCATGATAACCCCATAAAATGTGGTAATAAGCGCCACGGCCATACCTGCCCCAATCTTTGATGGATCATCGAGCTTTTTCAACATATCAACAAGCCCGATCAATGTCCCTATCATACCGAAGGCGGGGGCCATCATCCCTGCAAACTCAAGAATTCCCTTACCAGCAGAGTGCCTTTGACGGATATTATCAATTTCTGTTCCTAAAATACTTCTTAGAGTATCAGTGTCTGAACCATCTACTAACAACCTCACCGCCTTGATCAGAAACTCATCATTGATCTTTTCGATTTCCTTCTCCAGCCCCAGAAGACCTTCACGACGACTGATCTTACAATATTCAACCAACCGTTTAATCTCTTCCTCAGCCACCCCAATCTTTACAAAGATACTTTTTTTTACAACCGCGATAGCCCCTATTACATTGGGTATCGGAAATCTTACGATTGTCGCCGCTATCGTACCTCCCACTACAATCATCATCGATGGAATATCTATATATCCCATCACTGCAGTTACCCCACCGCTCATTACAATGCCTACCATGATCAATCCAGCGCCAATTATAAGACCAATTAGTGCACCCGGATCCATAATTTCAAACTCCTTGCAAAATTAAGGTTATTTACAGTCAAAACTTTTTGTTAATTTACTATTTAGTGGTTGAATATTATAAAGTTTCTCGGATAAATTCAGGACGGCACCGTGTCTGAACTAATTCTCAATATTAATTTTGTAACATAATGTTAGCAAATAATATGCCCCATTATTTCACGTTTCCTTTAAGAAAAGTCAATTTACACAATATTCAGGAGATAAGTATATATGTTCATGAAATATACCATGAAAATATCTTGAGTATCGATTACCAGTTTATGAATTGTTTAATTTTCTTTGCTTTTAAATACTATGAGATGGAAAACATGTATTGTGTGCTTTTTGTACTATTGTAGAAATTTTAGACAAACCCGATGTGTCTCAAAAACCATCGGAAGTATGGGGTGGAAACATGAATATTCCATAAACCTCAGTAACAAACAATTATGAAATATCCATCAACAGGTAAGTACACTAAGGGATGAATCAGGAACAAGAAGGTAATTTACGTATTGAAAATTGTATGGTGTATTTAAACTATAACGATACAATAGCATCATAGCGAGGATTACACGAGACGCACGTATATATCCCGTGCAATAGCACTGTCAAGGGCGATTTGTGTCTCTCCCATCTGAATAACATACGTCGGTTGTCTTTGATGAAGACGGATCAGAACACCGGGCAACAAACCCATAGATGATAGTCTGTCGAGCCGCCCATGGTATTTTGTCACAATGTAGGATATTTTTGCCGTATCTCCCGATCTCAGGTCTGATAACGGCATTACGACAGGCCTTATCTCTTTATTTGCCTTTTCACAACACTCTCCAGGGGGTATAGCTTTCCCATGAGGACAAGTTACCGGATGGCCCAATAAGGTACATATACTGGCTGTAACCTCCTCATCCAGGATATGTTCAAACTTGCATGC
>JBKBTA010000192.1:0-5455 GCA_046291035.1 Candidatus Brocadia sp.
AAGAACGGTTCTGAAAAAGCCAGTTTATTTTCTTTCTTTTTTACCTGATACTATTTGCATTTATGCTTGACGTAGCCTGCTTTAAAGCCCTGACTACCAGATGGGTCCCGGTTAGCCTAATTACCTCTACCTTTTTTCCCGCTGGAATAACTTCACCCGTCTCGCTTACCGCCCACCAGTCCTCTTTTTCGACCCTGACGCGTCCGGTATTCCTGATGTTGTCAATCTCTTCCAGTACGATGCCTCTTTTTCCGATAAAGCGGTCTGCACCGATTCCAGATGGTTGTTTTTTTGTTACCCGTTCTGCAAACCTTCGTGAAATGACAAATAGTCCGCCTGAGACAACAAGAAATGTTCCCCATTGCCAGCTGAGATTCAGGTCAAAAATTGCAAGGATACCGGTTATTGCAGCTCCAATACCGAACCAGAGCAGGAAAAATCCTGCCGTAAATATCTCGGTTATAATAAAGATTGCAGCAAAAGCCATCCATATCCACCAGGCCTTAATAATCATAATAGCATCTATTTATGAAAATGTGTTTTAAAATAATCTTCTCATATCATCGTTCTTAGGGAAGAATTAGTTCCTGAGAATAGAAAATCAAGTCGAATTTATAGAGAAGTTAGTAAGTATCCTCTTATGGGGGTCAGTAAAAACCATCATTAAGATTTACCAGTATTAAGAGCATACTAAGTGAGTGATACAAAATTGTCAAGTTTTTGTTTCTATTCTTCCTGAGGATTTTGAGGAGTTGTTTAAAGTCGTGTTAGTAATATGCAGTCAATCCCTTCAAGACGAATTATTGGAATGCATTCAGTATAGCGTTCTGGACGGTTGCGTAATATATTGTTATATCGACAATAAATTGTCGATGTATAGGCGCTAAGCGCCTAAAAAACATGCCACTTTGCACTAATTCACTGTTTTATTTCCCAATTATTTCTGTTATAGTTTCGTTTTCAAAATAATATGGATTTTAGCAACTAATAATCTTGAAACGTCCATGAACCTTTGGCTCACAAAGGACAGTGAAAATGTCACCCTGAGCGGTAAAAAAGATTCTTCACCTCGTTCAGAATGACAAAAAGCAAAGGGCTCAGAATGACAGCACAGGAGGTATTTTCAGATGAAAGTACTCGGGATAGAAACGTCGGGAAATATTGGCGGAATTGCCGTTTGTAAGGATAGACATATTGTCGTTGCAAAGGATTTTGGGACAGGCATGCAACATGGTAAAGAATTGGTTCCTACCATGAAGAGTGCCTTGTATGAAATTGACTGGGCACCGGCGGATATTGACCTTATCGCTGTGAATGTAGGGCCAGGCTCATATACAGGATTGCGGGTAGGTGTGACCTGTGCAAAGACACTGGCCTACGCTTTAAATAAACCCGTTATTGATGTACCCATATTTGATATTATAATGGAAAATTACCCAATAAACTCCACGCCTGTATGCCCTGTCCTTGATGCACGACGAAACCATGTTTATGCATGTATCTACGGGCCTGTCCCTGCAAGTCATGATCAGGGCTTGGAAGGTGTACGGAGGAAGAGGATATCTGAGTTTCTGGTAATTCAGCCTGAAAAACTTTTGTCTCTCCTTCCACGTCCGGTAATTATCTTCGGGGACGGTGTTTTACCTTACAAAGATATATTTCATCAAAAGGACATTTTTATAGACAAAGAAGAGTGGGCGATACCGAAGGCTGAGCATGTGGCTTTAATTGGAGAAAGGATGTTCGAATCAGGACATCGATGCGAGATAGACAAATTATTGCCGCTTTATTTACGACAGGCTGAGGCTATTGAAAAACGGGAAGGTAGGAAATAATTAACTATCTAAGCCGCGATTAACTCGATTGTATAGGATTTCGCCTGAAAATACCTCCTGTGCTGTCATTCTGAGCCCTTTGCTTTTTGTCATTCTGAACGAGGTGAAGAATCTTTTTTACCGCTCAGGGTGACATTTTCACTGCCCTTTGTGAACCGAGGGATCATGGATGTTTCATTTATTTATACGGATTTACGGTAGGGGGGGTATTGTGAAGGTGGATTCGGCGTAAAAACCAACGACTTAATCCACCCTTATAACCTGAACCCGTGCTGTGAGGCAAAATTATACCAAACATTTCGGTTCAATGAAGACGAGTGAACCTGCGAAGTTGCTGAATGCGCTAAATTTACCTTGTTTTATCGATTTTTGGCCTTTTCCAGGGGAAGCGGTGATAAATCTACTGTAATCGTTTCCCCTACACGGCGCAGGCCTTGCCTACCCTTCAATAACAGTACATTAACAACTGATTTGATTACCAAACTAGACCTTTCATAAGTCATCAATATCTTACCTATAAAGCACAACTTTAGCATAATTATCATTGTTAGAGGAGATGCGAAGAGTATCGCCTTCGTCTTTGACATCTCTCCGGCAAGATATGGCGTTACAAAGCCCAGTAAGAAGACCATTGCCAAAAACGTTGCAAGGAGGATCATCCCTATCTTTACCGACATGAATATAACGGCGCATTTCATGAAAAAAGATTTGTGAGTTTCCTTAAAATTATTTAAAGATGCAAAAAGCTGCATCACTTTTTCCTGCAAGTCTAAGATCCTTCCTGAATTTTTAAAAATTATCGTATATGACATTACACATCCCTTTCTTATCAAATGTCCCTCTCATGAAATTTGCTGCGCACCTGTATCAGCAAACCGATGACTGTATTGCTTGTTGTAATACTCCATGAATTCACCATTCTTTATCCGTTTCCACCATGCCTGATTTTTCTTATACCATTGTATTGTGTCCCTCAGACCATTTTCAAACGTTATTTGAGGTTTCCAGCCCAGAGACATCAATTTGGTACAATCTAGGGCATAGCGCCTGTCGTGCCCTTCCCTGTCTTTTACATGTTCTATCAGTGAGCGAGGTTTTTTAAGTTCGTCCAGGATGAGATGCGCCGTATCGATATTGTATCGCTCATTTCCGCAACCGATATTGTACACCTCGCCGTCCTTCCCATGGTTCATGATAAAATCAATACCTGCACAATGGTCTTCAACATGAATCCAATCCCTTACCTGCCTTCCGTCACCATAAAGGGGAAGTTTTTTATCCTCTAAGGCATTTGTAATGAAGAGTGGGATAAATTTCTCCGGATGTTGATTGGGTCCGTAGTTGTTGGATGCCCTGGTAATGATGATTGGTAATCGATACGTTACCCAGTAGGCGTAAGCCAGCCTATCCCCACCTGCCTTGCTGGCAGAATAAGGATTGCTGGGATTTAAGGCATCCGTCTCCTTAAAAGCGCCCTGATAGGCCGTCCCATATACCTCGTCGGTAGAAATCTGAATAAACTTTTTTATATTAAAACGTCTCGATGCCTCGAGCAGGACGAAAACACCCTTCACATCGGTATCAATGAAGTTACTTGCACTACTGATACTCCGGTCAACATGTGATTCGGCAGCAAAGTTGACGATTGTATCGATACCTTCCTCTGAAAAGATATGTTCTACTAATTCCTGATTACAGATGTCTCCTTTGTAAAATTTAAATCGTTGAGACGTCTTTGGGTCTTCAATGATATCATTAAGGTTTTCGAGGTTTCCCGCATAGGTCAATTTATCAAGCACCGCCACGCGTTTGCCTTGATATATCATCCGTCGCACAAAGTGACTTCCAATAAACCCCGCTCCACCTGTTATAAGTATAGACATAAATCACCTATTCAATCAGCCAGATATTCTGGTTCGAAAATAAGGCCATCAAAAATGGCATAACTATCAGTACAATCGTTTCAGGGTGTTGCGAAACGGCATGATTACTAAACCAGTAGGCAGTGGCAGTTGGCATCTTGCGTGTTGCCAGCGCAACATGATGACTAGCCCGAGAAATACGCAAAAGCTTACTAAAATACTCTCCTTTAAATCCACTTTTTGTGCTTTTTGTGGGCTGATTCGTTGCATACCTATGAAACGAAAATTTCCTTTGTTTCGATATTCAGACCCTTAATCACGGTCGGACTTATGGAGTCTTTTATGCTATGTCTTTTGCCTTCATATTCCTTATCTCGTAAGAGAAACACCTCTACAGTTTCATGTTCAGGATCAACAATCCAGTATTCCCGCACGCCGTGTCTTGCATACAATTTCTTCTTAATCCCTATATCTCGCTTGGATGTAGAAGGCGACAGTATTTCAACAAGCAGGTCGGGCGCACCTTTGATATTATCCTTTGTGATAATTTTTTTATTTTTATTGGATACAAAAATAATATCAGGCTGAACAATATCTTCCTCTGAAAAGAGGATATCAAAAGGAGCGCAATAAACGGTACCCAGTTTGTTTTTCCTCACATAATCAAAAAGAATGTAGAAAATGTTAGACAGGATATGCTGATGGCGTTCATTAGGTGAAGGTACCATAAATAGGTCACCATCAATAATCTCGTATCGCTTGTCTTCCGGGAGTTGCAGATAGTCCTGATAATTGTATCTTATACTTGTCTGCAAAATTCAGTATCTCCTAAAATAAAAACACAATAATGAAGGCGGCTAGACATATAACGCCAATTTATGCAACCAAGTACTGTGGGAATATTATACCAAAATGAAAACCGTTCATACTATACTTTTTTTAGAGACAAAATAAAAACCCCCCTGCATTCCCATTCCATAAGGGAATCAGGGGGGTTTTGATATTCCATGGAATAATTCTTATTTATTGGCCAGCTTGAGCCACGTATCGACTCGCCTGAGTATAGCCAGTGCCTTTTCTTTCTCTTCAGCACTTCCTCCGCTGGATATGATTTTTTCTGCAGCATCCTTTTCAGCACGCGCCTTTTCAACGTTCACATCGCCTTCCGCAACACACGCATCTGACAAAACAACGACATTGTTTGCCATGACCTCAAAAAAACCACCATCGAGCGCAAACCGTATTGTCTTGTTATTTGCGTCATTAACCGTCAAGATGCTCGTTTTCAGTTCCGTAATTAAGGGTGCATGGTCTGCAAGGACGCCAAAGGAACCCTCAGTCCCATCGGCAGAAATGCTTTGAACCGAATCACTATAAACAACCTTCTCAGGTGTGATAATTTCGAGTTTGAATGTTTTTGCCATAGTTAGCCACCCAACTGTTTCGCCTTTTCTACTACCTCTTCAATCCCTCCAACCATGTAGAAGGCCTGCTCTGGCAGGTTATCATGCTTTCCTTCAACCACCTCTTTAAAACCTCTAATAGTCTCCTTCAAAGGTACGTACTTTCCCTTTGTACCAGTAAACTGTTCGGCAACGAAGAACGGTTGTGACAGGAACCGCTGCAACCTTCTGGCCCTTCCTACCAGTACCTTATCCTCTTCGGAAAGCTCTTCCATACCAAGAATTGCAATAAAGTCCTGAAGTTCTTTATAACGCTGTAAAATCCTCTGTACCTCACGGGCAACCTCGTAATGTT
>JBKBTA010000193.1:0-5385 GCA_046291035.1 Candidatus Brocadia sp.
CTGAAATGCGAAGGAAATATAAAAGGACAGGCGACCTATTACGACAACAACTCGCTGATGATCCCAATAATATTTTTGTTATGGCAAATCTCATTCGTAACTACAGAAACGAATATAACTTTGAAAAGGTTATTGAATTGGGCGAAAAGGGACTAAGTATATCTCTATCACAAACAGACTTTAATTCTCAGAGCCAAAGACAAAGAATATACATTGACCTTGCATATGCCCTATTAAATACAAACCAAATAGACAGGGCTGAAGAAATCTGTAAAAAGGCGGTTAAAGAAAATCCTGAATCACTTGACATTTTATTTATTCTGGGAGATATACTATTAAAAAAGGAGTCTTTCGTTGATGCCATACACTATTTTAAAAAATATCTTATTGCAAAGGATAAAGAAAACAAAAGACCTACATTTAATCTGTCTATCGTTGATGCATATTACTATGAAGATAAGGCATATGGCAATATAGGGGTGTGTTACGAGGGCATGGGACTTTTCAATGAAGCTGAAGTTGCCTACAAAAAGGCCATAGAACTCAATAATAAGGAACCACTCTACTATTCAAATCTTGCCAGTTTATATGTTTCTCAAAATCGCTTAGAAGAGGCTGAAAATATGGCCAGTGCCGCTGTTAAACTGGACACTAATAACCATCGGTTATACCTTCTACTGGGAAAGATACAAGCCATGAGGAAGAAACCCCATGAAGCCATTAATACCGTTAAACAATTACTCCAAAAAGATGACAAAAATGTACATGCACATATATTTTTGATAAATTTGCTGATAGAAGCAAATCTACTGGATGAGGCTGAAAAGGCATTAAAAATAATACATCCGTTTCATCCAGACCATTTGGGACTTAAATGTATTGCAGAAAGAATTAAATACAAAAAAGGCGACAAGGAGAGCGTTGTACAGTTTATCAACAACATTTTAAGCTCCAGCCCATCGAATAGTAGCATATACCACGATCTCGGAAATCTCTGTATAGAAATAGGAGAATACGAGAAGGCCATTGAACTGTTAGAAAAGTATCTTAAAACCACTCCTGGTGACGCAACGGTCTTTACAAATATTGCCACTTGTTACGCCAGATTGGGAAAATTAGAATCAGCAATAATTGGACTCCAGGCGGCGCTAAAGATAGACCCCGGATGCAACTACGCCTTACAAAATCTTTCCGTTTTAAAAAAGAAATTTCTTTAAATTTCCTAAACTTTTTAAAACTCCTGCCGATAATTTCATCAGGTACCGTAAACAGTTTAAAGGCCTGACCGGTCGGTCAAAAAAATGCGTGTATTTTGATAACATAAACTAGTTTCTTCTCGTTATGGAATACGGGAAAAAACAATAAAACAAGGAGGTTAAGAATGAGTACAAGAATTAATACAAATCTTAATGCGTTAAATGCCCTGAAGTCGCTGTCTGATATTACTAATCGTTTGTCGATTTCTCAATTAAGGCTGGCTACAGGCAAAAGGATCAACACTGCAGGTGATGATGCAGCCGGTTATACCATTGCGAAAAAGTTTAATGTACGTGCTGAGGGTCTTGGTCAGGCATTAAGCAATATCGGGTCGGCCAAAAACCTTTTGTCAGTTGCAGAAGGTCATTTGAACAACATCGTCGATATCCTGACCCAAATGAAGACAAAGGCGACCCAGGCAGCCGATGACTCACTTGGGACATCAGAACGTACTGCTATTAAGGCAGAACTTGCTGCGCTGGCTACACAAATCAACCTTGAAGTCACGCAAGCTACATGGAACTCCAAGTCGATATTCAGCGGAACAGCCTCAAGCAATGCTACTGCCGGCAATGTGCTGTTTAAATTCCAGATAGGTGGCGGAAATAGCACCACGAACGACATATTGCAATTTAATTTGTTAAAGACCGGTAACGTCAGCTTAGAGAGTGGCAATACAGGTTTTAAGGCTACTCAGTTGAGGCTTGATGCCGCTAGTGGTGGTACGCGTCTTAGCGGCAACACCCTTGCGGGTTCATTAGTAGGTTCATCCGCATCTGCACAAGAGTTAATGGGCAGGATAGACAGCGCCGTTGCTGACGTATCGGAGGCACTGAGCTACATTGGTGCCGTGGTAAACAGGCTTAGCTATCAGGAAACAAGCTTGACCGTAGCAAAGACAAATACCGAGGCTGCAAGGAGCCGAATTGAGGATGCTGATATGGCGTATGAGCAGTTGAATGCAACAAAACTGCAGATCTTACAGCAGACTGCCAGTGCAATGCTTGCCCAGGCGAATTCGGGTCCGCAATCCATATTAAGTCTCTTCAGGTAAAATAGTCCTTATGCTGGGGATGGGTTTTAAAACCCATCCCCAGTTTCACCTGTAATTGTCATTTCGACCGAAGGAAGAAATCTTGAAGATTCCGCGCTCCGCTCAGAATGACAGCAAAGGGGAGATTCCATCCCCCTTTGTGACCGAAGGTCATGAATGTTTCATTTAAAAGCACCGTTCTCCTGAATACAAAAACCAAAATGCTTTTTGAAAATAACAAAGTAAAAATTATTTCAGCATGTATCACAGCCTCACCTATGGATTATTGTTTTTCATGGGGTTCATGATATGGCCATATCATCATCTATAACATCAGCGTTTAGCGCTAGTTCCAACATTGACTTACTGGTAAATCAGTATATGGCCTTGGAACGAAGACCGTTAACAACGCTGAATACCAAAAAAACCAGCCTTAATAGCAGTTTAAATATCTATAACGATTTAAAAACCAAACTTTCCGATCTTCTAACAGCCTCAAGAGATTTGTCTAGTACCAGCACAAGTTCTGTATACAATTCAAGAACATCCAGTTCCAGCGATGAAACAAAACTAACAGCATCCGCAGGAACTGATGCAGCCGTGGGAACATTTCAGATTCGCATTAAACAATTAGCCACCGGCGCTTCAATCCAGAGCACTGGCGAGTTAATAACCAAATCTGCCGCCAAAAGTGCCACAAAGGTATCTCCTGGCACGGGTACCATTGACGTATCAAAGAGTTTCACAAATGCAGGATTTGCTAATACCCCGGATGGAACGGTAACCATCAATGGGCAGACCTTTACTTTATCTAATTATAGCACGGTTCAGGCGTTTTTAGATGCCGTCAACAACGATGCTACTGCAAATGCAAATATTTATTATAATAAAACCGAAGATAAGTTTACTATTGAACAAAAGAGCGGAAGCACAGATCTGGTTATATCAGAAACGGGCACAAATCCGTTTTTCACACAGGCAAAAATAACCGTTGGTACATATACCGGTAATGGCAGCACTGGTATACAAAGCGACGTGCTACTCTCCAAAGCCAATTTTGATACAACACTGACAAGTACGACTTCTGGTAGTTTTAAAATTAATGGCATAACAATTACCTATAATACTGATACAGACACATTAGATAACGTTATTTCCAGAATAAATAGTTCCACGGCAAACGTAAATGCGTTCTATGACAGTTCTCTTGACAAGGTCATACTAAAGTCCAAATCCACCGGTAGTACAGATACAATTACCCTGTCTGATGTAAGCGGTAATCTTATGAATGTATTGAAATTATCCGGAGCGACTGCAACCGCAGGAACCGATGCAAAGTTTACCATAAATAGTACCAGCACATCTGATGAAATAACGAAAAGTACAAATACTTTTACCATAAATGGCGTTACCTACACCCTTAAAAATACTAATGTCACAAGCTATACGGATACCACGTATACAACGGTAACGGTCAGGCAGGATACCAGTGCAATTCAATCCAAGATTACTGGCTTCTTGGATAAATTTAATGCAGTAACAGAATATATAAAGGATAAATCGAGCGTAAATACAAGCACAAAGACACGTGGACCGCTTGCGGGAAATGCGACCTTTACTTCTCTCAGAAGTCAATTATTTCAAAAACTTACAGAACAAATAACAGGACTTGCATCAGGAAATCCTGACTACCTTAATGAAATTGGCATTACCGTCAGCAGCAGCTTAAAGGCGAGCTTATCAGACACAACGAAATTTAACAATGCCATTACTTCTAATTCCAAGGCGGTTGAAGATTTATTTAATTCTACAAATGGTGTCGCAAGGAAAATAGAAACGCTTTTAAAACCTTTTGTGGAAAGTTCATCATCTAATAGAAGCTCCATAATCGATGAAACAAAAAACGTTATTAGTAAACAAATAACTGATATTGATACTAGAATAAGCAGGATGGAAACACGTTTAGAAATCAAAGAGAGACAGTATCGCCAGCAATTTTATAAAATGCAAGAACTATTGAATAACCTTGTACTTCAAGGTAATCAGATAACGTCTCTTACACAATCAGTGTATAACGCGCAATTATTCTGAGGCAAATAGAAGCCGAACATGTTACCTATGAACAATCCGTACTGTTCTGAAAAATCAAGAGAAATAGAGGCTATAATAGATGTCCTATCAAGTCATTTAGAAGATTATCGTTTGCTTTTTCATTACACCCATGAATTAAAAATAATGTTATCAAAGGGTTATGCTGAGAATTCCCTGGAAAAAATAATAAAAGAGAGAGGGTTCCTCATAGATAAACTAACCATATCAAAAAAATATTTCGATTCTCTTAAAAAATTCCCGGATATTGCCGATAATAGTGAGTGGAAGTTACAAATAAATGAACTGTTACAAAAAATTCGACAACTATTAGAGGCTGTGGCTTCCATTGACGCAGAAAATATATCTTTAATAATGCAATGTATTAAAGACGTTACTCTCAGTCTTGAAAAGATCAAAGAAGGTAAGTATTTCGTGAGTAATTTAGAAAAGCATATCGATAACACATCGTCTTTTATTGATGTTTGTGGGTAATAAAATCTTTGATTATAAAATTTGCAGGGAAAACTTTTTAGGGAGGATTGGAAACTTATGCTTGCTACAAAAAAGATGAGTAATACCTATCTAGAACAGGAAATTATGACGTTAAATCCGGTTCAACTATTGGTCAAGGCTTATGATGCAGGAATTGCTGCTTGCAATCGCAAAGACGAAGCCAAATCATGCGCAGTACTTGCTGAGCTAATTGATTCTCTCAACTTTGATTATGCAGAGATCGCCAATTCCTTATTCAGATTGTATGAGTATTGTATGCGCGAAGTTAAACGGGGTAATTTTGAATCTACCTTAAAGATTTTGAAAGAATTACGAGAAACATGGATTCAAGTACAAGACAGCGTTCAAACCGAAACGTTACAACCATGCAGTCTATAAGGGCGACGTCTTGTTCACCTCGCTTGTCCAAATTTTCCCATTTGTCCGCTTAAGTAGGCAGTAAGCAGTAGGTAGTTGGCAGTTTGTAATGGAAATGTATCACTTTTTGCCTA
>JBKBTA010000194.1:0-5335 GCA_046291035.1 Candidatus Brocadia sp.
CTCCCCTTACGTTGCCAATATCGGTATCAATCTTCTGTGCCAGGTACCGAAAATCGTCCTCTTGTCGTTTTTTTATTTAGCTTACGGTGGTTAGTATATCTCTGGTGCGCTCATCTACTACCTGGTACACCAGTTCAAGTGATACTTTTTTTATTGCCGACGTTAGAAATTCTTTCATATAAGTAAAACATATCAAAATTAATAAAAATATACAAGAATTAATTTTCCTTGAATGACTCTGAAATGCTGGTAAAATCAAGAGAAATCAGAAGACAGAGAAACACATAAAAACAGGTAAAAAAGACTTATGAACGTACTCTTAATGTCCATGCCGGATTGCGCCCCCCACTTTAATGCCAAGCGGTGGAGGCCACCCAACCTTGCCATCTCATCGATCGCGGGCAATATTGAGGGTCATAATGTTTACATCGCCGATCTTATCTTGCGGAGGGAGCGGGTTGTTGATACCGTCAAGGAATTGATTGCAACTTATCGGCCGGACGTTGTAGGGCTGACAGCCATGAGTTTCCAATTCGCCACAGCCCGTAGGATAGCCAGTCTCATAAAAAGTCTCAATAAAGATATTAGAATTGTTCTGGGCGGCTACCATGCCACGCTCATGTATGATGAAATATGCAAGAGTGAAGAGTCCGACCCCTTTGACTTTCTCATTCGTGGTGAAGGGGATTTATGTTTTCATGAATTGTTGGAGGCCATAAATGGCAAAAGAGCTATTGAAGGCATCCCCGGTGTTTCGTTTCGGAATGGCGGTTGTTTTGTCCATAATTCACCACGCCCTTTGGAAGACCTGGCGAAGATAAAAATTCCAGATCGTTCCAAACGGATATGGAAGGGGTATCGATATTACGGTTTTACGCTCGACATCGTGGAATCCTCCCGAGGATGCGTTATGCCCTGTAATTTTTGTAGTATAGATAAGATGTACGGGAAGACATTCAGGAGATTTGGCGTTGAAAGGATACTTGCGGATATTGCCAACGCCAAACGGCACGGTGCAAACTTCATTATCTTTTCTGACGACAACTTCACTTTAGACATTAAAGGATTTGAGACCCTCTGTGATGCTATCGTTGACGCGGGACATAACGATATCCGCTACATCATCCAGGCAAGCAGCGCCGGGATCGCCTCCTCAGATACCCTTGCGGAAAAGATGGCAAAGGCGGGTTTCCGGATCGTCTTCCTTGGCATTGAAAACGCCTCGGAGGAAAATTTGAGGCTTATGAAGAAGGGGAATATCATTGAAAAAACCAAACTCGCCGTCAAGCGATTACATGAACATAATATTATGATCGTGGGTGGTATGATCATCGGGAACCCAAATGACAGGGAAGAAGATATTGCCAGAAATTATGAATTTTTTGTAGATTTACAAATAGACTTCTTTGCAGATCAGATACTAACGCCTTATCCAAGAACCGGTATGCGTGAAGAATTACTAAATGCGGGACTGGTAACAAATAAATATGACTATAGCCGATACAACTGCTTTTGGGCAAATGTTAAGACAAATTATTTAGAACCGGAAGACCTCCAGTTTCTCAGATGGAAATATAACAAAAAATACGCCAATTATATTTGCACCACACCAGCCTTCATTAAAAATTACCCCCTTGCCTATTATTACAGACATTACTTCAGGAGACCGTTTCTGAGGCTAAAAGGCAGTTTGTTTGGAAATAACCTGAGTGAGATGGAATTATACAAAAGGGATATGGCAAGGGCAGAGGCCATGAATAAATTCTTTTGAATATTTTGTTGTAATATTATCGTACTTTGCTATAGTTATGAATTTAGGCCGGCATCGTAAAAATAAGGAAAAAACTGCCAAGAATTTGGGTATAAAAAACGACATGAAAATCATCTCTTGTTTTCTCATTGGAAAGGAGATAGGGGGATAGAGTTTATTTTTGAGCAAAAACATACAACAAAGGGGACAAACATGGGGATAACTTTTATAGTCGGTGAAGTTGAAGGACCTGCAGGAAAAGAGGAAGTAAGATTTCTTATTGACAGCGGTGCTACATATTCTCTACTCCCCCAAAGTGTATGGAATAAAATTGGTTTAAAGGCGAAAAGGACGTTGGAGTTCACACTTGCAGATGGGACTACTATCAAAAGAGGTGTATCCGAATGCTATATTGTTCTACCGCAGGGTGAAGGTCATACGCCGGTAATACTTGGTGAAGAATCAGATGAGGCACTTTTGGGCGTGGTTACTTTGGAGATTCTTGGCCTGGTCTTTAATCCATTCAACAGGACTTTGCAGCCAATGAAGATGTTACTGGTTTAGATGATATAGAAATTTTCATTTTATTTAAGCGGTTTGTGGGGTATGAATCGTGAAATTCCCCCTTAGGAAAGGGGGCTAGGGGGTTGGCAAATAGCCCAGAAAGAACACAACCCCCTGAATCCCCCTTTATTAAGGGGGACTTAAATGTATGTCCCTAATTTCTAAGAATAGGTTGAAATTGTAGTATAGATAAAATTTTTAAGAGGTTATTCTATGCCTACCGTATCAGTTGTTAGATGTAATGATTATGAACTAGAAAAGGTCTATCATGCCATTCATAAGGCTTTAAGCTTAATAAACGGCGTTGACAAGCTAGTCAGACCAGGTATGAAGGTGCTTTTAAAGCTCAATCTCCTTTCGTCCTCACAACCTCCAGAAAGGGCGGTTAATACCCACCCTGTGGTAGTCAGGGCGCTTGTTAATATATTTCAAAAGGACTTTGGATGTGAGGTTTATATCGGGGACTCGTCTGGCAGCGTAAAGAACGCTTCTACCTTTAATGCCTTTCGCATCACCCGCATCAATGAAATTGCGGAAGATACGGGGGCGAAGATCGTAAATTTTGATAAGGATGAATATATTGACGTTCACAACAAAGATTATGAAGTTCTGGATAAATTTCGTATTGCCAGGACACTGAGGACAGTGGACTTTGTGGTCTCGGTGCCAAAACTCAAGACGCATGGTTTGACGCAATACACAGGCGCCATAAAGAACATGTTGGGCGTCATCCCCGGTAATGGCAAAAAAAATGTCCATTTAATTGCGCCAAAACCTGCGGTGTTTGCGAAAGCGCTGGTAGACATTTATCAGATGGTAACGCCCCATCTCATTATTATGGATGCTATTATTGGAATGGAGGGAAACGGTCCCAATGCCGGCCAGCCAAAAAAGGTCGGATTGATCCTTGCCAGTAAGGACAGTGTGGCTATGGATGCCGTAGCCAGCAGCATTATAGGATTTGAACCAATGGCCATACCGACTATCCGGTTTGCACACCATCGCGGTTTAGGTACAGGTGAGCTGGATACCATCGATGTAGTCGGTGAAACTATCAACAATGTATCTGTCCCGGATTTTCAAAAGCCTTCCAGCGGTGCCCAGGATTTTGCAGGAAAATATCTGCCAGACTTCTTGCTGGCTGTGATGTTTGATAGCACGTGCTCCACTTTTTCTACAGTAAATCATTCGAAATGTACGCGCTGTTACGAATGTGTAAGGAATTGCCCTGCCGGTGCTATGTCAAAGGAAAATGGTAAGGTAATTGTTGATAAAAAGAAATGTATCGGATGTTTTTGCTGCGATGAGGTGTGCGATTTTCATGCAATCGAAATGAAGCGTTCACTGCTGGGAAGGACACTCCTGGGTATGGCAAAGGCCCTGGGGGTAGAAAAAGTTGAGTAAATTATATCCTAATTACTCTTTCAAAATATTCAAAATGGAATTGCAGTGGACGAAGATATTTCTTCCTGAAATCAAAGAACTCATCGAAACCAAGGATTTCAAGGGGCTGCGGGACTTTCTCCGGGAACGCCACCCTGCTGATATCGTAGATATCCTCAGGGAACTCAATCCCGCAGAGCGCGTGATGGGTTTCAGACTGCTTGACAAGAATAAGATTTCCGAGGTCTTTGCCCTTTTTGAACCCATTGAGCAAGAAGAACTCCTCAAGCAGTTTACCGAACAGCATGTAAAAGAAATTTTAGTGCAAATGCAGCCGGATGATCGGACGCAACTCTTTGATGAATTACCGGCCCATGTCGTAGAAAAACTTTTAAAACTTCTCCCGCCCGCAGACCGCAGGGAGGCCAATGAACTCCTGAACTATCCTCATAACTCCGCAGGTCGTATAATGACCCCGGAATATGTAGATCTTCAGATGGATATGACCGTGTCGAAGGCACTGGAACACATACGTAAAACAGGACCAAATCGTGAAACAATTTATATCTGTTATATTGTCGATGAAACAAAAAAACTCCGCGGCGTTGCCTCGCTGAAGAATATCATACTTGCCAATCCTGATCAACTCATCAAGGACATCATGAATGAGAATGTTTTTTATGTCCATACCACGGATGACCAGGAAAAAGCAGTCCAGGTAGTTCAAAAATACGATATCCTTGCCGTCCCTGTCGTGGACAATGAGGACAGGCTGGTGGGGATAGTTACCGTGGATGACGTATTAGACGTTGTGCAAGAAGAAGTGACAGAAGATTTTCAGAGGATGGCCGGTATACAAACGACTGAGGAAGAATATTTTCGAGTAGGATTTTCAAAGCGGGTAATTAACCGTGTCTCCTGGTTGGTCATTCTCGTAATTGCAGCGACCATATCACAAACCATACTGAAAAGTTATTCCGGGGTTCTGAGTTCGGTGATCGCACTTGCCTATTTTATCCCCATGCTTACCGGATCCGGGGGTAATACCGGGTCACAATCCTCTACCCTGATCATTCGGGCTTTGGCTACCGGAGAAGTAAAAGCAAGTGAATGGTGGCTAATTTTATTGCGAGAATTCAGGGTGGGTGTTTCTCTGGGTCTTATCATGGGTCTCATTGCCTTCGTCATTGCAGCCATATCATTAAGACAGATAACGATCGCTTTAACGGTGGGTGTTTCTCTGTGTATTGTGGTAAGTGTGGGGAATATTGTGGGTGTGGCTATTCCTTTATTTTTCAGATTTTTAAAACTGGACCCGGCCTTCGTCTCTGCACCGCTCATTGCCACGCTGTTAGACGCTACGGGACTTGTTATTTACTTTGAGATCGCCAGCAGGATACTTTCCGCAACTACTCCGTAAAGATAAATAACCATACCCGATAGCGTAACCATCGATATCCGTCCTTCCCTATCTGGGTAGGCATGTCTCACCTTGCTCAGCAGGGCTGCAACCAAATCTAGTACCGATTTTAAGAGCGCTGTTTTGACACATAGAGACTGGGTGTGCCTTGAAGTATGGAATACCTGAGCGGTTGAAAATACCATTTCTGCGTGCTTAATCCACGTAGAAAAGTTTGT
>JBKBTA010000195.1:0-5327 GCA_046291035.1 Candidatus Brocadia sp.
TAGGGAAGCTGATTATATATATTACTTTACCTGATGATTTTTCTAAACTGGTTGAAACTACAAGGCATTTGAAATTGAAATTTACCGCCTTTGAGACAGAGAAAAGGATCATTGGAATGACCCATGACGAAGTTGGAATGAGGCTTCTGAAAAAGTGGATGTTTCCTGAAAGCTTACTGACAGCTATTGGGTTTCATCATCGCCTCCAGAAAACCGATAAAAAATCTCTTTTGCCGGTAGTGGTACACATTGCAGATATGTTTGCCCGTATATACGAGATGCAAACAGTTGTTGAAGAGGATGATCCTCTTAAGACAGAAACTCTTTATCCTGATATTATCAATCGGGCTCAATCGTATGGAATAGAATGGGATGAGTCCGACCTGAACAGACTTCAACAGTCGTTGACAGAGAGTATTGAAAAAGAGGCTGCTACATTTCGCCTGTTCTTCAGGAATTAAGGTAGTTGTCAGATCAGACATATCCCTGTTTACATATGATTTGGAAACCAGTCTGATTATCTGGTTAAAATACTCTTACCAGTATCGCCTTTGCCCCTTCTTCCCTTCCGCGCACATTCACAAAAATGCTTGCAATCTAAAATTTTTTTGGATAATCTACCTGCATATTTATTTTGTTTGCCTTCTTTTCTCGGTTAAGAATTTCAGGGTATAATAGCCTTCCCAAAGTAACGTATTCAGTAGATTGCTTCCTTGCATTATATTCTGTGAAGAATTAAAAAGTAAAAAAACTAAAAAGAACGTTAATAATTGTATTTGTCCTGGGAACTTCAATCTTAAAAAGAAAGAAGTAAGCGTAGGGTGCGTCCCACGCACCATGCCATAGAGAATATAAAGATTGATTTGGCGCGTAAAACGCACCCTACTTAAGCTCGAAAAAATCTTGCTTTCTCCATTTATCTGGTGGTATCTTACGCCTCTTAAATTTTTAACAAAATTAAATATCAGATATGGACTCAATCAAACTGATACGGAACAGATGGTTTCTTTTGACCTTTTCACTCGCCTTTTTTGGAATTATCTGGTCCTCTTTCCAGTTGGTTTATAAAAAAGAACTCCTTATACAAGACATGTACAGGAGCAAAGAACCGCCTGACACTTTACTGGTCATGATGTTATATAACAAAATGACGAAGTCGGCGATAAAACAAAATGAAATTGATTTATATTATCGTCTTTCTGAAATCCTCATAAGGATTGGAAAGAAGAAAGAAGCTGCAAGGATATTAAGCAAGCTCGTGAAAGCTGTTTCAGAAGATAGAAGCCTGAGGTTATCTCTTGCCGTTGAACTCTTCATAACCAGAAGAGGTACAGGGCGGAAAAACATTTTGTGGCGCTTCTCAGCGGGAAAAATTGATTTTGGTGTGTAGGGTGTACCAATCAATAAAGAATGTAAAGGACAATGAAAAGAACGTTGTTGGCTTGTATCTTTGGAATTACCATCTTTTGGCATTTGACCGTTTCGCTTGAGGCACAGGAAAAGAAAGAGGATGAATCGTTTCTCTTTTTGATGGCAGCCAGAAACGCTGCGAAGCTAAGATTGACTAACAAAGCCATTCAACGGTACGAAGCTTATCTCAGAAGAAATCCCGACGATGAGGTTGTTGTGCTTGAATTTGCAGATTTCTTGCAGAGTAGAGGACGTTATCGTAAAGCCGAGGGTTACTATGATATTTTAATACGGAAGGAGAGGAATGTACCTGAGAACAAAGATGATTTTACAAAAAGGCTTATGCTTAATGCGGCTCGAAACGCGGTAAAAAACGGAAACGATGACCGTGCAATCGAGTATTATAGGCAGGCGCTATTGTTCGATAAGTTTGATTCAAAGGTTGCTGAGGAACTAGCTGGTGTCCTTTCCAGGTCAGAAAGATTTGATGAAGCATTAGAACTGTGCAAAAAGATTTTACTACACGATCCAAAGAATTTGGAGATATTAACTCTAAAAGTCAACCTTTTAGTACACCTAAAAAAATATGCAGAAGCGAGGGAAACGTTAGAGAAAATACCGCATGAAGAAAAAAATAATCTGAAATTGCTGCGGCTCGAAGCAGACGTTGATGCGTGGTCAGGAAATTACGATGGGGCAATAAAGAAATATCAAAAGCTAGTTAGCCGGTTTCCAGAAGAGCGTGATGTTTGGTCTCAATATATTAAGGTTTTATCATGGGCAAAGAAGTGGTCTTTACTATTAGATACCGTGCGAGAAGGAGGGGATAAAATTGAAATTACAGATGATATCCGTACTATTTTGGTTGATGCGTATCTGTCAGTAGGCGAAGAAGAAAAGGCGCTCAAGATATGGAAGGCAATTCACAAAGAGTCCGATACGTGGCGTACTGCTGCCTTGAGGATTGTTGATAAATTTCTTTCCCGGAGTAAACTGACAGAGGCATCCAATATACTCGAAGAAATTGTATCGGTCAGTAAACCCGTTCCTGAAGTTCACCTGCTGACGAAATTGGCAATTATTTGCGCCTATCGGGGAATACCCGGAAAGGGGTTTGAAATCCTGAATCAATTTCCCGTCTCTTCCGAGTCAAAACCTATTATTGATATTGCAAAAGCTGAAATATTGGCTTTAACAGGACGCTATGAGGATGCGTTGTCAATACTCCATACTATGGAAGGGGACAGGGGAATCGGGTTACGTCCACAAATACTAGAGTTAGAATGCTACTACGCTTTAGAGAAAGACGAAATGCTCCTTGAAAAATCAACCATGATATTACAAAAGCTATCTACCGTGGAGCAGGTGGATACATCGAAGGTCTTAATACTGCGCGTTCTTTCCCAAATACGCATGGAACTTTATGAAGAGGCCGAAAAAGAAATTGAATTATTATCAAAGATAGACAAAAAGGATTTCGGGCCGGCAATTTTGACGGTTTTGTTATATGATGCGAAAAGACAGGTAGACGAATATGAGAAAGCAACGCAGGTTTTAGGTAAGGTATTATCGGAGCTATCAACGGAAACAGAAATGGTCAGACCACAACTTCTTGATGACGTGCCACTATCCGCCTGGAAAATCGCAGATGAGATGGCCATGCATCGAAATCAGGAAATATCTGCCCAACGAGCAAAGGCCGAATTTAAGGCCGGCAATTTTCAGCAATCTTTGAGTCTTTATAAAGAACTGTATGAAAAAAATAAGGACCAGAAATATAAGCTTGGAATGGTAGAATGTTATTTGAATCTAAATGAAGAAGTGGAAGCGAACAAAGTGTTTGACGAGATTCAAATACCCAATTTACCTGAAAAAGAAATGGAGCGTTACTTTGAAGCATCAGTTAAATTGAAGAAAAACAAACAGGTACTTTATGCCGGGTTGCCCTTACTTTCAGAGGGTGTTTTAGAAAAGACCGATGTCAGAGCAATAATGGTAATTGCAAATATTCAATCCGGAGATACTGACATTGCTAATGGGATGATTAAAAAATCACTTTCAAATAAGCCAGAAGATTTAACCGTTTTTCAGGCAATCATGGAACGGGTCGGATATTTTGACAAAGGCAAGAAAAGCAAGAACTACGAGTTTGCAAGAGATTGGCTGTGCAGGGCAGTTGAGCAATTTCCCGGTGATCCAGGACTTCGGTATCAATATGCCAAACTGCTGGCAACCCACAACGAGTATGATTTTGCCAGCGATCAATTCCTGATACTTCAAAGAAAGAGCCCAGGTGATGTAAGAGTCCTTCGATGGCTGGCTCAGGTAAATAGCTGGAGGCGTGAATATGACGAATCATTGAGGTGGTACGGTTTCTATTTGAAAGAACGGCCTGCTGATTTTAAACGTCGCCGTGAAGTGGCGAGGGTATATGGATGGGCTTTGCGTTTAAAGAATGCCAATGACGCTTACAGAAATCTTTGTGAAAATTATCCGGAAGATGTTGAAATATATTGGGAATGGCAGGCGAAGAGGAATAGCTGGTTAGGACGTAAACAGACTGCAATTTCTTTCTACAAAAAACTGGTCGAACGTCATCCGGAAGACGCTGAATTGCTATTCGATTTGGGTCAGATGTACTCCCAGCTTAATGTTAGCTCAAAGTCAGAAGATACTTACAATACATTGCTTGTATATGCACCGGAACACAATCGCGCCTCTTTTGCCAGTGAATCGGAGCAATGGAAACAAAAACAATCCGTGTGGCTGAAACAATCATATATCCATCAAAAAGGAAGCGGTGATGAGTTTGGGAATTTTGAGATTACCAGGTTCAGGACAGATGTTGATTATTCACCCGTAAGACTTTCTGAGGCAATGAACCTTTCGCTGGGTTTGGGATATACAACCTTTAAGTTTACAAAGCACGGCGGCTCAACGGCTGAACATCTTACCTTGCAGGCAAGCAAGTATTTTGAGAACGGGATAACTACATACATGGATGGAGAATTGTCGTCTTATTCGGAAAATAGCCATGAAACAGCACAATTTGAAACGGGTATTGGTTACAGGATCTTTGATATTTTTAATCTGTCAGTATCAGGCGGCCGTGAAGATGTTTTGCAAAATTTTAATACCCTTGAGAACAGCAGGTCGCGTTACTTTACCGGAGTGCGCCTTGCATGGGATGTTTCTCACCGTATAGATGTTTCCAGCCAGGTCAGAAAGCATTGGTATGATGACGGAAACAACGGCACTGAAGATTATACCGCTATCGGTTATAAGCTGTCTTTATATCCCAAAATCCTGAAAATTATCATAGATACCTATGGTTATGATGTGCATACACGAAAAACTGAATATTGGTCGCCTGACAATTACCGGAAATACATGGCTGGTCTTGTCTGGAGGCACCATCTCGGAAAGGAGCATTATAGTGGGGCGCCAAAGCTTTACTATGAAATTGCTATAAAACAGGGTGTTGATAATGACGGTGTTGATTTTACTGAGCCAAAGTTTGAATTCGGGTGGGACAATCAGCGACGCTGGAATATAGGGCTCGAATTAAAGCCCATGCGATCGACTGTCTACGATGAAGAGTTAGCAAATATATTTCTTAATGTTCGTTTTTAAAAGCACGGTTATTCCCCCATGACACCCCATGAGCCAGGGGATCACAAAAAGAGCAAGAAAGTGTCATTCCCCGTATCAAGTACGGGGCAAGCTCTTCAGAAACAGGAATCCAGAATATGTCTGTAGGGGCAATTTATGAATTACCCCTACAACCTTGAAATTCCTTAGCATTTAACATATAAGGGTGGATTAAGGTGCTAGTTTTTGCGCCGAATCCACTAATCTATTTCATGGGAAGGTGGGTTCGCTTACGCTTAATCCACCGCATAAATAAAATGAGAACC
>JBKBTA010000196.1:0-5282 GCA_046291035.1 Candidatus Brocadia sp.
CAAGGGAGGGATTATTCGAATTTTAGTCGCTGCCGAAGGCATAATTACCTTGTTGCGCAAAGAAACATCGGTATCAAGTTTTTACTATTGACAAACACTTTCATGCTATCCAGGATATAAAATTATTTAACTTAATCCGACGCCAACCATAGATAATCACAAATCAAGGTTTGACACCAACACAACACCAACACCCAACACCAACCTCCTCGAGGTCATCGAGCAACATCAACTTGTCAAAGTAAAGCTTCCGCCACCTTCAACAGTGGAAGCTGCGCGTTCGCAATTAAAGTAGCCAGTCCCCTTTTCTGTCCCCCAATTGTGTTTTGTCGCCATTCCAATATTGTTAATGGTGCATAGAATGCACCCTACCCAGCTACCCGGCTTGCTTAATATTTAAGATGTGACCCTCAGCCCCCTCTGACCCTCAGCCCCCTCAGCCCCCACTCTGGCGCTTTCGGTGTAACTCTGGACCTATACTGGGGAGCATCTACAGGTGGAGGACTCGTAGGCGAGATGCTCCCTTGTCGTGCAACTGGCCGTGCCCGCTGTGCAGTTGCTCTCATTCGCCTCATTCGCGGCTCGGCTGCCTGCTCTGCGGCAGTCTGTGCGTAATGCGAACCTCCCGGCCTTCTGGCGTGACCGGTTCGAAGTCCTATCGTACGAGGATCGAGCGCTCGCTCTGGATGCCTCGCCAGGTCATAGAGGGCACCATGATGACCCTGTACATTGGTTCTTGGAGCACCGCCCCCCTCCATATGCGCAATATCGGTCTCCTCAAGGGGTAGATTGCCGAGGACCCGCTTACCTTCTTGATACATCTTCCCAACTCGTTCATAGAACCCCGATCTTGTCCTGCTAAACAGGTACCTCGCAAATTCCGTTCTTGCACTGCTTCTCGGCAGGCTTCTTAGTTCTCTCCTGTAAAGTCGCAGGTTAGCTACCAGGGAACCGCCGTGATATCTTCCTTCGAGAGTTTTTTGCGCAGCCTGATTCCATAGCTCACCTAAGTGTGGGTAATCGGTTAAGTTTCCCGGTAGGAATTCCGATGATTGTGTTCCTGTTTCGTCGAAGAACATTGTTGGGTTACATTTTGCGTAGTCAAATAGATTGACTCCATCGCTTAACTGCTTTGGATCAGCAGAAATCCACCACCCCAACCACGGAGCACAGTAACGCGCTCCGTGATAGTACAGCCCGCCCTCTTCATCCCGCTCCATGCCTGTATATCTGTATCGTTTGGCAGCAGATTTTATGGCTGCGTTTTTGGCCTGGTAGGCGGTGGTGCCATAGGGGTGGTATTCTTCGTAACTTATAACTTGAGCCGTAGCATCCAACTCTAAACTTGCTGAGCCCAGATGATTGTGCAGTTGGTATCGCACCAGATGTTTTTCTGTGCCATCATCCACATCATTTCGGGTTTCTATCATCACAAAGCGGTGACCTTCGTCCATTAGACTTAAACTGATACGTTCCAACCCTGCATCTGCGCCGCTGTGTTTTTTGTAGAGTTCGTAACCTGCTGTATAAATCCGTTCTTCTTTTTTGGTAGGCGTATCGCCAGCATCGGCCTGGTTTTCGGTTATCTTTCTTATCCGTTGTCCCTGTCCGTCGTATTGATAATAAGTAGTCTCTGGCGTGCCGCCGTCAATGCGCCTCTGGCGGATGGTTTTTATGATTTCTTCTTTGAAGTTCCATCCCATATCCTCCAGATGCGGCATGGCAGTCATATAGCCGTGTTGGGGATGGTGCGGATAGGTGTATGTATTTGCTCCAACCTGTGTGCTGATTAACCTGTTATTCGCAGCCTGATAAATATAATCCCTTGTCCAGTTGTTGCCTGCTGCCTGATGCCGCATTTGCAAGATATTGCCAACTGAGTCATATAAGTAGCTTTGGGTATAATTCCGCATCGCCATCGGGTCGCCGGGGTTCAACTGGTGCATAAAGGGCGCATCGTTCCAATTGTCTTTGCTGTCAAAAGTCAAAGCAGCATTGTTTTCCCTGCCTGTGGCTTCTCTCAGACGATAGAGGGCATCGTAGGTGTAGGTTGAAACACCGGTGATCTTTTGGTTGTCAAAAAACACAACCGGTATGTTTTTATCTTCTATATGGGTGATGTTGCCTACAGGGTCAAAGGTGTAATGCCAATCCTGTAAGGGATCGTTGTTTTGCCTCTTGGTTTCTAATCTTTTAAGCCGGAAGGTCTCTTTGTCGTAGTAAAATTTCGTGATGACATCGTTGCCGTAGATGATTTTATTGCGCTGGCCTTTTTCGTTGTAGTCAATGTCTTTGATATACACAGTGGTAATAGCAGGGTCGGCATGGGCAACGGTTTCGCCATTCAGCAATCCTGCTTCATTGTAAGAAGGCGTGATGATGCTGCCATCAGGGGCGGTTTGTTTGGTAATCCTGCCGAGGGCGTCTGTTTCTGTGATAAATGTAAAACTTTCCACCTCTAAGTCATTTGCTAAGTTGGCATCTATCCAGTTGGCTACCTCTTTGTATTTACTAAATAATTTTCGGGTAGTAGCAATGGGCTGTCCTTTGAAATCATAATCGGGAGTATCTATCAATCCTCCAGTGTCATAATGTTGTATGACCTGACCTAAAACATTTCTGGCTTGTAAAGGGATTTCATTAAACCTGTTCGAATCAGTTCTTATTCCTGTTAATAGACTTTCCCCATAGATAATTCTGTCAAAAATATGGTCTAATACATTAGGGCCATCGCCGCCCACTACTTTTCTATGAGTAGGGCGGTGCAGGATGTCGTAAAAATATTGAAACTCATGATTGCGTTCGTCCCATGTGCGTAATGGGTTTCCGAGGATATTGATGAACAGCCATCTCTGTCCGGCGTCCATGCTGTTTTGATATACCTTGTTGCCCAGCATATCGTATTTGTATTGCATCACGACATTGCCTCTGGCATCGGTTACAGTGCGGAGGTTTCCTTCAATATCAAGTTTTACCTTGGTATGATAAAATTCATCTGCCTCTGTGACGATATTTTTATTGTGTTCTATTGACAAGACCGGTCTGCCCAATGTGTCAAAGTGCTGCACGTTGGGTGTATTGGCATGTTTTGCGGCTTTATCGGCTGCTATTTTTTCTCTGCCTGGGTCTTTGCCTTCAGCAATCAGCTCGGCATCTATCAGGCGGTTGGTGCGATTGTTGTACCATGAAGATTCTAAGATGGTATCGTTGGGGTCGTATATGCTTTGCATCCATGAGTCAAATTCGGTTTTTGAGAAAGTAGTATCCGGCATCTCAGTTTTAATGAGCCGCCCCATCGCATCGTAATACATCATGGGCGTAACGCCTGTTTCTACCAATTCTTTCAGGTCTTCGTATTGATGCGTTACCGAGAAATAAGGTTCGTATTGCTTAACAGCGTTTCCTTTATTATTCAATATGGTTCTGCCGTTGCCAATCCAGCGGAGCTGTTTGGGATTACTTGCGGCAGTATTAATGTCAGCAATGGTGTAAGTACCATCAGGATTTACGATAACTTGCTTTGCTTGACCTGGTTCTGCCTGTACCTTTTTCATCACCACCTGTCCAAGCCCGTTGGAATATTCAAAACTGAGTTGAATATGTGAATTGTTGTTTTTCTGAAAATGTTCTTCTCTAACGATGGAGGCAACTACTACAGGCTTGCCGGAATTTTTATACACATCAAAGTCATAGACAAATCGGGCGGTAGCGTGATGTAATAAGTTTTCCCCGTGTGTGGTCAATACATCAGATGCCGGTGCGTTGAAGAAATCATTGACTAAGGCAATTTCAGCAAGAGAGGAAAACTCATTCAAACCCGTGAGGTCATCGGCTTCATTGCCTTTGCCAAATACCGCCATGGCTTTCACCATGCCCAGTTCATCGGTGATGGCTTCGGAAATATTGCCGTTGGCATCTTTCATCCGCTTGGATGAAAGGGTGCGGAAATTAAAAAGGTCAACGCTTGCTTTATTGCCCAGGGCATCTTCTGTTTCTTCTATAAACAGGAAATAGTTGCTGTAGTATTTTACTCTGGTTTTAGCGCCGTAAGGGTCTGTGTAAGAGATGGGTACATAGAAACGATCCTGTGCATCGGAAACTGTTTCGGCGCCTTCTATAAACTGAGTGGTGCCGGAGCGTATCCACCAGTTGTCATCACCCTCGCTGTGGGTGAATTTGCCTTCCAGCATCAGGGCTGCATTTACCTTTGTCCCAAAAATATCGTCTATAAGGGCAGGAGTATAAGCCAATTGATAGTTTTCAAAAGGGAGTCCTTTTGATTCTAACTGATGTAAAGATAAAGCGCCGGTGAGGTCATTTTTATAAAATGTGGTCCGTATATGCTCTATTAATCTTTTCTGTGAACTTCCAGGGGCAGGATTTGTATCAATTTGATGATAACCTGTTTCATTGGCAGCCGTAAGGATATTCTCAAAATCATTTACTGAGTATAAAAGATTGGCTTTAGCCACGCCCTTAAGTTCGTATGTTTTTACTTCTGATGGGACTCTCAGGCGATATGCATCGTCTGTATCAACGTCGTTGGTAAAGCGGTTTTGCGTATAGATAATCAGCGTTTTGTTCTGGGCCTCTTGTGTTTCTGCCGGCAAAGAAGCATCCGCTGTCATCCTCGGATAGACCACCGAAGCAGATTCCAGCACATTGCCGTATTCATCCAATTTTATATTCAGATTATGGGCAATGCGCGGGTCGTCGGTGTTTCGCTCGTAGCTGTAGGTGATGACTTCACTTTCTTTTACTACAAAAATGGCATGTTTGTTTTGTCCTTTGGGCTGTAATAGTTCAATCACACAATTATGTGTAGCAGCGGTGAAAGGCGTTAATTCTTTTTTGAGTTGGTCGGCTATAGCGCCCACCAAAGGGGCGTCTTTTGCAAACACTTCCGAACGCAAACCCATGCTTTTGCAGGCACGCAAAGCTTCCCGCCATTCTTGTGCACTCAGGCGATCAATCAATGTCGGGTCTAAACCGGGAGCGGTAATCAATCTGGCATCCGGCAATGACACTTCGTTATTAACCACCGCAAGGCCCTGCCGTTTCATTTCTTCATACCAGTATTCATGGACAAATTGGTTGAGGATTTTTTCCCTGCTCAAAAATGCCCCGGTATGAAACCAGGATTTTGTAATGACAGGCTCCTGATGCAGGGTTTTGTCCACAATATTACTGGCATTGCCCTTTACCCAATGGTCAAAATGCTCTGCATCTGTTTGTTCCACCATGCCAAAACCCCTGAACTCCCGTTCTGCATGGTCATAGTA
>JBKBTA010000197.1:0-5281 GCA_046291035.1 Candidatus Brocadia sp.
AAACGGTTTGTTCTTCCGGATTGACTACCCATGCCAGTTTTGTATCATTCTCAAAATATTCGACGATCTTCCCATGAAGGCTTTCCGCCGTATCGGTAGGGGAAAGAATTTCAATTGCAATATCAGGCGATCCTTTAAAAAAGCCTTTCGGCGGTCGTTTATATCCCTGTAATCTTTCTTTACTAATAAATGACGCGTCGGGTGAACGAAGATTCCCCGATTTCATCCAATAACCTGCACTTGAACCACACACGATCCCCAGTTTTCGCTCGGAAACAAATTTTCTCAATGCGGTAAGAAGATTTGCGCCGATCTCTTCGTGCTCAATACCAGCAGGCCCCATAACCAGTTCTCCTTTTATCAACTCGTACTTATATCCCTCCTTCGGCAGAGACATAAGTTCTTGTTCTGTCCAGGTTTTTTTTGTTGTTGCAGTGCTCATTTGTTTTGCCCTCTCAAACAAAAGAAAACTATAGCTAAATAGTCTGTTGCAGTCAACACAATTCATTGCTGGTCATTCCATTTAAATTTATCTACGAAACGAAACTATTTAACAATTTTAACGCTAAAAATAAGTAATATTTAATAATTCGTTAATATTGTAGTTTTATAATTTCAATAATTCTTTACTACGAGTTATAAAATTTTTAAAGGTAAAAGATGGCATTCTTGATAATAGAAAGAATGGAATAAAGTATGTTACGTTTTGCCAAAATTTCCCAGGAACCAGAAAAATTTTTTCTTTTTACCGTACTTACTATAGAACAATTTACGCTCTTATCAGAAAAGATAGAACCTCTTTGGGGAGGCGGCAGAGAAAACGCAATTATCAAAAAGAGCGGAAGAACGATTTCAAAGACTTGCCAGGAGGATATAGAAGAAGCACTATCCTGGCAAAGAAGAAACGCCACACGATGAAAACTCTGGCCGGTAAACACCAAAGGTCAATGATCTTCTGATACTTCTCAATCCCTGCCTCATAGTATCTCCCAAAGATAATTTTGACATTTTTATCAAAAATGATTGACCCTCTCAGGGTCGACTCGTGAATTTCGTGTTTCGGATTTCGTCGTGAGCGCTCAGTTGAACGATTTTGTCTTTTCCGACTCGTTCGGGTCATGCATTCGGTCTAAGAGATTTAATGCGCGATTATTTGTAAAAACGGTTGCAAAGCCCATTTTTAGGCGTAAAGCAGCTATACAGAAGAAGATTTTACATACATAAAAATATACCTTCGCAGTTTTCTCTCAGACCCATATCTTTGCAATATACCATCGAAACCTGGTTTTAATTTCCATTCAAGCAGTTATCTCTCAGTATGGTGCATAAAATATATAGTATTTTCGTGCCCTTTTGTGAGCTATTATGGCTCATGAGGGTTTACTCTGTAAAAACTTCTTTTTTTCTAAGTTTTTCAGCAAACAGCCAATTTGTTTGCTTAAGTAGGCAGTAAGCAGTAGGCGCAGTTGGCAGTTTGTAATGGAATGTAACACTTTTTGCCTACTGCCAACTGTGTACTGCCTGCTGCATCTTTTTGGTTGCGGCGTAGCCATGCTATGTTTATTTCAACTCTATAACGTTAACCTTCCCGAAGCTATCAAGGGGTTTATCAAACTTTTCCTTATCACCAACCACGAGAATCTTGACCTCGTCCGGGTGCAGGTATTTCTTGGCAACCCGTTGAACGTCCTCCTGGGTAACGGCCTGCACGTTATCCAGATACATCTCGAGATAGTTCAAAGGTAAATCTTCATACTCAATATCGACCTTTTGGGCAACGATACTTGCGCTGGTTGTAAACCGGAAGACGAACTGGTTCATAAAAGTCTCTTTTGCCAGCGATAATTCCTCTTTATCAATCGGCGTCTTGCGAATTTTGTCTAATTCCTCCAGTGCAATCGAGATGGCACGGTTGGTCGACTCCAATTTGGTCTGGCATGAAACAAAGAACATCCCAAGGTCCCGTGCGGTTTGAAAAGCGCTGAAGGCAGAGTATGCAAGCCCTTCATCCGAACGAATCCTGCCCGGAATACGGGCAGTAAAACTCCCACCACCAAGGATAAAATTCATTATCATAACGGGAAAATAATCCGGACTTTTCCGATGAATTCCCAGATGCCCCATGATCACGTTCGCCTGATTAATATCCTTGTAGACATAATACACTGACCTTTCGAAGCGTTTTTCGACCTTGGGTACTTCCGGAACATGAATCTCCTCTTTTTTCCAGCCTGCAAATACCGCATTCAGCTTTTTAATAATTTCTTCCTTATTGAAATCGCCTGAGATACCAAGGATAATATTATTGGGATGGAAAAATTTCTTGTGAAAAGCAACGATATCATCCCTGGTAATCTTCTCAATGGATTCTAGCGTCCCTTCAACCTTTCTGCTGTAAGGGTGTTTGCTATCATACATAATCTTACGAAATTCCCTGTGCGCTATTTGTGTGGGATTATCGTTCTCACGCCGAATGGATTCAATGACTTCGTCCTTTCGCATCTTGATCTTATCTTCCGGAAACGCAGGATTCATGAGTACGTCGGCAAAGATTTTTAAGCCTTTATCAATATCTTTCTTGAGCGTGGACAGACTTGCACTACCTGATTCACGATCAATGGAAGTTTCCACAGAGGCAGCCATAAACTCAAGCTCTTCATTCATCTTATCGGCTGGCATGGATATTGTGCCACCGCTTCTCATCACATATCCTGTCAGACTAGCCAGTCCCGCCTTTTCCGGCGGTTCATAAACTGCACCGGTTCTGATGCGGGCGGTAATATTAAACAGTGGCAAATCGTGGTCTTCCAACAGATACAAAATCATCCCATTTTCCAGAACAACCCTATCCACTTTGGGGGGAACAAAATTGAGTGGTTTGAATTTAAAACCGGAAACAATCTTCGCGCCTTCAGACTCCGGCCTTCCCACCGACGGTGCTACAACACGTTCATGCCCCTGAGACTGTGCAAAGAGATTGCTGGAATAAACAATGGAGAACAAGAATGCTATAAATAGAATCGGAAATACGAAACATTTATTTTTATTCACGTTAAAATCTCCCTGGTTTCTAATCCTTTCAATGTGTAGTTAGAAAAATGCCGAAGAACAGATATTTAGTAAGCACTAGCTGGCTTCCCCTCCTTATTCTTTTCCTTTGTTTCTTTCGTCTTATTGTTAATTTCCTTTTCCTTTTTCACCAAAATAGCTACTGTCCGGTTGTTCTTTGTCAAATATTTATTTACGACCATCATCACGTCATCTGCAGTAACTTGTGCCAGCTTGTCCATGAAGGTATTGATATAGCGCCAATCAGAAAGAACCTCAAAATACCCTATTTCATTGGCAAGCCCGGAGGCAGAATTAAGGCCTCTGATGAAATCCGCCTCCAATTGGTTTTTGATCTTTTGCAACTCCCAATCAGTAGGCGGGGTCTTTTTCAGTTTTTCAATTTCTTCGTAGAACGCTGATTCTACCTCTGCTACCGTATGTGGCGCACGTGGTACAGCAATAAAGGTAAAGGTATCTGGATATTTACCTATTCCATTATAGGCATGAGCCATGACGGCAATTCGTTTATCCTCAATCATGGATTTATACAATCTCGCGGTTCTACCATCTGAAAGAAGGGAGCTCACGACATCCAGGGCATACAGGTCTGGATGACCAATCGCAGGGATGTGATAGGAAATGGCTATATAGGGATTTGATTCAAACACAACCTCAACTCGCCGCTCCCCCATCTGTTCGGGTTCCACGGTCTTTACCTTTGGTGGCGCCGGTTGGGCTGGAATATCACCAAAGTATTTTTCTACTAATTTTATGGCATCGTCAGGATTAAAATCTCCTACCATGACGATCACAGCATTGTTGGGAGCATAATATCGCTTAAAATATTCCTCTGTTTCTGCCTTAGTAATATTTTGTATATCAGATCGCCATCCAATGGTAGGCCAACGGTAGGGATGGGCGATGAAGGTCACGGCATTGAGTTGTTCCATCAACAATCCCATTGGGTTATTTTCGGTTCTAAGTCGCCTTTCTTCCATAACGACATCCCGTTCAGAATAAAATTCCCTGAGTACGAGATTTTTCATACGATCCGATTCAATGAACGCCCACAATTCCAATTTATTTGCAGGTAAATCACAGAAATAATACGTACCGTCAGTGGCGGTTGCTGCATTCAGTCCGGAAGCCCCGTGACGTAAATACAAAGAAAAGACCTCGTCTTTTACCACTAAATCCCTGATTTTTTTTCTCACTTCTTCTAATTCCTTTTCAAGTGTTTCAACCTTCTTCCTGTCTGCAGCCTCTTCTTTGCTTTTTTCCATAGAAATTTTCATAACCAATTCGTCTTCTCTGTCAAGCAACGGTTTTTCTGCTGCATAATCCTTTGTTCCAAACATCTTTGTCCCTTTAAACATCATGTGTTCAAACAAGTGTGAAACTCCGGTGATCCCCGGTCGTTCATCAACAGACCCTACTTTATAATTAATGCGAACACATACGATAGGCACGTCATGCTTTTCCAGCATAAGCAACTTTAAACCATTTTTGAGTACATGCTCTTTAACGTCAAGCTTCAGGGGGGTTGCAAATGCCACACCTGTAAACAGCACAATAAAAGTTACGATTGAATGGATTGATGCCAGAGTCTTCTTTTTCATTATTTCTACGCTCCTTAATTATTTCGCTTATTTCGCTTAGTAACGATACGCATGCTCATAAATCAGAATTTTAAGATGTAAGTCAATACATTTGCAATGCAATTTTTCCGCTTTTTACCAGTTTTCATTGCCACATCGTAATCTTTTAAACACATTCGGTCAATAGAAAGTTTCTCGATTCTCTTTGTTTATAACCACAAAGAAATGGCTCTTGAATATTAAGATGTATTTATGTAATATACTCCAGGTTACTATTAACTGAACGTTAGAAAGGGGCTTTTAGAAACATACAAGGAGTCGGTCATCATGGAAAAAAGGAGACATTTCATTTTTGTTGCAACTCTAGTCGCATCGGTTTTTTCGCTCTGTATTAGTTACACAGGCAATGCAGGTGAACTGAAGCACGACCCAAATGCTGCAAAACAGTTAGAGATCACCAGAAAGAATTTAAGCGGCCTTACTGAAATGAAGTTTGCAGATGCAAAGAAGTATTATGAAGAGTCGCTTAAAGAATTAAATATGTTGATTGAAAAATATCCCAGAACACGGCAAGCACTGGAAGCGAAGTTTTATATTGGCAATATTTACAATGCAATGCATAATTTTGATGA
>JBKBTA010000019.1:0-28098 GCA_046291035.1 Candidatus Brocadia sp.
GAGTGTACTGATCAACGTGGTCCCTTTCGGCGGAACTTCTGCCATGGAATTTTCCCCGCTATCCAAGATATTCATATCAATTCTCTTCATTGCTTCTTTATATTTATTCACTTCTGATACCTTCCATGGAATACCATCCTTTGTGACACCTTCAAAAGCTTTGCTCTCATTGAACTTGTTATACTTTTTACCAAGTATACCCAAGAAAGCCTCTTCCGTTTTAGTCCTCGCAAGGAGTAATAATTTTGTATGTTCATCAATCTTTCCCCTTAACCTGGACGAATTACCGACCAAACCAAAAAAAATCCCAATAGAGATCCCCATAATCGCCAGTGCAACCATAACCTCAAGGATGGTAAAGCCCGTTTGAAAGTTTGGACATGGTCTCAAACTACATTCAAACTTTCTATTTGTTTTGCCCCACCGCATATGGAGCAGCCTTCTTTCTAATGGGGTAAAACCATTTTCATTCTTAATTTTAGTATCACTCACCTTCGGTTACTCTTTGTGTTATTAACGGTTCTATTTCTTTTAATTTTTTCTGAAAGGCATTGGTCAACGAATCTGCTTCTTCTGCATTATTTGCAATATAGGGGGTTATTAAAATTATCAACTCTGTTCTTCTATTCGTAATAGAAGTGGTTTTAAATAAATTGCCCAAATAAGGGATATCGCCCAAAAGGGGTATTTTACTAATACTTTTTTCGTCTCTTTGCTGTATTATGCCACCAAGGCTTATGGAATGCCCGCTCTTTATCACCAGCGAGGTTTCCGCCTGACGGGTCGAAAATGTTGGCGAATTGCTCACCCCTGTCGTCGTCTGCTGGGCATCGCTCACTTCCTGTTTTACGTCCAGTGTAATAAAATCATTTTCTGCAATGTGCGGGGTTACGGTAAGAATGATGCCCGTATCACGATACTGAACCTGCTCAAACGTAACCGTAGTCCCCGTTTGCTGACCGGAGCTTGTAAGAATAGGCACTTCGCTGCCAACTTGTATCGTAGCAGGCTGTTCGTCCCGTACAAGGATATGCGGGGCCGATAATATATTGGCACGGGTATTTGTCGCAAGGATATCCATCAGGATTTCAAAGCTACCTCTATTATATGTTAAGGATGGCTTGCCGTCCGTCCTTTTGAGATCGCCTAAACCGAATAATTGTAAAGGCCCCCCATCTAATCTTGCGTCTATCGACCATTCTGTCCCGTAGTCCAACTTACTATCGAGATCGACTTCTACAATCAGGACTTCAATAAATACCTGCTGTGGTGTGGCATCTATGGCCTCTATGATAGATTTTATCGCCTTATAATCAGTAGACAACGCCTTAATAACGATTGCATTTGTTTTAGGGTCAGCAACGATCTTCATTGCCTCAGGCTGTTTCTTTCCTACCAGCTTAGGCTGTGCGGCCATTTTTTCGCTGTAAATTTGCGTGAGGATCGGCACGATTGTCTCAGCCTTTTGATGTTGTACTTTATATACATACACCTTCGGCTCTTCCTCTAATTCTGTTGGGGGAACATCGATATTTTTTATCCAGAGGTCGATTTTTGGCAAAAGTTCCGGTAACTTCGTGACAACCAACATTTTATTTGAGTCAGAAAATGGTACGAAGCTGATTCCCCCCTCAGCGCCTACTTTTGCCCCCAGCGATTGGGCTAGGGTCGTAAGATCTTTGGCCACATTTTTCCCATCGGCATATTTGAAATCATAAAATTTTATGGCCTTACCCGCGAAAAAGGGGACATCGAAGGTCTTTATTAATGTTAGCAGTTTTTCCATATTTGAGGCAGTTTCGATGAGTATGATATAAGGAGAATCACCATGCGTAACAATATTCCCTACATTTGTCATAAATGGCCTTAAAGTCGCATTTAAATTTTTTGGGTTTTCATATTGAAGGGGGACTATTTGAATCATGATATTTTTATCCCAAGGGGGGATTTTATCCCCATAGACAACAATATTTGTCTCCGGACGCGTTTCTGCCTTGGGCAGTATTCTGTATAAATCACCATCTTTCATTATGGCAAAATCATACACGTAAAGGAGTGTATTGAGCATGGAAAGGAGTTCTTCTTTATAAACCTGTCCGGTAGCATGAAGATTGATTGTACCTCCAACTCGTTTGTCCAGAATATAATTCACATTGAGAATCTCACCCAATATAATCTGGAGGACATCTTTTATTTCCGCATTATCGAAGTTAAATGCAATATCGATTTTTTCCCCTGTATATTCCGGTTTACGAAGAGAAGGTTCAGGCCTTTTATGTTCCTCTTTATAGATAAATTCATCAGGTATCCCCTCCTTTTTCTCTTCTACAACCTCTTTTTTAGGTGAAATTTCATATTCCCAGGGCTTTTTTTCTACCTCTTCCGTTGTAGTAGAGAGAGTAACTGGCTTTTTAAACGGCGCATAATCAGACTGTTTTACCTGGGTACCCTTACAACCTATTGCAAATAGTACAAAAACTGCCACGCCTAAGAATGCATATTTGCTCATCAATAAATCTCCCGCAAATGGGTAAACCCTTCATTCATTAATATCGCTTTACTTCTTATTTATGTCACGCATTATAAGGAAGTGCAACTAAAATCAGTTTCGAGTATACGTATCTGTTTGGTCTTAATTACTACTGGTAGGCAAACACAGAGTGGTGCGGAAGGGGGGACTTGAACCCCCACCCCGGTATCAGCGGGACTAGCCCCTCAAACTAGCGCGTCTGCCGATTCCGCCACTTCCGCATTGCATAGAATTGATCATATCTGATTAAAAGCAAACTACTTGCTAATTCTAACACTACACCACAAAAAGTCAAACATTTTTAAAAATATACCGCTACCCTTTTTTTATCGTCCGAAGGCTTTTTCGTAAATTTCCTTACATTTATGTACATCAAAATACATTTTTTGCAATCCTAAATCTCTGTTGTTTCCTTATTGCCGTATCCATCATTATCCATAACTAACCTTTATTATTAAAGTTAATATTTTAAAAATCACTATACCATTTTTTTGGCATACCATATGTAAACATTCTGTGACCCTTCTGATTCTATAAAAATTTGTGTGTATGGTTGCAAAAAATCGAGGTTTCACGGTTGTTGAGTTATTAATTGGTGTCGGCATTATTGCTATCATGATTGGTATTATTATCCCGGCGCTTTACACTGTTAAAAATAAAGCGCAACAAATTGTTTGCGCGAACAATATGCGACAGCTATTTTTTGCTTTTGAACAATATGCAAATGATAATAACGGTTTGCTTCCACGCACGAATAACAGTAACACAAGCAAAGACAGTTCACGAAATTGTAATGCCGAAGTCTGGTTTAAGGCAGTTGATAATTACCTGACGTCGTTACAACTCCCCGTCAAAAGGGATGAAATCTCGCCAGAAGAACGCCTTTTACTGGTAAAACAAGATCCGATCTTCAAAACCGTACCTCTTTCAGAACAAGATAATACCCGCACAATAAAGATGAATCAAAATCTCGTTCCTGCATCTGATTGCCAGCGATATATTGAAACCATTGAAAATCCTACAAAGACAGTATTACTATTCGACGGCAATATTTACAACAGCAGTGGTAACTACAGTTCTGCAGTAGCGAATAAATTTGAGGGGTCGTATGGAAGCGTTGCACAAAGGCATTCAAAGGCAGCAAATATCCTCTTTATTGACGGCCATGTAGAGCGTATACAAAATGGTGACTCAGATGGCACAACAAATGAAGGTTGGCCAAACAGACAGGCAGGACAGGGGTTGATTTGGGACCCTGACAACCCAAATTTACCATAAATGTTTTCAACGTTCTTCTATTGTATCACCAGCCTTTGCCCATCGTTTACCAAACGGTTTCTTCCAACGGACATCCACATATTCCATCTGCTTCAAATTCGTTCCTTCTATTCTTGCGATACTGAGGAGGTTCTGCAGCTTCTCTTCATCGGAAAGTTCGTTGGGTTCATTACATAAAGGCGAGCATCCCCACCGTATTTGCGTATTGTTTTCTGTCCACAAAACAATATCACTCTTGCCCGTAAACCGTCTTTTGCAGACATTTGATACATCAACTGCTACCACCTTAAAAAGATTTTGGATGTTATTTGCCCTGAGAAATTTTACCAACTCGATCCCAGCCTCAATGCCTTTATCATTCCATTTACTTCCGTGCAGAGGCAAACTGGCGAGTTTAGTACTCTGGATAAAGGGACTCTCATACTCCACACTTTGCAATTTATAATATTCTTTTGGCAACAAGACACACTCATCATCTACGAGATAGACATTACTCCCGTTTTTAACTACAGCAACTGGCTTGCGCAGCACAAGTTTGATATTCAGTTTATTAGGAAAAACCCTCTTGATCGATTCGACTTTCTTAACGACAACAATTCCACCGTAAACGTCTGCAATTTTTTGGGTCAAATTGTTTTCATACATGCCATATTGTTCGTTCAAAGTTGCTACATGTTTTATATCGTCAGAAAAATTATCATTCACCCAGGAAGGCGTGTAAAAAGAAAAGGTAGAAGGACTTACTTTAAAAATATTTAAATCTGTGAGAGAACACCATATCCTTTTTATTCCACATATCGCAAAAACTATGATACAGGCGAACACCCCAAACCGTAAAAAAAGGGGATAGAACATCCTTTTCAATCCCCCTATTTTAGCAGAGAGAATACTCATAAAAGCCTTGAGATGAAATATACGATTCTGGTTAATTTTGTACTGTTTCATCGATACTTACCAGTGTACTCTGAAAAGCAAGATCAACAATTTTTTCACATAAAGACGAGAAGGATATGCCCGCCGCTCTCGCCGCCTTGGGCAGCAGGCTTTTTTCAGTAAAACCAGGGATCGTATTTACTTCTAACAAATAAAAGCCATTCTCGTCCAGCAGCATATCAACTCTTGAAAATCCTCTGCAACCAAGTACCTTATGTGCATGTAAAGCCAGTTCTTGCGCATCATCATACTGAGAAGATGATAGATACCCTATATTGCAGGAAGGATTGCCAACGGTATCTCCGTTTTCTCTTTGGATTGTTTCTACGATCAGGTATTCCGTTCTATCATCCCTGTATTTCGCATCGTAATTAAAAAATTCCACTGCCGGTTTAATCTCAATAATGGGCAATGCCTTGTCATCTAATATACCAACAGTAAATTCCCTTCCCTTTACGTATTTTTCTACAATCACTTCGTATCCGGACTCGAAAGCCCTTTCCAGGCCTGGTTGAAGATTGTTCATATCTTTCACGATTGATATGCCTATGCTTGAGCCATTCCTTGTGGGTTTTAAAACTACCGGCAATCCGAGCCTCATTACTTCATGCTGTATCTCAATCAATTCCTGGAATTCTGTGACAGTAATATAATCCGGTGTTTTAAGACCCGCTTCGATAAAACATTTTTTTGTTGCTAATTTATCCATTGCAAGCTTGCTGGCATTGACACCGGAACCGGTATACGGAATCCCCTTTGATTCTAAAAGTTGCTGTACTCCCCCGTCTTCACCAAAATATCCGTGTAAAGCAACAAAGGCAACGTCTATTACTTTATGATCCAGTTCTTCAATCTTCTCGTCTTTCACATCAATGCAAGAAACATGAAATCCCGCATCCACTAATGCCCTTGCCACTGCATTACCGGAGCGCAATGAAATTTCACGTTCAGGCGATACTCCCCCCATCAGCACAACAACATTTTTTGGTTTCATCTCACACTCTCCTTTTTAGAATCTTGAAACTAAATCATAAGCAACTTTCCACACATCACCGGCACCCATTGTCACAACAACATCGCCGGGTTTAACATCCGAAGAAAGAGCATGCACAATATCACACAATTGCGGAATATACCGGACATCCACACCCGCATTACGGGTCTCTTCATATAACTTCACTGAATTCATTGCGGTTTTTTCATAATCATTATCACGCGCTGCATAGATATCCGCAAGAATTACTTTGTCGGCATTTTGAAAAGATTTTGTAAATCCCTTCAACAAATGGCGCGTTCTGCTGTATTGATGGGGTTGAAATACACACCATATCCTCCTTTCGGGGTAAAGCTCCCGCGCCGCCTTCAATGTAACGCGTATCTCAGTTGGATGATGAGCATAATCATCGATTACCGTAATGTCATTTTTCACACCGATGATTTGAAACCGTCTATTCGCTCCATTAAAGGATGCTAATGCAGTCCTGACAGAATCTCTATCCACTCCGATAAAAGTACATACGGCAGTTGCTGCCAGTGCATTTAACACATTATGAGCCCCTGGTATTTTCAACAGAAATTCATCAAAAAATTTGTCTTTTTTAAAGACTTTGAACCTGTTAATACCACTACCTGCGGAAACGATCTCACCACACCAATCAGAAGAGCCGTCAAGAGAATATGTCTCTACCTTACAATGTGCCCTTTTCACTGCAACGGCTATGTTATCGTCATGATTATTTACAACCAACAAACCGTCTTTTGAAATTGAGGATGCAAAATCACCAAAGGCATTTATTATTTTTTCAATATTTTCGTAATAATCCAAATGATCTTCTTCTATATTGGTAATTACACCCACCTGCGGGGTGAGATTTAAAAACGACCGGTCATATTCACAGGCCTCTGCTACAAATAAATTCCCCTTTCCCAGATGTGCGTTGCCACCAATATCCGGCACCTCTCCACCTATGACAAATGTCGGATCCAGCCCTGCCGTTTTTAATATCGTTGAGATCATTGCACTTGTAGTCGTCTTCCCGTGAGTACCACTGATTGCAATACCACGTTTTTCCTTCATTAATGAGCCGAGTATCTGAGAATATTTCACTACCTTTATGCCCATCTTTCGGGCAGTTTTAAGGTCGGGATTATCTTCTGAAATCGACGCGGATACTACCACCATGTCTGTTTCTGCCGGCATCAAACTTCCATCTTGCTTCGTATTAATCTTGGCCCCCATTTCTTCCAGTGTCGAAGTCAGAGAAGACGTCCGTACATCCGAACCAGCCACGATACAGCCCTCTTTTATAAGAATACGTGCAACGGCACTCATCCCAATACCGCCAATACCAATAAAGTATACGCAATGCCCGCGTAAAGGTCGACAATTAAATTGTTTTTCTAATGACACTTTGGATGCCTGGGTCCTGTCCATACCTTCTGAAAAATTCATAGGATTGTTACCTCTTTTGCTTAATAATCCGTATTACCAGAAATTTATTCTTCGCCCAAATCACTGTAAGTCCACAACACTATATTTCCGTATTCTTTAGCAAATTGATGATTCGCAGAGGTCTCATCGTGAAACATCGGGTTAGCCGACAATCAGCGCAAATTGCGCACTGTTAAGACCAATCACCCTGCATATATTATCAACAACATTTATGGCTGCATTCGGGATTCCCATTCCCTTACTGAACACCTTCATCCTGTCATACTTCTCTTTATTTTGGAAAAGATCGGTAATAAGCTCTACAATTTTTTCGGGTGTCAAATCAAGCTGCTGTAATAAATATCCTCCTCCATTGCTTACCAATTCCATTGCATTCCAGTATTGATGATTATCCGCAGCATGCGGATATGGTATTAATATGGCGGGAATACCGATTGCGGTAATCTCTGCAATCGTCGTGGCACCAGCTCTGCAAACAATTATATCCGCCATACTGAAAGCGGCGCCCATATCATCCAAAAAGCTACAAACGAATGCATCAATCTTCGTTTGTGCATATGCAGCCTTTACGGCCTCATACCCATATTCACCCGTGCAATGGATTATTTGTAAGTCATCAGATAACGTCTCCAATTTAGGTAAACTTTTTACTATGACCTCATTGATCGCCTGTGCACCCTGACTCCCGCCCACAATCAGTATGGTTTTTTTAGAAAGACTTAGCCCAAATTTCTCGGCGGAACGACTCCTTTTGCTAAATAAGATATCCTTCCGAATTGGCGTCCCTGTTACCCTGACAACTTTTGCTTTGTTAAACCATTTGATCGGTCCACGCCAATGACAATATACCTCATCAACCCATCTGGCCAAAAACCGGTTTGCCTTCCCGGGAATTACATTTTGTTCAAGCAACACGGATGGAATACCGAGTAATTTTGCAGCAATAATTGGGGCAACGGATACGTATCCACCCAAACCAACCACAATATCAGGATTAAATTTTCTCATCACAAAAAGGGACTCAACAATACAAGCAAGCATTGTACCAATAAAAGTAAAGATATATTTGCATGACTTTCCCCATTTTTTCGCACGTAACTGTCGATAATGAAATCCTTTCTGTTCTACGCACCGCTTTTCAAACTTTTTATCCGTCCCGAAAAAAATAATCTCTGCCTCGTGAAACCTGGAACGAATTTCCTCTGCAGTACTCAACCCTGCCATTAAATGCCCACCAGTGCCGCCCCCTGCAAAAATTACTTTCATTTTTCATACCCCTTTTCATCGACAAATAACGCTAGTACAAAAATTAAACACAAATTACGTTTCACGAGATCACCACATGTTTAAAATTCACACGTTATGACTTACACAAGCTATTATTCCTATCGCCAGGAAAAACTGGCCACACGCGTGGTAATCTTATGCCAAATTCTCACGAGCGATAGTCCCTCCATTTTATCTTCTTGGGTCTCTCCTCCATCAATTGGCATACTTGATGTTTCTCCTGCGACAGACTGCCTTGCGACGTTAACCAGTATCCCAATCCCCATCATTGAGAATAGCAACGAGGACCCGCCCGAACTAAGAAAAGGTAAAGGGATACCCTTTGTTGGCACAATACCGGAGACAACCGCAATATTAATAATTGCCTGTAATCCAAACATTACGGTAATCCCAAGCCCCAAAAAAAAACCAAACACGTCTCTGGCTCTATGCACAATCCTTAGTCCCTGCCATAGTAATAGTAAAAAGAGGGTTATAATCGCTATCACTCCAAGAAAGCCAAACTCTTCTCCCAAAATGGTAAATATGAAATCACTATTGCTTTCCGGTAAAAAAAACAGTTTTTGTTTGCTGCCTCCAATACCTAACCCCGTCAAGCCACCAGAGCCAAGAGCGATCCATGACTGAATTATATGATATCCTGTTCCAGAAGGGTCCTTCCATGGGTCGAGAAAGGCCGTCAATCTTTCCTTTCTGTACGAAACCTCAAACAACATTTTGTGTATAAACGGCGCAAAAGCTATGGCAGTAAAACAGACAAAAATAATCCTTGTTCCTCCAACAATCAGCATAATCAAAGACAGAATTGCAATAAATGCAGCGGTCCCAAAATCTGGCTCTTTCATCACAAGGGCACTTGTTAACGCTATAACACCAATGGGTATTATAAAACCACACTTGAATTCGGACATGCGATCCTGATTTTTCGCAATGTAACTCGAAATAAATATGATAACAGCCAACTTCGCAAATTCAGAAGGTTGGACGCCCAAGATATTATTGAAACGAATCCATCTGCGGGCGCCGTTGGCAACCGTGCCTATTCCGGGAAACAATACAAGCAAAAGAAGGACAAGGGAGATAACAAGAATGGGAATACTCATTTTCTGCAAATAATGATAATCCACCATTGACGTCGCCATCAATAACAGAGAACCAATGAGTATCCACAGAAGATGCTTCATGAACTGATAGCCATTTCCGCCTACAGTTGTCATATCTGTGCTATACACCGTAACGATACTAAATCCCAGCAAGACAACAACAATATAGAGGACAAAATGCCATGATTTCACGATTAAATCCCCTTTTATAAAACTGCTAAACTGAATAGAGCCAACAAGGCTGCGACTATCCAAAATCTGAGTGTGATCTTCGCCTCAGGCCATCCCTTAAACTGGAAGTGGTGGTGCAGGGGCGCACAACGGAAAATCCTTTTCTTTGTCATTTTATAGAAAGAAACCTGCATAAGGACAGAAACCGCCTCTGCGATAAAGACGCCCCCTATAATAATCATCAACACCTCTTGTTTCACGATAATGGCAATGAGCCCCAATATGCCTCCCAATGTTAATGATCCAGTATCCCCCATAAAAACCTGCGCTGGGAAACAATTGTACCACAGGAATCCCAAACCTCCTCCTGCAAGCGCAGCACAAAAGACACTCAATTCCCCACTTCCCGGAATATAAGGAATCCTCAAATAATTACTAAAATCAACCCTGCCTGAAATATAAGCAACGATCGCAAAGGCAATTCCCGCTATAATGCTGCACCCTATCGCTAAACCATCCAGGCCGTCCGTGAGATTGACGGCATTTGACATTCCCACAACGAAAAAGGCAACAATCAGTATATAGAAAGGCCCTACATCGGGTTTGAAATCCTTAATAAAAGGAATGACTAGCTGTGTGCCCCACGTAAATTTGCTAAAATGAAAATACAATATCAACCCCAAAATAAGCCCCAACGCTGATTGAAACAACAGCTTCGATACATCAGTCAAACCCGGTACATTTTTCTGCGTAAGTTTGATATAATCATCAATAAACCCGAGCACACCAAACCATATTAACGTAAACATGAGTAAGAGAATATATTCATTATAAATATTACACCATAGGAGAGTGGAAATTAAGACAGCGGCAATTACAACAACCCCTCCCATGGTTGGTGTATTTTTTTTGTCAAAATGCATCCGTTTGAGTTCTTCTGAATCTGTTTTTGTTGTATCCTCACCGACCTTTAATGCCCGAAGTCTCTTGATAAACCAGTGACCAAAAAAGACGCTGATAAAAAAAGCCGTAAAAGCAGCCAGGCATGAACGAGAAGATATGTATTTAAATAATTCTAATGAATATATCGAAGAAAACAGATTATAGAGCAAAACCCTTTTAACCTCTTTTATTTATTATATTCTTTAATTTATTATATTTTCAGCCAGGGTATCCGACGTAACTTCATTATCTTCCATTTAAAAATTCCCTGAACTTCTCGACAATATTTTCCATATGCATACTTCTGGAACCTTTGATTAATACCATATCATTTTCTCTGAGTTCGTGTATTTCTGACACGGTAATATCCGCAGCATCCTTGAAGCTGACTACCTTTTTTTCATGCATACCTGACAATTTTGCAGCCTCTGCAATTTCAGACGCACGTTCTCCCACAGTCCATAACAAATCAATATTGAGATGAGCCACTGTTTTCCCAATTTCCCTATGCAACTGAACAGATTCTTCTCCTAGTTCGAGCATGTCTCCGCAAATAAACACCTTTCTACCCGTTACGTCAATTTCATTCAAATATTCCAGGGCAGCACGCACAGAGGCAGGATTCGCGTTGTACGCATCGTTAATGAGTGTAATTTTTCCAACTCGTTGCTGTTCAATCCTCATGTGGGGCAATGTGAAGGAAGAAAAGGCTTCTTTTAGATCGTAGATATTATGCCCCAGCGCATGGCACACCGCAAAAGATGCTAAACAGTTATAAATATTATGATACCCCGGAATTGGAAAATAAATTTCAAGGTTTCCGTTAATTATTAAAACATAACCCCTGTCTTTTTTCTTTACGCCGGTACATCGTATATGTGCATGAGGGTTAAAACCAAAACTTACCGCCTTCCCTCTAAATCCATTGGCAACCTTAACACACCATGGATTATCCATGTTATACACAAATACTCCATCCTTGCCGAGATTTTCGAGTATCTCCCCTTTTGCCAATGTTACCCCTTCAATGCTCCCTAGTCCCTCTAAATGCGTCTTTGAAATGTTGACAATTGCTGCAACATCAGGGGAGCCAATTTCGGATAAACGCCGAATTTCCCCAGGTGCATTTGTACCCATTTCCAGCACGCCGTATTGATGCCTATTCTCTATTTCAAATATTGTTACCGGTACGCCGATAAAATTATTAAAACTTTTCTGTGATTTTACAGCAGGGCCAAAATGAGACAACAAATGATGCGTCATCTCTTTTGTAGTGGTCTTGCCATTACTCCCCGTAATCCCGACAATCTTTGTTTCCAATTTTTGGCGATAATACTTTGCCAAATCTCCTAACGCTGACACAGTGTCCTTTACCCAAATTGTCGAGAAATTCTCACGTCCAAAATCCAGTTTCATTTCACTTGAGATAACTGCACCCACCGCTCCGGCATTCATCGCCTGCACGACAAATTGGTGGCCATCAAAACGTTCTCCTTTGAGTGCAAAAAACAGATCCCCTTTCCGGACGTTTCGGCTGTCCGTGGATATACCTCTTACCTTTGCACTTTTGTCGGCAAGTACCATACGTCCGCAGACAGCATTTACCACTTCATCAAGAGATAAAACTTCCATTCTGTTGTTTTAACTATTTAAACATGCGATACCATATTGTCCTGCAGGATCTGCCTTACGATCTCACGATCGTCAAAGGGAGATATAGTACCTTTTGTTATCTGATATTGTTCGTGACCCTTTCCTGCAATGATTACAACATCACCCTTTTTTGCTTCCGAAATAGCCTCTTCAATGGCAATTTTCCTATCGGCCTGAACCCGGAAACAACCTTGATTCCTTATGCCTTTTTGAATTTCAGATATAATACTATGAGGGTCTTCGGAACGGGGATTATCACTTGTTATCCAGGAAAGGTCTGCATATTTTTCTGCAATATGTCCCATCTTGGGTCTTTTCTTTCTGTCTCTGTCTCCACCGCACCCAAAGACTAGTATAATACGCCCTGTCGTTATCTCCCGGAGGGTACTCAGAACAACCTGCAACGCTTGATGTGTGTGGGCAAAGTCAACATAGACATGAAAATCCTGTCCACAATCAACTTTTTCCAGGCGACCAGGTACTACGCTTAAAGATTCAATACCCGCTTTTATTGTGTCAATTTTAAAGCCCAGTGCCAATGCATTGGCAGCTGCTGCCAATGCATTATAGATATTATGTTTACCTGCCAATTTTACATTAATAAGTATTTTCCCCCAGGGAGAATTAAGTAAAAGTCTTGTTACATCTGCACCCATATGTATTATTTCGGCTGTCACATCAGCATTCTTTTTCTTTATACCATACCAAACTACTTGTGATTTGGTGCACTCAGCAAAATGTTTGCTGGCATTGTGATCTGCATTCAGGATGGCAAACGCCTCTGTACCTAATCCCTTTACCAGTTTAAGTTTTTCCGCTCTATAATTCCTTATATTTACATGATAATCAAGATGCTCAATGGATAAGTTTGTAAAGATCGCAGAACTAAAACGAACCCCATCTAATCGGTGCTGAGAAAGGGCATGAGAGGATGCTTCTATTACAGCGTATTTTATACCTGATTTAAGCATTTCAGAGAGATAACTCTGGATTTCAACTGACTCGGGAGTTGTTTCCTGTGCCGGTATCGCCCTCTTCCCAATCTGGTATTGAATCGTGCCAATCAGTCCAGCCTTATCGCCAGAAGCCTCAATGATTGATTTCGTAAGATACGAAGTGGTTGTTTTACCGTTCGTTCCCGTAATTCCGACCACGGTCATTTGGGAAGAAGGTCCGCCATAAAAACGGCAACTCAGTGCTGCAAGGGCAGAGCGTGTGTTAGATACAATGATCCGGGGTATTCGTGGAGCGACATCAATCTTTTTTTCTACAACAAGTGCAATAGCCCCTTTCTCTATTGCATCGACAACAAAATCATGTCCGTCCACCTTATGACCTTTGATGGCAACAAATACATAACCCCCTTTTACTTTACGTGAATCATGTGTTATCCCACACACTTCCTTTTCCACAAAATCACAAGATTTGTGATCTTTCAAACAAGAACAAAGTTCACTCAATTTCATGACCGTTACTTTGCTTTGTGTAAAATTCCATTGCTCTCTAACGGGAAAAACAATTTATTTTCAGTGTTGCATCAAAACCCTGTGTTCTCTTACTCTTTGATTGAACAATCCGTTCGTACAAATGCCTTGTCCGGTTAACCTTGTCTATTTCCTCGGCATATTCCCTTAAAAGCCTATCCAGGATTTCCCTATTATGAGTTCGAGCCATTTCAAGCTCTTTTTCGGTAGCATACAAACTGTACCATAAGATAAAATTCTGTTTCTCAATCTCTTTCTGTGTCATCTTTCCCTCCTCTACTCTGCCTGTGTCATAGCAAAACCTAAAAATACTTTATCACACTATCTCTTATTTTTTCAAGCCATCAAAATCGCATATCACCTCCTTCCAAGAGAACATACATGGCACAGCATAGCTGCACCAAAAAGATGCAGCTGCATACTGCCTACTTAAGCGAACAAATGGAATAGTCACTAAAAAGGAGTTTTTACAGGGTAAACACCCATGAGCCAAAGACTCACAAAAGGTCATGAAAATAATGTGCGGTAGGAGCCGTCAGGAGACGGCTACTACCATGCATATAATTTATTTGTGGTTATTTTCATACCAATGCTATAAACACAACTATTGCATTGCCATTTTGAATCCCGAGGGTTCCACACCAAGATAAACAAGAGATCGTCTCATGATTTCCCTTACAACCGGGGCTGCAACAATACCACCGTAATATTCACCATTCTGAGGTTCATTAATCATAACTAACACACACATACGGGGACGATCTGCGGGAGCATAGGCAATAAAAGAACCCACATATTTTTCATGAGAATATCGTCCCCCTTCACCATGGATTTTCTGTGACGTACCCGTTTTTCCGGCAACATCGTATTCCAACAGGTTTGCATTTTTTCCTGTCCCTTCTGTAATCACCTTCATCAGTATAGGATTCATTATATTACGTGCAACGTTTGCGCTCATTACACGTCTTACTGGTTGCGGATACTGAAGTACTTCTCTTGTTTGATTATCGTTTTTTATTATTGATTTTACGATCTTCGGCCTGAGCAACAGCCCGCCATTGGGAATGCTACAAAAGGCCGTAATAAACTGCAATGGAGTAACAGCAATCTCGTGCCCTATAGAAATAGATACAAGAGAGTATTTTCTCGACCATTGCTTTAAAGGGCGAAAGATACCCCCTATTTCCCCCGGCAGTTCTATCCCCGTTTTTTCTCCAAAATTGAATTGCCGAAGATATTGGTACATCCTTTCATTCCCCATAAGCATGCCTATCTTGGCCATTCCTATATTACTTGAATGAGCAATAATTTCGGAAACCGTGAGATTACCATATCTATGTGTGTCACGCAACATTCTTCCTTCTATGTTGCCACTGCCATTTTCGCAAAAAAAAACATCGTCAGGCCTTGCCAGACCCTGCTCAAACACACCTGAAATCACAAGGGGTTTCATTAATGAACCTGGCTCATAACAATCAGTAATAGCCAGATTCCTTCTGGCGTTCGCAGAATACTTTTTGAAATGATTAGGATCAAACGTGGGATAGTTGGCCATGGCCAACACTTCACCCGTCATTGGATCCATAACAATTGCCGTTGCGGAGGCGGGTTTCCATTTTTTCCCGGCAATTTCCAACTCTTCCTCGGTAATACGCTGAATATTAGCATCAATCGTCAATACAACGTCATTCCCATGCATGGGCAATTGTACCTCTGCATCCGGCGTTATAATCTGACGTTGCAATGCATCCCGAACGATCAATTTATGCCCGGGTTTCCCGGACAATACATTATCAAATGACAGTTCAATACCTTCAAGTCCCTTCTCGTCAATGTTGGTAAATCCAAGGATATGACTGCCCAACTGTTCATTGGGATAAAAACGGTGATACTCGTGTTTTATATACACCCCTTTTAGAGACAATTTTGCAACAGCACCGAGTTCCTCATCGCCAACCTTTCGTTTAATCCAAACAAATCGCTTGTCTTTCTTCAGGAGTTTGACTATTTTTGATGAATTAAGTTTCAGTGCCTTGCCTAAATGATATGCCACAGAAGAGACATCTTCAATTTCAGCAGGATCTGCATACACTGAACCGACCTGTAGAGACTCGGCAAGCTTGCTTCCGTTCCTGTCTAAGATGGAACCTCTTCTTGCTGGCAATTCAATCTTTTTGCATTGCTGCACCTTCGCCAGTTTAAGATATTTATCATGTTCAGCGAGCTGAATACGCCCTATATGAACAGCCAGCGCAATAAAAATCCCGATGAGAAAAACACCGGTTATATTTGCCCAAAATCTGTGTTTTTTTAAAGGCATCATGTTGACAATTTCACAAAGTTATCTATAAAGCTACCCTAACGATCCAAAAACAAATTTTTACGGACGCTTTCGAGACAAAAAACGTCTTTGCCCCGAAAGCGTCCGGGAGGAGGGCTCAACAGATACGGGAAAAAATAATTGCTTTATCATGCATGCAATGCAACCTCTTCATATTGCAGTTTAGGGGCCAGCCTCCTTTCGGTAACAGCCATCAGCAGGAGACGGCCTTTGCCTGTCTTGATGCCTGGAAATTTTAGTAATGCAACGAACAACAATCTAATGCCGTTCCCTTTTGGGTATATAAATCCTTATTCAGATTCGTTTTCATCGCCTTCGTCACATTCTCTTTCAGTTTTATTTGACCTGCTATCATTATTCCCGATGAATCTTCTTGAAGAATGAGAGGCAGCTTTAATGACTGTACCTTATAGACAATATTTTCAGGCGTTTTTAACCGTCCGACATAATAGTTCAGTTTTCTATTCTCTTCAGATAACTCATCACAATTCCTTTGCAATTTAGCCACCTGGTACCCTATTTCTATGATTTTATTTCTTTCCCATACCACAAACACGGCCATTGCAATTGCAATGATAAACATTACCAATATCCTCGACACACCCATATTAAATCCTTTCTGCAGATCTTAGTTTTGCGCTCCTGCACCGAACATTTTTTTCTATTTCCGCTTCAGTTGGAGTTATAGGTTTCTTCGTTAATATCCTGAATATCTTCTGATTCGCCCTCTCTGCAAATTTATTCTTTACAATCCGGTCCTCAAGAGAATGAAAACTTATAATTACAATGCGAGCACCCACCTCCATGTAATTATGAATCTTATCCAAAAAAACCTCTAAACTTTCCATCTCCTTATTTACTGCAATTCTCAACGCCTGGAATACCCTTGTTGCAGGATGAATTTTACTTTTACCTCTCGGTACAACTCGTTCAATTACGGCGGCCAACTGTCTCGTTGAAACAATACCTACCCCCTCTACTTCTTTTCGAATAGCCCTTGCAATCCTCCTTGACCACCTCTCTTCCCCGTACCTTCTCAATAATTCTTCCAATTCCTTTACAGAAAGCCTCTGGATTAAATCCTGAGCAGTACCAGCCCGCGACCTGTCCATTCTCATATCCAGCGGTCCCTCTTTTGAGAAACTAAAACCACGATCCGCCTGATCAAACTGCATAGAAGACGCTCCTAAATCAAGTAATACGCCATGAACCCCCTCAACCCCTGCCTGTCGCAACACCTCGCCAACATCGGAATAGTCCGCATGATAAAGTTTAAAAGGACATCCTATCTTTGACAGATATTGTTTTGCCATCTGCAAAATTTCCATATCCTTATCGATGCCAATTAACAAGCCATCCGGGCTTATTTTGCTCATAATTCTGCCTGCATGTCCTCCGTTTCCCACAGTGCCATCCAAAATGATTTGTCCCGGTTGCGGACGCAGATAATCTAACACTTCTTCAACCATTACAGGTTCATGAAGAAGGCTATTTGTTGTATCATCCATTTCGCCTAACTTTTATAACGATGGGGGTTGTATTTGCCCTACTTCAGCGGAAGGGAAACCCAATTGAAACAAATCTTCTGCAATCTCTTCGAATTCCTTGTTATGTTCAGACTCAAAATCCTTCCAGGCCTTTTCATCCCAAATCTCAATACGGCTGCTTACTCCGACAATCACAACGTTTTTTTGTATCTTAGCAATTTCTTTCAAATATTGAGGGATTAGTATGCGTCCCTGTTGGTCACAATCAGGAATTTTCTGTGCTTTGGAAAAAAAAAGGCGCTGGAACTGGCGCGCCTTTTTATTCGTAAAAGAGAGTTGTTCGATCCTATAAACGACACTCTGCCATACTTTAGGTGTGTACATGAAAAGACATGTATCGAGCCCGCGAGTTATAAAGAATCCCTTTCCATCCTTCTCCGCATCAATGCTATCACGAAGAGGAGCTGGTATGGCCAGCCGATTCTTGTCATCAATCGTATGATGGTACTCACCGGTGAACATTTTGATTCCCCACTTTTCACCACTCGATACCACTAACGGCTATGACAATAAACTTTTTTATTAAATTGTCAAGAAATATTTTTACGGCCCCTTTTCATACGCATAAATTGTATCTCTTTCTCATCCAAACTGTTGTAATATTCATTTAAATGAATACCATATATGGTGCTCTCCTTGCTATTAAATTTACCCCTAAAATATGTAAATATTTTAGAACGGTATTTTTCAATTTATACCATTTATACAACTTGATTATATTTTTTTGCATGTTATGATATTCTAAATAAGCGAATGAATGTTCCCGTATCCAAATCCGTTAAAATCTATACGAAATTGTCCGACTACGATTATGATCTTCCAAAGGAATTAATCGCACAGCAACCACTGGAAAACCGCGAAGATGCAAGAATGCTGATATTGCATCGAGACAGTGGTAAAATAGAGCATCGTAAATTTTATGAAATTACCGAATATCTTTACCCTGGCGATTTATTAATCCTGAACAATACCAGGGTAATACCCGCATTGATACCAGGGAAAAGAATCACTGGCGCATTTCTTGAATTATTACTCACAGAAGAGATAGGGGAAGGCCGGTGGAAGGCACTCATTAAGTCAAATGCAAAATTAAGAATAGGTGAGGAAATTTATAGTGAGAACAACATAATCTCCGCAAAGCTGCTCGATAAAGACGAAGACGGTTCATGGCTTATCGAATTTAACAAAAAATATGATGTGAAGGAACTCCTGGAACATATCGGGAAAATACCTTTACCACCTTATATAAAACGCAACAAGCATAAAATTCCTGCCTTGCTAGATTCTGATAAAGAACGATACCAGACGGTATTCGCTCAAAAAGAAGGGGCAATTGCCGCACCTACAGCCGGTCTGCACTTTACTCAAAACACCTTAGAGAAGATAAAACAAAACGGCGTAGTAATAGAATTTGTTACCTTACATGTGGGAGTGGGCACTTTTTTACCCATTAAAACAGACGATATTCGTGACCACTGTATGCACAAAGAATATTACGAATGCCCACGGGAAATTATTCAAAAAATACAAAAGACCAGGGAGCAAAACAGGCGTGTGGTTGCCGTAGGAAGCACTTCCTGCCGTGTTCTGGAAACAATCGCCATGGATGGTAAAACACCACAATTTTCCGGTTGGACAAATGTATTTATCTATCCTCCATACACTTTTCAATATGTCGATGTTTTACTCACCAATTTCCATCTTCCCAAAACCACCCTGCTCTTACTGGTTTGCGCCTTTGCAGGAAGAGAAAATATCATGAATGCGTACGAAATAGCCAAAAATAAAGGCTACCGTTTTTTTAGTTATGGTGATTGCATGATGATTATTTAAGCTAAACAAAATTTAGGGCAGGGGTAATTTGAATTGGTTGGTTTCGCTGCACTACCTCTTCCCTCTTCAACCCACAAGTGAGAGTACTTCCTTTGCTGCAATCGGCTCAACGAGAAAATTATCAGCACCGCTTACCAAAAAATCACACCGCTCTTGAAGATTTTTAGAAGCGACAACTGTCATAATATTGGGAAAATTCTTTTTTACGGTCGTAAGGAATCGGCATCCATCCAAACCCGTAACCTCAGTATCCACAAGAACAAAATCAATTTTATATCTCTTCAAAGCAGCAGTTGCATGTTCTTCGGCATTAACAAAAAACAATCTTAAGCCCTTTTCTTTGGATGCATTGCACAGAAGTTTTTTGAAAACATCGTTCCTGCTCAGTACCAGCATATTCTGGCTGGCCTGCTGCCTCCTTCTGAAGTAACTGCCAAACATACTTTTGTATAATAATTTTCTATGCACCGACTCAATGATAATATTAAATTCCCTGTCACTGCAATTTTTCGTCAGGTAATCACTTACCCCTAAAGGCAAAATATGCATCCAATCTTCAATAGTTTCTATTTCAACAATTAACCCTGTATCAGGAAACTCATCCCGAATGTCTTTTAATAACTCAAATTCATTAATCCTGGCGATATCTAAGTCTGTAACAACAATGTCGCATTTGTTCTTTCGTAATAATGCAATAGCCTGTTGCTTTTTATTGGCCTCATAAACAATGTATCCCTGTTTTAGCAATATCTCTTCCAGATATTTTGACCGCGCCTCTTTCATGGACACGATTAATATCTTTACGTCACCCTTCGCGGCCAATTGTTTATTTATGAGGGCATACTTTTCCCTCTCTTTTATTAACTCAGCGACTCTCTCGCCTTCAACAGACTGAGCGCCAATCTCATATTTAACACCCTCAGATGTCAGGGACTCAAATACTCTCCTTACTTCCACATAAATTTTCTTCTGAGGGTTTTTATAAAGCTGGCCTGTGGTCTTTATCGATGACAGATAAAATTCTATTATCAAAATGTCAGAAGGCATTAAGGGCTGATCAACAACAAACCGGATCCCATGTTTGGAAATATCCTTTATGCGAATCGGCATCTCTGGGAATATTTCAGACTCCCCTCTTTTTACAATGGAACAAACCCCTTCAATTTCTATATTAAATCGTTTATCAGCGCGACGCTCATCATTAATATTCTTCTCGGGTGGAAAGATTACAATCGGCTCCGCCTTTGACTCCTGTAACACCTCCAATATCTGAATTAATTCCGAAATGAAATTCTGTGCTGTTTTCAGTTCATCAACTGACAATTCTAAAAGGGGGCCCTTCCAGGGTTCGTTGTACATAGCATTTTATCAAAAACGTTTATAATTGTTGGATCAACAACATATATCATATCCTAGTGCAGCTACGCCACAACCAAAAAGATGCGGCAGGCAGTACACAGTTGGCAGTAGGCAGTAGGCAAAAAGTGATAAATTTATTGTCAACTGCCTAGTGCATACTGCTTACTTAAGCAAACAAATTGGCTGTTTGCTAAAAAACTTACAAAAAAAAGAAGTTTTTACAGAGTAAACCCTCATGAGCCGAAGGCTCACAAAAGGTCATGAAAATGTTTATTTTTTTAGATATTCGACCTTATTTTCTTGCCAATACTATACTTGAGCGGTAAAAGTTTCATCAACATTTCAAACTCTCTTTTAAACACATTTGAACCTTTTTCCCATCCACTGAACTGCCATATTTGCTCATAATCAGCTTCATTGCCGCACCCAACTCTTTAGCAGTAAATTTATTTGTTTCGATGACTTCCTTAACGATTTTTTTAATTTCGTCATCCGACAATTGTTTTGGCAGGTATTCCTCGACAATTACAATCTCTCCATCCAGCTCCTTTACCTTTTCAGGCAGTTGCAGCTTTTCATATTCTTCGCGGGTCTTCTTAAGTTTCTTATAATACCCGCGGACAACCTCAACATAGTCAATCTGGTCCCTTGGTTTACCTGACGTATCCGCAATCTTGATATCGGCAAGCATCATGCGCAATACAGACGTCCTTAATTTATCCTGTGCCTTCATAGCGCATTTCAAATCTTCCGTTATCCGTTCTTTTAAATTCATAGCTCATTCCTCTTTAAATGAATATCCACCTACTTTATGCCCGCAATTAGGACAATACAAAGGCGTACCCTCGTAATATTTTCCACAGTATTTACACGGTGTTAAGATTTCTACCTCCCTGGTCTTCTTCGTCCTCATAATCATATAAATCGGCAAAAAGACAATCATCAACAAAAATACACCCAACATCCAGCCAGTAGCAGCAAGAGTCGTGTAACCTCTTTTTTTTGCATCCGTGTACACCCAAACAGCCACTGCCGCTGCAATAAGTAATCCGATAAATCGCATAAAATTTATCCTTTCGAAATTTTTCGTGAAATATAACACATAAGATTTATCCAGTCAAATAATTATCTCAAAAATCGCCGCATCAGAATGACATGCAACCCTGAGAAAAATTACTCTTGAAAGAATCTCTCCTTTTAGTAAAATAGCAACATTAAAAATCTTTATCGCAGTTTATCATTACCAATGCGTCAAGTTTAAAAGAATTACTGAAACCACAGACTGCACAGATTACACAGACAAAAATCTAAAATCTGAGTAATCTGCGAAATCGGTGGTTCCAGACGTTTTTTTATAGGTCTGAGGCTTCGCCTCGCTAATTATTATTTTAACTAATGTCATAATATACTTGAAGGAGACTTGTAGATGAAATACCTATACACAGCGGAGAACTGTCCGAAATGTGAGTCTTTGAAGAAGAAATACAGGTCTGAAGGAGTTCGGTTTGTCGAAAGGAATGCAGACCGGATAAAGCAGCCAGAAGATGAAATCGACCAGGAGGCTTTAGTGCAGGCTTCAATGCAAAATATGGAACTACCCGTTGAGGTTAATATTTCAAATTAGGTCTTTGGTGACTTCTTATCTGTAGAGTGACGAGGTTCGTCACTCTACAACCACGACTTTGAAATTCATCAGCATTAAATTAGGCCTTTGGCGACTTTTCAGGTCACAAAGGTAGTAGACGTCCCCTGAAGGCGATCGGCAATTCGCACCGGATTGCAAGCGCCATAAGTCGCCAACGTGAGTTGGCTCCTACCTGCATAACTTTGAATTTCCCTGCCATAAATCTGCCTATGACTTAACCAGCCCCCAGCGTTCGCGTATATGTTTTTCTACTTTCATGAAAAACAGGCGGTCGACCAAGATACCGATCATAATAATTACCAGCATTACGGCAATGACCAGACTCATATCATTTAATTCCCGTCCGATCATCAAAAGATGCCCCAATCCCAGGCACACGATTAATAATTCACCGGCCATTAAAGAACGCCAGGCAAAAGACCAACCCTGCTTCATTCCTATAACGATGTGAGGGAGGGCAGCCGGAATAATCACTTCGAGATATAACTTCAATCCTTTTGCCCCCATGGTCTTTGCAGCACGAATATAGAGTGACGGTACACTTTTAACCCCCGCATCTGTTGCAATTGTAATAGAAAGCACGGCGCCCATAAAAACCAAAAATATGATTGCCCTGTCGTTCAAACCAAACCAAAGCAAGGCAAGCGGCAACCAGCAAATGGTCGGCAGTGTTTGTAAACCAGAAATCAGAGAACCGATAGTCTCTTCAAAAATTCGAAATCTTCCAATAAGTAAACCCAGAAAGACTCCTGCTCCAATAGAAATCCCGTAACCAATGGCAATTCTTTTCATGCTAATCGCTATCCCAATAAGAAGGCTACGATCTTGAAACCTGCAGGCCAATGTCTTGCATACTGAAACAGGCGAAGGGAGGATATATTCTGGCCATATCCCCCATCGAAACAACAATTCCCAGAGGCCTATAAGAAGGACAAAAAATATTACCCTTTTCAGAATACTATACATTCCTCAAATCCCTCCTCCAATATCTGTCTTTGCAGGCGCTTCCGTTGTACATTTTATATCACACTCTATGCACGAATCCGCATCCATCTCACATTTCACAACCTTATCAATCTCGGCCTTTAGCTCTTTCATGATCCTTGTGGAATATTCTGCCACATGCACATCATTGTCATCACGGGGTCGCGGTAAATCTACAAAAAACTCCTTCTTGATCCTGCCTGGCGAAGTAGAAAGGATAAAGATACGATCTGCCAAACATACCGCCTCGCGAATATTGTGGGTAACAAACAGGATCGTCTTCTTAGTCTTCATCCATATGTTTTGCAACTCGAAATGGAGTATCCACCTCGTCTGCGCATCCAAAGCAGAAAAGGGCTCATCCATCAACAACATCTCAGGATTCATTGCAAGCGCCCTGGCAATAGCCACACGCTGCTTCATTCCGCCGGACAGTTCATGTACATGAGCATTCTGAAATTTTGTCAAATGAACCATCTTGAGATACTCAAGGGCGATATTTCGTCTTTCTCTGCTCTTAATACCTTTTAATTTTAAGCCAAATTCAACGTTTTTGATCACATTGAGCCAGGGGAAAAGGGCCGCTTCTTGAAATATAACAACACGATCCGTACCGGCACCATTAACTCTATGGCCATTCGCCCATACCTCCCCGGAATCCGCCTTTTCAAGTCCTGCAACGATGTTCATAAGGGTAGTCTTCCCGCATCCGGAAGGCCCAACCAGACACACAAACTCCCCCTGGTTTATTTCGAGATTTATGTCCTCCAGCACATACACACTTCCATTTTTTGATTGGAACGATTTCGATACGTGCTGAATACGTAAATTTGGTTTTATACCATTCTCCCCTGATGTTTCTCGTTTGGCATCAACATTTTCAGGATCCAATTCCAGAAGACCCCCAATTCCTGCGCTTTCTGACAACATTTATATCGCCTCCAAAAACCTGAAGTTACGAACTTGGCAACACATCACGACACAAAGGTAGGAGCCGTCTCCTGACGGCGACCGGTAATTCACAACGGCATGCAAAATACCCGATCGCCAACGGGAGCGCCCGGTCGCCAACGGGAGTTGGCGCCTACCATAGGTATTTTTATGCCAAATCCCCTACCATTCAACTACCTAATTGTTCGCTTATCTGTGGCAATGACTTCTCTCCGAGTACCTCATTGAGTAACCGCAAGTCAACCAGCCCTGACAAGTCGGGTATCCGATCACCCAAAAAACCTGCATGATACGCCATTTCTGCATAAGAGAAGAGCGACGGGATAACGGGATCATACGTAATCTCAAATCGCAAGAAGGCTTCATCAATGATTTCTTTCGGGAGATTAACTCCAGAAAGTGCCTTAATCTGGTCACAGACAACGCTCTTTGCCTTTCTGGGATGCTGATTGATCCAGCGGGTTATTTTCACATGAGCTGCCAACCACCGTTTGACCCAATCGGGATGTCTTTCCAGAAAATCTGTCCCAACAATCATCAGCGTAGAACTAAACTTGCCGTCTTTCCACAGGGCTCTTTCATCAAGAAAAACCTCTCCACCTGTCTCTTTAATAAGTCTTGTTCCCCATGGTTCCGGAACCCAGGCGCCGTCGATTTGTCTCCTCATAAAGAGATTTAAAATATCAGGATTACGCAATGGTAGGATATTAACCGTTCCACCATTTTCCTTTGGCTTCAAGCCGCAATTCCTGATATACCCCCGAAGGGCAATATCCTGTGTGTTCCCAAGCTGCGGCGTTGCAATCCTCTTTCCGGAAAGATCCTTATCCTTTTTTATAGAAGAATCTGGTCTTACTACAAATAACGCACCACCGCTTGCTACACCGGAAACCACTTTAAATGCCTTTCCATTTGACCTAACATACCCGTTTATCACGGGACTCGGACCAACATACGCAATGTCTATATCCCCGGAAAATACGGCCTCAATAATAGATGGTCCTGCATTAAACAGAGTCGATTTTATCTTGAGCCGAGGCCCCAGATAGGTTGCAAAGGTGCCATCGGCCAGCCCAACGACGGCCTGCGCATGGGTAATATTCGGAAAATATCCTACCCGAATAGTAGAGTCATTACTCATCCTTGAACAGGCACTACCCGCAACAATGAAAAAGAACAGGAGTAACAAACCAACCCAGATTCTCAAAATATTTACCATCTTTCGGAAGCCTCAACGAAGCACAACAAATTCTACCGTTTTAATAGAAATTTAACCCAAAAAAAATTTATTTATTATATCGAATACGTTAGCACGTCATTCGTTCTCTTTTCCAGAGAATCTTTAACACGCTTACACATGTCAGCAAAGGTCATTGTATCCAGGACATCCGTTATTGCATTCCGAATGTCCATCATCACACCCCGTATGACGCAAGTAACTTCTTCTGAACACGGTTTGTAAGATATTTTACTCACACAGTCTACCGGCGCAATTGCACCATCAAGCGCGCGAATCACCTCCCCTAATGTAATCAAATCAGGTGACCTTGCCAACTCATAACCACCCTTCAGACCTATCTTGCTATTGAGTATACCTACTTTCCTCAGGGTAAGAAGGATGTTTTCTAAAAATTTTTGCGGAATTTTTTCCTTTGCAGAAATTTCTTTGATCTGCACAGCGCCATTTTTATAATTCATGGAAAGATAGATCATGGCGCGTAAGGCATAATCGCTTTTTTTCGACAGTTTCATAAACTTTGCCCACCTACAAGAAGAATGTATATAGAAATTGTAGACATTTTAACAAAACACCAGTGAATGTCAACTACTTTTTTACACCTGTTTTCTCACATTATTTCTGCCGCCTTGATAATGGTTTTATCCAACGAGTTAAATTTTTCTATATAATCAACACGCTCGCACCGTAAATCAGATACCTGATTGATAATACTATCCACAGCATAGAATTTCTCCACATTATATTTGGATAAATCCATACCATCAACAAAAGTTGGCACCTCAAGATTCCAGTATTTATCTTTGCCCCACTTATTAGTACCGCGCACAATACCCCGGATAATAGCGGACATCTCCGGTATCTCTACCCGTTGTACCTTACGCTTAAACACCTTTACACCGTTTGGGTGATTTTCGATAATCTCCCCAAGACCACCCGTATTCAACTGATAGCATTGAACCCTGCCCTCGTGTCGTTTCACAAAATCATAGAACCAGTTTCCTTCATACGATTTGTCCCCTATGATAAACGGATTTGTACCCACCTCCCTGATAGACTCTCCTGCACGTTTTGGATCACCAGCAGATGTCTCAATGGATTCACCCAGCATGAAGGCTGCTGCAGCCTGTTCAGGCGTAAGTTTAGCGGCAAGGGGCACCACGGTATGCCGACGGGTAATAAAGGCGACGATCAGCCCATCCATTTCAGCAATGGGTGGTAAATTAATGCTGTTTGAAATATACGGACTGAGATCCTCTCGCATCATAATCCCGCGTCCGTTGCTGGTCAATGTATCGTCTTCAAAATAGAGATTCCCCTCGTAATCGATCATCACATTTTCAAAGATCGCATCGCGGGATGTTGCTGCCTTGTAAATGATCGGCTGAGTTACAGGGTCAAGACCTTCCGTCTTTAAATAGAACCCACGTTCAGAACCGAAGGCGGAACCATCTTTCTTGAGAAAGACCACGTCATCCTGGAGTATCTCAATCCCTTCGTCCTTATCGTTTAATCCATGCGTATGACAGGTATGTGTCGTCTTCCCGGTACCACTCATCCCAAAGATGAGCATCCCGTATCTTCTCAGGCGACCATCCGGCCCCCTGGCCTTTAAAATCTTAGAACCTGCATGCAGGCCCAGCATCCCCCTCTGTTTTGCATTCCACATGGCCATCCTCAGGAACCCTTTTTTGGACTCACCGTAATAATCCGTCCCCAAAACAATCGTAGTGCTTATCTCCGGGAAGACTAAAATTTGCCGTTCACCCTCCTGCCACTCTGGAATATAAACAATATACTGTTTCGGTCCCCCATCAGGTTTTACTGGAAAGAGCGTCGCCCACGTCATATAGGCAAGCCTGATCATTTCGGGTCTCTGGATGGAAACAAAAATATTACAATTCGGTGAAAATTCATCATTGTTTCCCATGGTTCGATTGACCCGAACAATCGGTGTCCGTTTAACATACTTTTCCAGAGAACATAATGTTTTGTGAAGGTTATTCATGATCTCCGTTTGCTGCGAATTAAGCGTCTTCTGACGAACAGCATCGCTTCCTATGTAGACGGTTACTTTTGCGCTGCGATTCTTGACGGTAGAATGGACGGCCACATTCCCAAATTTCGTAAACGATGCAAATCGTTCTGCGCTACGACGCAGTGTCCAATCCCTGGAATTAATAACATTCGGAGCGCCCATTAAATATTCTATAATCCGATTAACTACCTGGAATTCTTTTATGGGCTGAGGTGTTGTCGAAGACATTTCGAATCCCCTTATCAATTAATAGCCGATGGGTCTGCTTCGCTTGACCCATCCTACTTTTTATTTTGAAATTCCTAACCCAAATGAATTGGAAAAGCCGTA
>JBKBTA010000001.1:0-46844 GCA_046291035.1 Candidatus Brocadia sp.
AAACTACTTTTACCATAAATGGAGGGCTTTTTCTATTCAGGTCTCTTGTTTTCTACTCTACAAAATTTTTATCTACGGTTTATTCTTTACAAGCTTGTCCTCGTAAAAACGGTGAATAGGTCAAGTTTTAAAAAGAATTACTGAAACCACATGTTTCAAATGTTTTTTATTGGTCTGAGGTCTTACCTCGCTGGTCTTCATCCAATGATACTATTGTTGAAAGGTCAATAATCTCAGCATGAGATGTTTCAAGGTCAAGCACAGCAACAGTGCTCTTTCCGTATAGCCACGCTCCGCACTCACCAGGGTTTATATATACGGGACTCCCCGTTTTAATCTCCGGTATATGCGTATGAGCACTGATAATGATATCCGTATTTATCACCGATCTCTTTGAAAGACTCTCCATCATGTGGGTCACAATAATATGTTTACCATTTAAAAGAAGATCGTAGGGTGGTTCATGGATGTTATTGCAAATATTCTTCAATCCCTTTCTTTCACCATCGTTATTCCCGAATACCCCGATAAACTTTGCCTTTAGCTTCATTAGTTCTTTTAGGGAAAATGGGGCAACATAATCCCCGGCGTGGATGACATACTTCAGATCCTGTGTATTAAAAAAACAAACGGCCTTTTGAATAGCATGGATATTATCATGAGTATCCGCAATGATCCCAATCTTCATAGAAGTTGCCTAGCGCTATCGTCTAAAATTACACCCTTGCGGCAGAACGACGCACTATAAAAAGATATATGGCGGAGAGGCCGGGATTCGAACCCGGGGTAGAGATTTTGTCCCTACAACGGTTTAGCAAACCGTCGCTTTCAGCCACTCAGCCACCTCTCCATTATTTGGGTTTTTATGTAGAAATATTTTTTTAAAATAAAATAACCACGGATATCCTTACTGTATTTAAGGGATATTCGTGGTTTTATGAATTTATTTTAGCTGTACCATACACAATAAAGTAGCAGGGGCACAGATGATAAAACACATGGCGGAGGGAGTAGGATTCGAACCCACGGGAGACTTTCGCCTCCAGCAGTTTTCAAGACTGCCGCCATAGTCCACTCGGCCATCCCTCCTCATTTTCCTGAGCCTTGCGGAAAAAGATTTAAAACGCGTCTTCTGATTTACAAACTTCTGCTAAAACCTTTTTGGCCACAAAGATTGGTGTGTTCCTTTGCATTGCAAGTGCAATAGCATCGCTGGGTCTGGAATCAATCTCCACGGTTGAACCGTTTTGCTGTAATATAATCTTTGCGTAAAAGGTATTATTCCTCAGATCATTTATAACGATTCTTTCAACTCCGGCATTCAAACCTTCAATGATGTTACTGATCAGGTCATGCGTCAAAGGACGTGGAGTGGTAATCCCTTTCACTGCACGGTCAATTGCCCATGCCTCATGGAGTCCAATGACAATTGGAAAGCTTCGTTGTCCTTCCTTTTCCTTTAGGACAATAATCTGATGATCGCTTGTCTCCGTAATGATAATCTTTGAGAGTTCCATAAGAACCATATACCAATCCCTTCATTCAAGCGATAACCCTATACATGCTATAGCTATTTTGTTATTTCGCACATTGACCAAACTAACCAAAATTGTAGCACATCGACCCCTTTTGTCAAATGTTTTTTGGTCTAAAACACTTCATTATCTACGCCCTTCTGAGTTTTTGAAACTTTATTGACACCCCGCAGATTGGCTGCTATACTAACTTCACTCCTTTGCAAACCCCTTTTGAATCCTTGTTTTACCAAAATGTTGATAATGAAATATATTATCATTCTTGGCGCCTTTCTGGGTTTAACGGAATTTCTGCCGTAAGCAGTTCATGTTACCTCTTAATCTTAAAAATCCGGGTAAAAAATTTATCATGGTCTCTCAGGCATTGGCCGTAGGAAAGGTGCAGGGTATTGCGATTACCCTTTGAATATCACGTTCTGGATCTACAATTTCTGCAGCGCGTATATGGGTATCGATCGTGAAACATCTGTACGATATTCTTCCTGGCAATACAGTTTGTGTAAATGAAATCGTATTTCTATCGTTCAAAGAGCCTGGCCAATAGCTTTTTATTTATCCTGCCCTTGCTAATTCTTTACGAAGTGGGGATTGCAATGCTGGGGTCAAGCATCAAAAACGCTGCCGATGTTGTCATTAAAACCCCCCTGGCTTTATTTGGCAAAAACGGCTCTTTGATATTTAACTCGCTGGTCATTGCTTTTTTGTTTACATCCGTATTTTATATAGAAAAAGAATATCGCTTTAACTCTCTGATATTTATCCCGATGTTTATGGAAAGCATGGCCTACTCCCTTTTTATGGGCTATGCACTTGGATCCATTGTTTATAAGGTATTATTCCCTTGTGTACTCGCAAAACCTTTTTCCACAAGTATATGGATGGAGATTATCCTTTCCGTTGGTGCAGGGGTTTATGAGGAGATTGTATTTCGACTCCTTCTCCTGACGGTATTATATTACCTATTTGTGACCCTGTTAAAAATCAACAAACCCAGCGGTGCAATAATAAGTATCATTCTGGGAGCCCTCATGTTTACCAGCATGCACTATGTGGGGACTATAAGTGACAGCTTTACGTATGCCAATTTTACGTTCCGATTGTTAGCGGGGATATTTTTATCAGCTATCTTTATGTTTCGGGGATTAGGTATTGCTGTTTATACACATGCTATTTACGACGTGCTTTCAGTGTTAAAGCCTTTTCACGTTTAAGGGGGTTTGTGTGGAAAACATTATTGTCGGCATTACCGGGGCAAGTGGGGTCATCTATGGACAGCGTCTCCTGCAAATCCTTTGCAGAAAGGAATACAATATCCACCTGTCCATATCGGATGCCGCAGCATTGGTTATTAAGCATGAATTAGGAGTTGATCTGGACCGCAACCGCCCGGATCTTGTGCAATTTTTGGGTTACACTACGGACAATATTATTTACTATAATAACTCGGTTATTACTGCGACTATTGCCAGCAGTCGATACCCCATCAAGGCAATGATCATTGTACCATGCAGTATGAATACCCTGTGCTCCATTGCCCATGGTATTTCAAACAATCTCATTCAACGGGCAGCAAGTGTAACCATTAAAGAAAGCAGAAAACTTGTGGTGGTGCCGCGTGAAACACCATTATCTTCCATTCATCTGGAAGCTATGCTAAAATTATCTTCCATAGGGGCATGCATCTTGCCGGCCACGCCTGGATTTTATCATAACCCAAAAACTATAGATGATCAGGTGAACTTTGTTGTGGCTAAGATACTGGATGTATTGGCTATAAAACATACCCTGATCCCTGAATGGCATGGTGAAGAATTGTATCATGCAACTGATGTGTAAACCTTAAGGTAGGAGCCGTCTCCTGACGGCGACCGGCATTCCATAGCGGAATGCAAGTGCCCGGTCGCCAACGGGAGTTGGCTTCTACCAAAAATTTGAAATTCCTTGACATGCATTTAACATTGACTATATGCAGAAAACTACCCGCTTAAGGTTTGTTGTGCTATGGAAATTGACAAATTCCAAAAACTTATTGAAGAGACCTATTTAAAAAAAGACGCTCAACGCGGTTTGTCCAAGACCTTTATGTGGTTTGCCGAAGAAGTGGGGGAACTTTCGCGTGCATTGAGGGAAAACAATAAAGAAGAGATGAAAAAAGAATTTGCCGATGTACTTGCGTGGCTCTTTGCCCTGGCAAGCCTATCGGGTATTAAGATGGAAGAAACAATTAGTAAATACACCGCAGGATGTCCCGTTTGCAAAGGAATACCTTGTATTTGTGAAGAAAAGTAGGTAGAGAGGATTTATGACAGATATACAACATGACAATATACCACCAAGGGCTGGATGGCAACCCGTGTGCATCAAAAAAAGCAGGGGCGCTGGTTTCTGGGTTGCCGTCGGACTAGCCTCATTCTTTTTCTTATGTACGCTTTTGTTATTCATGCTCTTTATCGGTTCTCTTGTCCTCAGCAAGGCACTCATCACGAGTGCCGCGGCTAAAGGTAAGAAACAGGTTGCCGAAACCGTTATCGAGGGGAGCGGAGAGAGCAAGGTTGCCATAATTCCCATTAAGGGCATATTGAGTAATGAATCGGCAGAGGGTCTATTTCTAGAGAAACCCAGCATTGTAGAGGTCGTGAAACAGCAATTGGAACAAGCCGCTGATGATGTTCATGTAAAAGCCATTCTGTTAGAAGTAGATAGCCCCGGTGGCGGTATCACGGCTAGCGACATTATCTACAATCAGATTATAAAATTCAAGGCCGTGACACAAAAAAAGGTTGTCGTCTATATGCAGGACATTGCGGCCTCCGGCGGATACTATGTCTCCTCAGCGGCTGATGCCATTGTTGCGCATCCTACAACAATCACTGGGAGTATCGGGGTAATTATGCCGTTAATCAATGTGGCAGAACTTATCAATCGGTATGGCATAAAGGATAATTCCATCGCTTCTGGCAATCTCAAAGAGATCGGTTCCCCGCTGAAACAGATGACACCTGACGAAGCAGCCGTTTTAAAAGGTATTATCGATGAAATGTATATGCAATTCGTAAAAGTGGTCTCTACGGGAAGGAACCTGGATATCGAAGCGGTAAAAAAGATTGCCGACGGGAGAATCTATACCGGCAAACAGGCCCTCGAGAATGGATTAGTCGACCAATTAGGTTATCTGGAAGATGCCATTAGTTTAACGAAAAAAATGGCGGGACTTACCGAAGCAACCATCGTAAGATATGAAGAACATTACGGATTGGCTGACCTTTTTGGCTTGATGTCCAGAAAACTTTTCCAAGACAATACCATCAAGCTGGATATCTCTCAATTTCAGAATCAGGGTAATACCAAACCTATGTACCTTTGGAATGGCTATTCCAGAATGGATTAGTTTGCAAAATACAATACAGTATTATGCTAAAGGAATTGAGATTTACGGTTATGCTATCGCCAGAGCAAAAAGCAATCATACCCAAAATAGAATTGCTGACATCGTAGTTTTAGCAGAAAGAGCTTACTGTACAAATCTTTTAATTATTGGCTATAAGATAAAAAAAATGAACTTTTTTCATTCTTTAACTTGCACCATTAAAAAGATTTTTTGGAATTTATTAAATTCTGGAGAAATTCTGTTGGCAAAAAGAATAATAATTTTACTTTCAACCATGCTGACTTATGGCACTCCTATTATAATCCAACAGGAAAGCATAAAACTGCTGAATATATTTTCCCTTACAATAATAATGTTTTTGACATTGTTTATTTAAATTCAATTTTTACACATTTATTACCATCTGAAATATCACATTATCTGTCTGAAATCAAAAGAGTATTAAAACCAGGAGCAATCGTGCTCGCAACATACTTTATAGTAAACAATGAATCACTGCTTTTAGACAACCAAGGATTGAGTAATAAAACCCTTGTCAAGCAAGGCCGTAAACTGTTGAACTATCAATATGACAACTACTGGGCGAGGGATGCTGATGTTAATGAACGTTTAATTGGAATTGACGAAGAATGGTTGAAGAATATATATGGACAAAATAATTATGAAATTACTAATATTGTATACGGGTCTTGGTGTGGACGAGAAGAAAATGCAGATAAAACCCTTCAAGATATTGTTGTTGCAAGAAAAAGACATTAATTTAAACTTTTCAATACATTTTTAACAATTTATGGTTCGAGTTCGTTTTGCCCCTTCGCCTACAGGTCTTTTACATATCGGGAATGCACGCATTGCCGTTTTCAACTGGTTATTTGCAAGACGGCATAAAGGAGTTTTTATCTTGAGAATTGAAGATACGGATGTCGCCCGCTCTGAGAAAAGGTACATGTACCAACTTATCGAAGACCTGCACTGGCTGGGATTGGCCTGGCAGGAAGGGCCTGATGTGGGTGGTCAGTACGGCCCCTATTTACAGTCAGAACGTCTGCATATTTACAACGACATCTGCCAGAGATTTTTACAAGAAGGGCTTGCGTATCGTTGCTATTGTACCCCTGAAGAATTGGAAGAGCGGAGACAGATTGCCAGACAAACTGGAAGACCTCCGCGGTACGATAATCGTTGTCGTAATTTAACAGACAAGCAAAAAAAGGCGTTTGAAACATCTGGGCTCAGTTTCACCATTCGTTTTAAAGTGCCAGAAGAGTTACTGGTATTCGATGACCTGATTCGGGGGACGTGTCAATTTGATATGAGCCTGGTTGGAGATTTTGTGATTATGCGGTCAGATGGAACACCCTCGTTTCACTTTGCCGTTGCAGTGGATGATACCCTGATGCAGATTACCCACGTCATCCGCGGAGAAGACCATTTATCAAATACGCCGTGTCATATATTGCTTTTTAACGCATTGAATCGAAAACCTCCGCAATTTGCCCATCTTTCACTTACCATGGGGACAGATCGCACCTTATTGAGCAAGCGGCACGGGGCTTTTTCTCTTTCGGAATACCGGAAATTGGGTTATTTACCGGAGGCGCTCCTAAACTATATGATACTCCTGGGCTGGGCGCCCAGGGACAAGAAGGAGAAGTTTAAGATCGACGATATCATTGATACATTTGAGATAGGCGCTATGAGTAAGGCGTCCTCTGTGTTCGATCAGCAAAAATTGGATTGGTTAAGCGGTCAATATATCCGTGAAGCAGATTTAGAAAGGCTTACAAACCTGGCGATACCTTACCTGCAAGCCTCTGGTTTCATTTCTACAGATGAAAACAAAATCGATAGAGCTAAATTGAGATTGATGGTCGATGCACTGAGAAATAACATATCTTGTATGTCCCAAATTGTTCAGGAGGCGGATATCTTTTTCAAGGATGCTGTTGTAAGTGAAAAACATGTTGAATTTTTATCGTCGGAGATATCACAATCGGTCCTTTTGTCCTTTTACAGGGAACTCCAAAAAATTGGCACCCTGTCTCCTGAAATTTTTAAAGAAGCCTTAAAGGCTGCGCAAAAAGAAACAAAAGTAAATGGCAAAGGGCTTTATATGCCTATTCGTATTGCATTAACCGGTAGAGAACATGGACCAGAACTGTATAGTATTGTCAATATTTTAGGTATTAATACGTGCTCTAAAAGGATCGAACGGTTTCTTTTGGTGAAAAAGTAACTATTCTGACGTCATAACTGTTCATCCGAATAAATCATTTGGTGAGGAGTTTTATTATGGCACAAATCGTTGTAGAAAAAGAAACAAAAAAATATACCTACGAGGATTATTGCAAAATCTCAGACGACATGAGGTATGAACTTATCAATGGAGAATTACTTATGACGCCGTCTCCGATTACAAATCATCAAAGGATTTCAAGAAGGCTTGAATTTATCCTTGAAAAATTTATAACGGAAAATAAACTCGGCGAGCTCTTTTATGCGCCATATGATGTGTATTTTGATAATGAAAATGTAGTTCAACCTGACTTACTATTCATCTCAAAGGACAGGCTCCATATTATCGGTGAAAAGAATGTCCAGGGCGCACCTGACCTCGTAATAGAAATAATTTCGGAGAATAGCGCATACAGGGACATGGTGCAGAAAAAGAAACTGTATGCAAAATTTGGTATAAAGGAATACTGGATAGTAATTCCGGAAGGTGAGGAAATAGAGATTTACACCCTGAAGGATAATACCTATCAACTGTATAAGACATACAGCAAAGACAGTACCCTCGAATCCCCCTTGCTAAATGGCTTAAAAATAGGATTGATGGATATATTTTAATGTGGTGAACTTTTACATTCTTTTGATACACGATATACTTAAAATATTTGGGATATAGCAAAATTAAACCATGACACTGAAATTTTACAATTCTTTAACGAAAAAAAAAGAAGTCTTTACCCCTTTGCATGAAGGTTACGTTAGTATGTATGTGTGTGGTCCTACGGTGTATGATCATCCTCATCTTGGACACGCCAAGAGTTACGTTAGTTTTGACGTGATTGTCCGTTATCTTCGATACCTGGGTTACAAAGTACGTTACGTGCAGAACATTACCGACGTTGGCCATCTGACAGACAACGCCGATACTGGTGAAGACAAGATACTGAAACGTGCCCAGCTAGAACGCATACAACCTGCCGAACTTGTCGAAATATACACTCGAAGCTATTTCGAGGACATGGATGCTCTAAACAACTTAAGGCCTGATATCTCACCACGGGCGACTGCACATATCCCTGAACAAATTGAGCTTGTAGAAAGATTAATTGAAAAAGGATACGCCTATGTAGTAAACGGTTCTGTTTACTTTGATGTCAGCAAATTTAAAGAATATGGAAAACTCTCCGGAAGAAAACTGGAAGAGCTTGAGGCAGGCGCCAGAATAGAAATCAATCCTGAAAAAAGAAATCCTTCCGATTTTGCGCTCTGGAAGAGGGCCGAACCCGGTCACATTATGCGGTGGAAAAGTCCATGGGGAGAAGGTTTTCCTGGCTGGCACCTTGAATGTTCCGCCATGTCGATGAAGTACCTGGGACAGACGCTGGACATTCACGGGGGTGGACTGGAAAACACCTTTCCACATCACGAATGTGAAATTGCGCAGAGCGAGGCAGCAAACGATTTACCATTTGTACGGTACTGGATTCACAATAACATGGTTACCGTGAATGGGCAAAAGATGGGAAAATCCCTTGGTAACTTTATTACCCTCAAGGATGCCTTCAAGAGTTACCACCCGTTAACGATAAGGTTCTTTATCCTCACTTCACATTACCGCAGTCCCCTTGACTATAGCAACGAAGCGCTGAACGCGGCAAATAAGGGTCTTGAACGCCTGCACAATACCGTCAAAGGTCTGCGGGAGCGGATAACTGATGCAAAGGATGGTTTTGTGCCTGGAGAAATCTATGAAAAATTGGAACATTATAAAAAGACATTCCTTGATGCAATGGACGAAGACATCAATACCCCCGGCGCTATTGCCGTCCTTTTTGACCTATCAAAAGAGGTAAATACCTTATTAAATTCTGGCCAGGAGATAAGCAAAAAATGCCTGGAAGATATTGATAAATTGTATCAGGAACTCGGCGGCAATATCCTGGGTATTATCCCCAAAACCTTCGAATCCGTAAAAAGAGTCGAAACAGACGTTCTAAATAACGTTATACAGATACTGATTGACACCCGCAATGAACTTCGGAAGGCAAAACAGTGGCAATTGTCTGACTTCATCCGCAGTAAACTCTCAGAAATAGGTATCGCCCTCGATGACAAACCAGATGGGACCACATGGAAAAAAATAAAGTAAGGGAAAAATATGATTACACTGAAACAGGTAAAAAACCATCCGGACGTTAAAGTATACATTAAAAAGGCGAATGATTTTCTGGGTGTGATCGGTTACACAGAACATGGGGAACGTCATGGAAATTATGTGGCTAAGAATGCACGAAAAATTCTCGAAGAACTCGGATACGACGCAAACACTTGTGAACTCGCGGCCATTGCCGGGTATATTCATGACATCGGAAACGTGGTTAGTCGCCATTCGCATCCGGAGCATAGTGCTCACCTAGCCAGTCAATTCCTAAAAGAACTAAACATGCCTGTACAAGACCGGGTTCTCGTTATGAGTGCGGTAGGAAATCACGATGAAGGCGCTTGTGATATTGTAAGCCCGGTATCAGCCGCACTCATCCTTGCCGATAAATCTGATGTCCATCGATCGAGGGTGCGAAGTCTAAAGGAGATTAAATTTGATATCCACGACCGGGTCAATTATGCCGTAACAAAATCCAAGCTTCACATGAATGCCCATGAAAAGACAATCACTCTCGTACTCGATATTGACAAGGAAATCTCCGATATGGTGGAGTATTTTGAGATCTTTACCGCCCGCATGGTTGCCTGTCGTCGCGCCGCTAGACTTCTTGAGTGTACGTTTGACTTAAAGGTAAATGGTGCTTCGTAGATAGCTTAATTTGAAATTGTTACGAGTATCGGACTTCGTCGTAAACGCCAGTCCAACGATTTTGTGTTTCGGATTTAGTATGGATGGTGCGTAGGACGCACCCTACACAAGCTGTTCTCGTGGAACAGGCCTCCTCGCCTATCATCATTGCACAGAGAAATCTTACGATGTCAAAATTCCACACGGAATTTACACAGAACAAAGTGAACGTGTTCAAAATAACAAGAGGTTCGTTGGGTTTTTATCTTTTAAAACCCGACCTAATTTACAGTGACCGGTTTTTTTCAGGAATTTTCAACAGGAGATGTTTTTAAGCTTCCCAATAGCATCTGAAAGATGGATCAGTTGATCAACGCCCAGATTTTCTCCCCTTATTCGTTCATCCAATTGCATGTCTTTAATAATCCCCTTCAGTTGTTCTCTTGAAATTTTAGGTAAGTTTAAATTTTCAAGACTATTTATCAAGGTCTTGCGTCGGGAAGTAAATATTGCGTAGACGATCTTTCTGAAAAATGGATAGTCTGTTATCCTGCCTGCATATTTTTCCTTGTGGACAACCACCTTAACAATGGCCGAATGAACCTCAGGTCTTGGCCAGAATACCTCCGGGGGTAAGGTTTTTACGACGTCTACTTCGGAAAACAACTGCGTAATTACCGATAATATGCCATATCCCCTTGTACCGGGAATTGCCGTCATACGCTCCGTGATCTCCTTTTGAAGCATGAGCACCATCAGTTCGATAGGTAAATCACCTTCTAAGAGATTGATGATCACCGGAGTACTGATATTATACGGCAGATTTGAAACAACTTTTATGTGGGTTTGATTGTGTTCCCTCAGCCAATTAAGTATAAGTGATGTTATATCCGGATTCAGTTCGTGTTTCGTTTTTAAGATATCTGTATTGATAAGGGTAATATTTTTATAAAATTTTAGTATGTCAGATGAGAGTTCAAATAACTTTTTATCCACCTCTACGGTAAATACATGCCGGGACCTGGCAGCCAGTAACCTTGTCAAACCCCCTGTTCCCGTACCAATCTCCAGAATGACGTCATCTTCCTTCAGGTCTGCAATGTTGGGAATACTTAATAAAATGTTCTGGTCAATGAGAAAATTTTGACCAAACCGCTTGCTGGGTAGAATCCCCCTACGACTGAAAATCTGCTTCAGTACGGCCGGTGTATGGGGAATAAAGTCTATTTCGTTTTGTGGCATAATCGCCTTGCGATAGTAGGTGGCATGGGCAAACGGGTTTGTCCGTGTTCCAAAAATGGGGTTCGTCTATATTTTTAGTTTTTTATAACTATCAACTAATTTACAACACCTCTTCATCTTCAGGTCGCCAGGCCGGGTCAACAATACACAAGAATTTTAAATCATCGTGTCCGGTATTTCTAATACATTGGATTGCATTTGGCGGGATATAAATGGCCTGGCCCTGACGAACTTCTGCAGCCTCATTATCAATATACATTATTCCCTCACCTTCCAAGATGTAGTATACTTCTGAATTCTTGAGTTTATGACGGTATGAAGTATCACCCTGCTTAACGGTTGCATATGCTAGACTGTATCGAAGTTTAAGGTTTTCCTTATCGGGATGCAGGAGTTCACGCAGAATTGCATTATCCCTGGCGATAAATTCTTTGCAATTTTTCAAGTCCTTTATAAACATTTTCCTCTGCGCTTCAGTCTCTCTTGTTAACGGCCTCTTGACATTCTCGCCGCCATTTTTATGGCCTCCATCATTGAATGGGGATTGGCAATACCCTTGCCTGCGATATCATAGGCAGTGCCGTGGTCAGGTGACGTACGGATGAATGGAATGCCCAAAGTAATGTTTACCCCAGTCTCAAAGGCGTGTAACTTCAGGGGAATTGCGCCCTGGTCGTGATAGATGGCAACAACCACGTTATAAGCACCCTTCAATGCCTTGTAAAATATGGTATCGGCTGAGACAGGTCCATCACATAGTATGCCCTTTTTCTTTGCCTTTTCAACTGCGGGAATAACAACCTTCCTCTCCTCGTCTCCAAAGATACCTTCCTCCCCTGCATGCGGGTTTAAACCACAGACGGCGATCTTTGGCTTTTTTAGGCCAAAATACCGTTTGAGGTTTTCATTAGTTATGGTTATTGTCCCCAGGATATCTTCGATGGTAATTGATTGCGGTACGTCTTTTAAGGCAATATGCGCGGTCACAAAGGCCACCCTTAGCCTTCCACCAACCATCAGCATAACGACACGCTCGGCACCAGAAAAAATCTTGAGCATTTCTGTATGGCCGGGGTAGCCATATCCAGCGCTATGGATGGCCTCCTTGCAAATCGGCGCTGTAACGAGAGCGTCGATGTGCCCGCTCATGGCGAGATTGATTCCCCTGATCACACATTGAACGGACAATTCACCACCTTCTGCTGTTGCCTTCTTCTGCGTTATTAGATTTGAGTTAAAATTATCAATAGACAACAGTGAAATGGTTTCTTTTGAGTCATCAATTTCTGATATATGAGAAATTGTGCGATATTTTAAAGGTGTTTTTAAAGTCCCGGCCGCCTGCTCAAATACGTTCTTATTGCCAATGATGACATAATTGGCAATCTTTCTGACGGCCGGAGATTTTAACGACTTTACAATAATCTCCGGACCGATCCCGCACGGATCACCCATCGTTAGCCCGATCAGTAATTTTGATTTTTTATTTGCATACATGTCTTTAAAACCAAATATGTTAACTGCGTTGAAATCAGTAAAAGCGCTAAAAAGAAATTCTTGCAACTACTTGTTAGCCTTCTTATAGTATTATCCAGTAAAAATTTCTTTTTTTGTAAGTTCTTAGTAACTAGCCCATTTGTCCGCTTAAGTAGGCAGTAAGCAGTAAGTAGTTGGCAGTTTGTAATGGATATGTATCACTTTTTACCTACTGCCAACTGTGTCCTGCCTGCTGCAACTTTTTGGTTGCGGCGAAGCTGCGCTAGGTGCTCTTTGGTTTTTGTCATTCTGAGCGAAGCAAAGAATCCAGTTTGGTGAGACCCTTCGCCATTGGCTCAGGGTGACATCTTTCATTAATCCTTGTGAGACAGAGGCTTATAGGTGTCTCGTTTTATTATTTCGATAAATGGCCTTTGCGCCAATATCCCTTCGGTAATGCGCCCCCGTGAAAGATAATTTCTGAATTGCATCATAAGCGGTCTTCTGAGCTTCTTGTATACTTTTCCCTAATGCCGTGACCCCCAGGACGCGCCCACCGTTGGTTACAACCTTCCCATCTTTCATGGAAGTCCCTGCATGAAAGACCTGGACATTATCCAGCCTTCTTATTGCATCCAGTCCTGAAATAGGAAATCCTTTTTCATATTTATCAGGGTAGCCCCTGGAGGCCATGACTACGCAAATGGAGGCGCAATCATTCCATTCAATTTCTGTATTCTCTAAAGTATTCTTTACCGTAGACACAAGGATCGGGACTAAGTCGCTCTTCATCCTCATGAGAAGGACCTGAGTCTCTGGGTCACCAAATCGGGCGTTAAATTCAAGCACTTTTGGCCCAGCGCTTGTGATTATTAATCCTGCATAAATGACGCCTTTATAGGGTCGATTTTCTCTCTTCATGGCATGAATGACGGGCACCAGGATATTCTCCTCTATGAAAAGCTGCATATCTTCCGTAATCGCTGGCACCGGTGAGTATGCCCCCATACCGCCTGTATTTGGCCCCTTGTCACCGTCATAAATGGCTTTATGATCTTGTACGGATGGGAGAGGCAAGATGGTGTTTCCATCGGTAATTGCAAGGATGGAGACTTCTTCTCCCGAAAGAAACTCTTCGATGACAACCCTGTCACCCGCTTGTCCGAAGATCTTTTCCTTCATGATATCCTCTATGTGTTTGTTAGCCTCTTCCAAGGTCTTACAGATAAACACACCTTTTCCCCTGGCCAATCCATCAGCTTTAATAACTAAGGGGAATTCACATGATGCTACGTGTTTTTTTGCCTGCTTTAAATCCTCAAAGACCTTAAAATCCGCAGTGGGGATGCCATGTTTCCTCATAAGAGTTTTGGCAAAGACCTTGCTCCCCTCGATGGTCGCTGCCCTTTTATTGGGCCCGAATATATGCAAATGTCCATCCCTGAATCTATCAACGATGCCGGCTATTAAAGGATCTTCAGGACCGACAATGGTCAAATCGATTTTTTGTTTCATCGCAAAGTTATAAAGACCATCAATATTTTCTGCTTCTATATCAATGCACTCAGCAACTTCTGCAATTCCTGGATTTCCCGGTGCGCAGAATATCTTTTTTACCATGGGTGATTGTGCAATCTTCCATGCAAGGGCGTGTTCTCGTCCCCCGCTTCCAATAATCAATATTTTCATTGGCTTTTCCACCTTGATTGTTTAGATTATCAAATCTGTAAATATAGCCAAAGACAGCTATAAAATTTCGACTAATTTCCTTACAATTGTTACTAAAATTTTCGGAATTCCGATTTGTTTGTCTATTGTATCAGAATAGGTGAGAAAAAAGGAAAGTTTTTTTGTCCTTGACAGTTCAGTATGGGCTGATATACTGATTTGTAGTATTTATGATATGTGGAACATCCAGCCAAGTAAATAATTGCACAATAACGCGGGGTAGAGCAGTCTGGTAGCTCGTCGGGCTCATAACCCGGAGGCCGTGGGTTCGAATCCCACCCCCGCTACCAATAAAATCACGGGTTTGAGGTTATACCGCAGCCTTTTCTTCTTGGGACTTTGCTAAAATTGTGCTAATTCCATTTGTCATGCTATCCGGTACATTGCTCCACTCCTCAGACTTTCTGCATGATGGTGAGCGTAACGTATAACCATTTGGACAATCTTCTACCTGCCAGGCCGCTGTACTGTATAAATATCGACTCCATTCTGGATTAACCGCGTTGCCCAGGTATGCCTTAAATCGTGGAATCTAAACTTTTCAATCCATGAGTGTAAATATGATTTTACTTCCTGAACGACAAATCTATTCAATCCGGCGAATTTTTTCCTTTCTGTTTTGGATTCATTTATTTCCTTCTCGCCTTACAATCAATGTAATGCCAATGATATTTCCGTGATCATCAAATATCTTTGTCATCCTGGCGTTTACCGGTAAGGGGTGTTGATTGCTCGAAGGCAATATCTGAAATTCAGTGGTTTTTTCTTGAGCATTTCTAAGGGTATCCATGGGTATAGACAAACTCATGCGTGATAGATGTGCCAGGAGATCAGGGCCTTTCGCATCGGGCTGGATATTTAAGAGTTCCTGGGCCGTCTGATTCATATTTTTAATTTTCCATTGCCCATCGGCAACAACGACACCTTCTGCCAGACCGGACAAAATCGTGTCCAATACCGGTGTTTCATCCTTTTTGGGAACTGGTTGTCTCATGCGGAGCAGTGATTTTACCCTGGCAAGGAGTTCTGCTTTATTAAAGGGTTTACTAATGAAGTCATCTGCGCCTGCCTCAATTCCCTTGATACGGTCATCCATTTCGTGCAAGGCGGTAATCATTACGATGGGGATGTTTTTTGTCGTTCCATCTTCGCGTAACTTCTTGCATACCTCATACCCTGTTAACTTGGGCATCATAATATCCAGTAATATTAAATCGGGATTTTCCGTTTTTGCCTTTTCTAATGCTTCTTCACCATCATAGGCCTCAATCACATCATACTCAGATGCTGTCAGGATCACTCTGAGCAGTTTTACATTTTGCCTGATGTCATCAGCCACTAATATTTTTGCCTTGTTCATACCCTATTTTTTAATGTATTTTTCTATGACGAGCGGTAGTTCCTGTGTATTGATGGGTTTACTGACATAGGCATTACAACCCGTATCTAAGATTTTTTGTTCGTCTCCCTTCATGGCATAAGCGGTTACAGCAATGATGGGGATGTCTTTTGTGATTGCGTCTGCCTTGATTTGTTTCACCAGTGTTAGACCGTCTATTCCTGGAAGTTGGATGTCCATAAGGATAATATCAGGTTTCTGATTCTTTAAAATATTTAATGCCTCTTCACCGGTGGTTGCCTCAATTACATTATATCCCTTTGCCTTGAGGACTACACGCATGAGTTTTCGATTTTTTTCATTATCTTCAACAACCATTACATTTTTGTCAGACATACTCTTTTCCTTGAAGAAATGGGACTAATTATCCAATATATAACCACAGAAACGCAGGGACGCAAAGAAAGATGAGAAAATACCAGTTGCAACAATTTAGTTTTTTGAAAAAAATTCCTGTAATGACGTGGATCATAGAATGTAGTGGCAATTCATGAATTGCCATTGCATATCGTCGATTGCCACAAAGGCATTTTTAAATTTTAATTTTATAATTCAGACTTGTTAGGATTGGGATTTAGAAACTTACTGTGCGCTCTTTGCTTCTGTGATTTCTTTTTTAATACGTAACTGTTCTATCCTTTTAATTGCCGCAAGAAGATCTTCCTTCGTGTGGCTGCTCTTTTGAACAATAGCCAAAATATTGCCGTTTAATACCTTTTTATCCTCCGGGGTAATATCCTTTGCAGAGCATATAATGATAGGAATTCCCTTTGCTGTTGGATGAACCCTGAGCTTTTCTATCACATCAAAACCGCTGATCCCCGGCATCATGAGATCAAGTATCATGAGGTCGGGGTTGTTATTAATGGCAAGATTGATTCCTGCATTGCCACTGTATGCCTTCAGTACCTCAAATCCTGCATTTTCCAGTACCGTGCTCATATATTTAACGGCTTTTTCATCATCATCCACGACTAATATTTTCAACGGTTTCCCCTTGATCTTTTCAGGGGGCATACAGGCATTTACCGTAGTAACGAGCTTTTCCCTGTCGATGGGTTTGATTAAATATTCTACTGCACCCAAGCTGAACCCAAGTTCTTTATTATCCACAATCGACACGATGATTACCGGTATATCAGCGACGTCCTGAGAATTTTTCAGTTCAGAGAGGACGTCCCATCCATCCTTTTTCGGTAACATAATATCCAGGGTAATCAAAAATGGATGGAATTCTTTCGCCTTTTTAATAGCCTCTTCACCATCCACAGCCACGATAACATTATATCCCGCATTCGTCAAATACAGGGTGAGAAGGTCTGCTGCCATCCGGTCATCTTCAACAACTAAAACAGTTTTTGCCTCTTTTTCTCCTAGGGGGGATGCTACAAAACGAGGCCTGGCTTCGCCCTCTTTCGGTTTTGTTGGTTTGAAGGAGGCCTTTAAGGGTAATGCAAAGTAAAATATGCTTCCCTTTCCGTATTCACTTTCGAACCAGATTTTTCCACCGTGCATCTCAACAATCCTTTTGGTCAGGGCAAGCCCGAGTCCCGTACCTTCATATTTTCGCGCAAAAGAGCTATCTGCCTGCCAGAATTCCTTGAACACTTTTTCCTGATCTTCGGGTTTCATCCCGATCCCCGTGTCAGATACCGATATCTGTAACATGTCGTCCACAATGCCGGCCTCTAGGGTAATTTTCCCGTTTTCAGGAGTAAATTTTATGGCATTTGAGAGCAGGTTATACAAGATTTGTTTAAATTTGACCCTGTCAGCTTCGATGCTTTTTACATCCGTCAGTATTTCTGTCTTTAATTCCAGATGTTTTTTACTCGCGAGTCCTTTTAATATGGTATACACATCCTCAATGGCCTCAGGTACAGGAAAAACTTCGTACTGGAGTTCCATCTTGCCTGCCTCAATCTTAGACAGATCCAGTATATCGTTGATCATCTGGAGGAGGTGACAACCACTGCTGTGAATATCATTAACGAAGTCCGTCTGTTCTTCATTCAGGTCACCGGCAATCTTATCCCTGAGTACCTCTGCAAAGCCGATTATAGCATTAAGGGGTGTGCGGAGTTCATGGGACATATTGGCCAGAAATTCCGATTTCATTTTGTTCGCACGTTCCAGGGCCAAAACGGCCTGCTGCAGATGGGCAGTCTTTTCAGCAATTCGTTGTTCAAGCGTGGCATACGTAGATTGCAATTTGGTAGACATATCATTAAAAGCCCTGCCCAGTTGTCCCACCTCATCCTTCGATGATACATCTACTTTCGTTGTAAGGTCGCCCGTCTTTGTAATGGTGGCGACTGCAGCAGTTAGCCTTTCGATTGGCTTCATAAATTTTCCTGTTGTCAGGAAAACGATGACCACAATCAACAAGATGCTGATAGAACTGACGGTAACGAAGAAAACGACATTGGCTGCAAATCGTTGCTCTGCAATCTCCTTTGGAATAATGACACTAATTGCCCCTCGTAATTCTCCCACCTTGTAATCGTAACCCGCATCGTAATTTTTTTGTATAAATTCCGGGGCTTTTTCCTTTGGCCCATGACAAAGGAGGCAATCCTCTTTTACGTATAAGGCATACAGGTAACGTTCCACCCTTTTCCCATCTATAACGTCATCATCCCAATACTCATGAAGATTCGGATCTTCCTCCATTTTTCTGAGTACCATCTCTTCAAAGAGATCGGGTTTATTGAACACATTTCTAAATCTCATGCTTGTTTGCTTAATAATATAACCGGTCTTTTCGGCAAATTTTACCCCGATGGCACGACCAGAAACGGCTGGAATAAAAAGTTTTGTCTGTTCGTTGATTTCGATTTTGGATGTTTGCAGTGCAGAAGCAAGATAATTTCTGGTGGTTTCTAATTCCGTAGCAATCAACTTGGCCTTTTCCCGAACTTCTTTAACAAATTCCTGACGCGTCCGTTTATAAACTGAAAAGGCAATCACGCCGTTCAAAGTAACCAACAGCACGGCTAATAGTATTACGAGTTTGTGCCTGATCTTCATTTATTTTCTACCGTAATTGCCCCTAATGGGCAGCACTTTTCAAATCCAGGTTTGATGTCCCAGCCAGAAACCTTTTCGGCGATGATCTTTGCCTTGTCCTCGACCACATCCATAACCCCATTCGAGTTCTCAACACAGATTCCACAACCCACACACCGCCTCGGGTCTACACTCACGGTAATATATTCACTATCTTTTTTTACCTTTGCCTGATCAAGGTACTGGATATGTTCCTGATCTGAAATTACCCCTAAATACGTTGGAGAATGTTTTTTTACTTGTTGTCGGCCTGCCCGATCGTAACGGAATATCGATCGCCCGCATCGTTCGCAAGTATGTAATTCCTGCAGTTTTTCAAGATAATCCATTACCGTCTGTACTACCGTGGCGTGGCTCCATGTCAGGGGAGAAACGGAAATAGGTTCTCCGGTAAATGGATTTATCTGTTCTGCCAGCACTCCGGAGGGTAATGCACGTGACACGGTCCATCGTAAATAGTTCACTACACGTTCGAGATCTTCAACAGACTTTGCTGTTGATACATAGTATTGTGCCAACCACATGGTGCAGATTATCCACGGATTTCCCGGAATCGTGTCATCATTCCCGACGCGCTGGTATTGGTCATACTCATAGCGCGCAATTCCACCTATTTTGGTCCTGACCCACAAGGACTCTTCGATTGCCTTCATCGTATTTTGTATCTTGATGTCATTGGAATCATACACACCGAAGGCGAACATCCCATACAAACTGGCATCGATTGTTGCATCGATTTCATATTCCCCTTCTTTTGTTGGATAGATCATGCGCAAAAATCTCTTGTGCTTCTCGCTGTAAAGATATTGATCGATTGCCTTTTTAATCTGTGATGCAGTCTGTCTGTATAATATCGCCTTTTCAGTATGATAAAATATTTCTGAAAGGTTGGCAGCAGCCATTAGTCCGCCATATACGGCAGCTGTTGTAAAGGATAGTATGCCGCGCCTTTCTTCCCACAGGTCATAGGAAGGAAGCGGCAGTCCCGACTGTTCATCCCGATAACTCACGAGAAAGTCCGCTGCCCTTTCAATGAAGGAATGATAGAGGGGGCGTATCTCATCCATTTTTCTATACAGGTCATAGTATTGCCATATTACCCAGAGAAGCAAGGCCGTTTCATCTTCTTGGATTGGTACGTGTATCTCCTCACCCTTTACCCAGGGGTGCCAGGAACTGCCAAAAGACCCGTCGGGATTGTATTTGTGCAATAAAAATCCATCTTGCACCATAACGCTTGCACAGAAATTGTATGGTGCGATAACATTTGTGCAAAAGTTAAAAAAATTCCGGCATGCACTGGTGTATCCTGCCTTCATCAGTGCATACGATACCAGCGCGCCGTCTCTTGGCCACATATAACTATAGGTGTCTTTTGCATACTGCCGGATGTCCGAATCATTTGCAGCAATAATAGCACCACCGTTATCAATCTGCGTCATAAGGATCAGCAGGCTCCTCTTAAAAAGATCAACCACATCAGTCGGCAGGTTTCCAAAATTGAATTCCTCTTTATTTACCCAATGGTGCCAATAACTCGCCGTCCTGTCAAATATCGTTTGTGGTTTTTCGCTTAAAAGGATGTCATTCAAGGCATCAACCTCACCATAATTCTTGCCAGCTGCAATCCAATAATAAACAACGGATTCTCCAAGAGATGGAATTTTTAATGAAATACCGATTGTGGAGTCTACGGACCCATGTGCTATGGGGTTCCCCCCCAGTATACCATCTTCAGCATCGCGCCATGTTCCCTCTGCACCCCGATGCCTCTTGATCCCCGTTGCGTATTCTCTTACACCCCACACATCACCGGCAGAACAGTTTATTAAAAAATATCGGGGACCTTTATAGTGAATGAGACAATTCTGCTTTGCGTCGTAAAATACCGTGTCGCCAATCTCGTTTTCCATGACACTCAGGTCTTGATGAAAAAAAAGCCGGACATCTCTTTCCTTGTTTTTTAGATTCCGGACGATCACCTTGCGCATATAGATATTTTTCTCGAAATCAACAACGTCGTTGCAGGTAAGCAGGAGACCCAGATTTTCATTGAATGCCCGTACGTTGGTTACGAGGGTTTCTTTTTGGTATCCCAGAGAAAGTTTCCAATCCCGTGCATTGACCCACGAATACCCTTCACGGGTCCATACACCAAATCTGCTTGGATTTCCCAGTGCATGATTTTCCTTTCCTACCCTGGGATAATAGAGGTCTCTAATGGTGTAGTCCGCATCAAATGCAACCAATAATGAACCGTTACCAACAGGGATATCTCTAGGCACTGTTGTTTTCCTTCCGGTAATTTGTATTTTCCAATTTAATTAAGCCTTCGGCAGCTTTTTCAATGTAGCGCGAACTTCAGTTTGCATAGGATACAAGCGAACTGAAGTTCGTGCTACACCCGCAACTCTGCTCAAATAAAATTAAAATTCCTGTAACAATTTAGTTTTTTGAAAAAATCTTGACGAAAACAATATCTAAAGTTTATTACACACCCCCTTATCCCTCTTGAGAGGGGACTAAGGGATGGGTGGAATAATTATCCCTTAATAACGCACAACGGCTTTAGCTGTACAACTTTTTTACTGATGCCGGCGTGTTCGACAACATCCACAACTTCAGTTACATCCTTGTATGCCTCCGGTATCTCTTCGTCCAGCGTGGCTCGGCTGTCGGCGCGGACAAGGATCCCCTTTTCCTTTAGTTCCTGGGCAATACTTCGGCCTTTGGCCGTCCTCGTTGCCTGACCCCTGCTCATGACCCTTCCTGCCCCATGACAGGTACTCCCAAAGGTATCGGCATAGGCCTTCTCAGTGCCTACAAGCACATAGGAACAACGCCCCATGTCTCCCGGAATCAAAACGGGCTGGCCTACCGATTTATACGCATCGGGGGTATCGGGATGATAGGGGGGAAATGCACGCGTTGCCCCTTTACGATGGACACATAACCGCTTCTTCTCACCTTCCACGATATGATCTTCAAATTTAGCGATATTATGGCATACATCATAGACCGGAGATATTTTGGATTCCCTTGGGCCTATATGCAATGCCCTTTCAAAGGATTCTCTTACCCAGTGGGTAATCATCTGCCGATTGGCAAATGCATAATTGGCAGCGCAGGCCATTGCGGCAAGGTATTCCCGCCCTTCCGGAGAGTTAATCGGTGCACAACAGAGTTGTCGATCAGGGAGTTCTATGTTATATTTTCGCGATGCATCGATCATGACCCGGAGGAAGTCGTCACACACCTGATAGCCCAAACCTCTTGAGCCAGTGTGCACCACGATGGTAATGCCATCCTTTTCGAGTCCCAACACGCGGGCGATCTCATCATTATAAACCTCTGAGACATAGCCAACTTCTACAAAATGATTTCCGGAACCCAGGGTGCCTAATTGTGCCAGACCACGTTCTATAGCCCGGTCCGAAACCAGTTCGGGGTCAGCCCCCGGGATGCAACCCCTTTCTTCGATATGTTCCAAATCTTCTTCTGTGCCGTAACCCTGCGAGACCGCCCAACGTGCCCCGTTTTTGAGCACATTTTTCACTTCCTGTTGGGAAAGTTTCAAATCTTTACGATGCGACCCTACGCCAGATGGGATATTGGCAAATAGGGTATTCACGACAGATTCCAGCTTATCGATAAGCTCCCCACGGTAAAGCCCGGTTCTCAGTAATCTTACCCCGCAGTTAATATCATAGCCAACGCCACCGGGAGAAACCACTCCTTCGTCCATGTCAAATGCCGCTACGCCACCGATAGGGAAACCATACCCCCAATGGATGTCTGGCATTGCAAGCGAATGTTTTATGACCCCCGGAAGAAAGGAGACATTAATCACCTGTTGTAAACTTTCGTCTTTTTGAATATCTTCCAGCATGTGAGCATCGGCGTATACGATGCCATCTACCCGCATCTTACCTTCCCTTGGAATTCGCCAGCGATAATCATCTATCTTCTGAATTTTATATTTGTCATCTGCCATAAAATAAAACCCCTTTTCTCAATACGAAAGCGTTCAGCTGTTAGCATTCAGCAAAATGGATAGACAATATAGGGGGCGAACGGCCGTTCGCCCCCCTACTGCTTTTCCTATATATCAAATATAATCCGTGCCTTCCATTGGCGATCTTCCTGGACGATTGATAAACAATGATGGGTGACGGCCTTGATCTCAGTTTTTATCACATGTTTATCCTCACGAAACATCTCACCCCATATGGATGCGTTTAATTGATTGTCCTTAATGTCTGTAATACAAAAATCCTTGAACAGGAGATTTTTTACGTCATGCAAGTACAATAATTCACTTAACCAATTGACGAGGAGTTGTTCTTTATCTATACCGTAAATATTTATTTTATATTCGGCTGTACCTTTCACTTTCGATAAGTCCGTAATGATATCAAATAATGCAAACGCCGCATTTGTGAATAATTCCTGTAATGAGCCACCGAATACGTCTATGCCGATATCTGCGGTGTGGTCTATAAGGATGTATTTCTCCATTTTTAATTATGCCTTCGGCGCCTTCTATTAATAGCGTAGTGGCAAGGTGCACCTTGCCACTATATGGTCATTTGAAATTCCTTGAATATCGAGTTAAATTACGGCATGATAAAATCGTGCTCAGGATGTCTGATAGTAAGCACCGGACAGGGGGCCTTGCGAACTACTTTTTCTGCTACACTGCCCATAATTGCATGGGATAGCCCCGTCCTGCCGTGCGTACCAAGCACAATCAAGTCAATCTTGTAATCCCTGGATGCCTTGATGATCTCGGCAAAAGGGACCCCCTGGATAATGATGGCCTCAACTGGTATCCTGCCCTTCGTATCTTCATTTACACACCTGAGCAACCTCTCTCTCAACTTTTCTATCGTTTCTGTGTCTACTATACTGACGTTGTATAGATCCGGATCGCTAATGTCGTAGACACGAATATCCAGCACGTGCATCAGGTAAAGCTTTGCCTCGTATTTTTCAGCAAATTCGATCGCATATTTTAAGGCCATTTCTGAATAAACCGAGTAGTCAATCGGGCAGAGTATGTTTTTTATATTGATCACGCGTCCCCCTCCTTTTATTGTTTTTTAATGAGTACCGTATCTATGGCGTCATCGATCTTTTGGATATAAACGCACTGAATTTTGTCACGGATTTCCTTGTCAATTTCTTCGTAATCGTCTTTGTTTTTTAATGGGAGCACAATCGTCTTTACTCCGGCCCTTATGGCCGCAAGCACCTTTTCTTTTACTCCTCCAATAGGTAACACATTTCCCGTCAGTGTGATCTCCCCGGTAAGCGCCACCTCTCTCCTTGCAGGTCTGCCTGTCAATAGTGAGATCAGTGCCATACACATGGTAATACCCGCGGAAGGACCGTCTTTCGGTATGGCACCGGAAGGGACATGAATGTGGATTTCTGAGGTATCATAGAAATTCTCATCAATACCCAGTCGTTTTGCATTGCTGCGGACATAACTGAGTGCAGCAATGGCCGATTCTTGCATAACGTCGCCCAGTTGTCCCGTGAGAGTTAATTCTTTTTCTCCCTTCATTCGGGATGCTTCCACAAAGATGATGTCCCCGCCTGTCTCTGTCCAGGCAAGGCCAGTAACCACTCCGATCCGGTCTTCTTCATCGGTAACCTGATAGAAAAATTTTCTTGGACCGAGAAATTTTTCTACTATCTCCGGCGTTATTTCTTTTGTGACCTGTCCACCGGCGACTATCTCTTTTGCAATTTTCCTACAAATTGATGCAATCTCACGTTCAAGGTTTCTCAGTCCCGCCTCTCTGGTATATTCCCGAACGATCTTATAAATGGCTTGATCCTGAAATATGACAGGATGGTTTTCCAGTCCGTTTTCTTTGATTTGCTTCGGGATCAGGAATTGGTGCGCTATTTTCAATTTTTCGTCTTCACTGTACCCAGGTAAATATATGACCTCCATTCGATCCCTCAGCGCGGTATGAATGGTATCAAGGATATTGGCTGTCGTGATAAATAATACATGAGAAAGATCAAAAGCAACGTCAAGGTAATGGTCTACAAAACTGACGTTTTGTTCAGGGTCCAGGACTTCCAGCAGGGCGGAAGCAGGGTCTCCCCGAAAATCTACGCCGATTTTATCAATCTCATCGAGCATGAATACCGGATTACTGGTTCCTGCGCGACAGATTTCCTGCATGATACGCCCTGGCAATGCGCCTACGTACGTACGCCGGTGTCCCCGAATCTCTGCTTCATCGCGGATACCCCCCAAAGAGATGCGAATAAATTTTCTACCCAGGGCACGCGCAATTGACTTCCCCAATGATGTCTTCCCCGTTCCCGGAGGACCACAGAAACAGAGGATGGGGCCTTTCAGTTTTTCTTTTAATTTATGTACCGCCAGGAATTCAAGGATACGTGCCTTAACCTTCTCCAGGCCGTAGTGGTCTTCATTCAGAATCCGTTCTGCCTGACTGATTTCCAGATTGTCGATCGTCTTTTTGTTCCAGGGGATATTAATGAGATAATCCAGATATGTCCGGGAAACCGGATATTCAGCCGATGCTGGATTAATATCCCGTAATCTGTCTAATTCTTTGAGAGCCACCTCTTCAACCTCCTTGGGCATCTTTGCCTCTTTAATCTTTTCTTCCAGTTTATTGATTTCTTCCATGTGGGGGTCTTCTTTTCCTAATTCCTTCTGGATAGCCCTTAGCTGTTCCCGCAAAAAATATTCACGCTGGGTCTTCGACATTTCTTTGGCGACTTCTTCGTCTATCTTCCCCCGAACCTCTTTCAACTGGACTTCCTTATTCAGGTAGTGGAATACGGCCCTCAATCGTTTCTGTGGGTCAAGCATCTCCAATAATTTCTGCTTTTCATTCACAGGTAATTCCAGATAAATGGCTACCAGGTCAGCCAGGATTGATGGGTTATTGATGCTGTCTATCATTGAAATAATCTCTTTTGGTAACCTCTTCCCCAGCATGGCACTCAGTTTAAAAAGCGTTATAACGCTCTGTACAAGTACGTCGATAGTTTCGGATTTTTCTGTAAATTCCCGGACTTCTTCCACCCGTGCCCTATAATAGGGCTCTGTTTGTACAAATTCTGTGACCTTGATCCGCATCGCGCCTTCTATAAGGGTTTTTACGTTGTACGAAGTAGACTCTAACACCTGAACGACCTTTGCAGCCGTCCCCACCTCGTAAAAGTCATCGGGTGTTGGCGAATCGAGAGTATACTTTAGCGCTACAATACCGATAAATTCGTTTTTAGAAACGGCGTCGTTTATTGCCTTTACCAACCATTCTCCGGTTAGGTCTAACGGGAGAATCAGGTGCGGAAAAATCACCTCGTCCCTCAGCGGGATAATGGTAATGATTTCTGGCAGAGTTCCATCGCCCCGTTTGTGAAAAGAAAATTGGGTTTTTTTCATCGTTTCAATTCAGCAGTTCGAATGCGCCTTCTTCGCCACCTTGGCAGCATAGAGTGCCTTGCTTGCCTGTTCAATTAAGTCAGTAATGTTTTTTGTCGACGCGGTAATGGAACTTGTTCCTGTCGTTACACCAAAATTAATAATCAAATTTTTCTCTTCGTCTTTTACGAAACACTTCTCTATCGCGTTTACCAATAGACCTGAGATTTTATCCAATTCTCCATGATCGATTTCTGGTAATATGATTAAAAACTCGTCATCCCCAAACCGGGAGACCACATCGGATGGTCTCATATGTTTTTGAAGACATTTTGAGACTTCCATAAGAATACGATCTCCAATAAAGTAGCCATATCGATGATTGAGAGATTCAAGGTGGTCGATGTCCATGAGCAGACATGATAATGCCTTATTTTGAGTCCGTGCCCGATTAAACTCATTCTGCAGGATTACGAGTGAATATCGTTTGTTGTAAATATTGGTTAAACTATCCCGCACCGCATGATGATTGACCATATCGTTTAATTGATGTATTCTAGCCTTTAAGCTTTGCAGGTTCTTATCGGTTCTTTTTCTTTCATCAAAATTAATCAGAATGCCGTTATAATGGGTTACGTTGCCCCATTCATTCTTGATGGCATTGAGATGATCGGAGACCCAGACATACGTCCTGTCTTTTTTTAATAACCGATACTCTATCGTTGCTTCGCTTCCATTTTGCAGCTTTTGGATCTGTTTCGACACCTTTTCTCTATCATCGGGATGAACCATCTGAAGCAAGAAATCCCGTGTTTTGTAAATTTCATCCGGTTTGTATCCTACCAGCTTTTCTATCCCGTCGCTGATGTATTTCACAGAACCGTCAAACATGGAGATGTACACGATCTCCGGGGCGATATTCATGACCCTGTGAAATAATCTTTCAGAAATGGTATTCGATCCCTTCTCGGTCTCTTTATTGTGCTCATCGTCATTAACTAGAAACTGCAGGGTACAGCAAAAAGCCAAAACGACAAGGCCGAAGGCGAGTCCGTTTAGTTTAAAAATACTTACCATGGAGCAATTCATGGCAACCAAAATTCCAATAGCGCAATACTTATATTTGCCGATAAGTGTCTTCAATGCCATTCTTTTTCCCCAGGAATACCATAAAATCCAGTTACCATATCACAAAAGAGATTCAGGAGGCCTGTGTAACAGGCGCATTTTTCCCATTGGCCTTGTGAAGTTCTTCCAGGAGTTTTTTCAGCTCTTCTCCCTCTATAACCTCCTGTTCCATAAGTGTCTTTGCCACACCTTGTAAAATTTCCTTTTTTTCAGTCAATAATGCTTTTACACGATGGAACGATTCATCCATGATCTTCTTAATCTCTAAATCTATTTCTCGTGCCGTTTCTTCGCTATATTCTTTACTGGCAGCAAATCCTCCGCTCAGAAAGAGTGGCCTGTCACCTTGCTCGAAGGTCACCAGACCCATCTTATCACTCATGCCGTATTCCTTGACCATCAACTTGGCGATCTCTGTAGCCTTTTCTAAATCGTTCTGAGCGCCTGTTGATATTTCGTTAAAAACAATTTCCTCTGCAACCCTCCCCCCGAGTAATATTGCTATTCGGTCCAGAAGTTCAGCCCTGGTCATGAGATATCGGTCTTCGGTCGGTTTCTGTAATGTATATCCCAATGCCCCGATACCACGGGGAATCATCGAAATTTTGCGGACAGGGTCTGCATGCGGTACAGAGCATGCGACCAGCGCATGGCCTGATTCATGATGGGCAACGATCTCCTTTTCCTTCTTATTCATCAAGCGCTTCTTTTTCTCGAGACCTGCCATAAGACGGTCAATTGCCTCTTCAAATTCTGGCATCCCCACGGCCTTCTTATTTCTTCGTGCTGCAAGCAACGCCGCTTCGTTCACGAGATTGGCAAGGTCTGCTCCAACAAACCCCGGTGTCATGGCGGCAATTGAATGTAAATTGATCTCCTTTTCCAGTTTTACCTCTTTTATATGCACTTTCAGTATTGCTTCACGACCATGAAGATCGGGTCGGTCAACGACTACCTGACGATCAAACCTTCCCGGCCTTAAAAGGGCAGTATCCAGCATTTCGGGGCGGTTGGTGGCGCCCATGATAATTACCCCTTTGTTGGAATCAAATCCATCCATCTCGACCAGCAACTGGTTGAGTGTCTGTTCCCGCTCATCGTGTCCGCCCATAGGATTTGAGCCTCGGGCCTTGCCAAGGGCATCAAGTTCGTCAATAAAGATAATGCACGGTGCCTTCTGATCCGCCTGGCTAAACAAATCTCTCACCCGTGCGGCACCGACACCGACAAACATCTCAACAAATTCTGAACCACTCATATTAAAAAATGGCACTCCCGCCTCACCTGCCACAGCCTTTGCCAGAAGGGTTTTTCCCGTTCCAGGGGCCCCCACAAGCAAAACGCCTTTCGGTATCTTTCCCCCCAGGGCACGAAATTTTTCAGGTGTTTTCAAAAATTCAATAATCTCCTGTAGTTCCTCCTTGGCCTCGTCGATTCCCGCTACGTCATCGAAGGTAACGTTCAGATCCTCTTGTGCATAGAGGCGGCCTTTACTTTTACCAAAGGTCATGATACTGCTGGCTGGACCGAATCGTTTAAATACAAAGCGCCAGATCACAAACAAGATTAATAATGGCATTACCCAGGAGAAAAAGAACGTCTTAAACCACGGACTCTCATAATGTCCTGCATACCTGACTCCCATGGACTCCAGGTCTTTTACCAGGTCAGGGTCATCCACACGTGCCGTAATAAAGACCGCATTTTTTGTAGTGCCACGTTCTATCTCACGCAGTTTGCCACGAATCATTGTATTGGTAATATGGCATTCCAGGACATTTCCTTCCTTTATCATCTTTTTAAAATCACTGTAAGTGATATCCCTCACCCCGGGATTCATCAGATACATCTGCAGCAGGATAAAGAATCCAAAAGTAATAATAATATGCCAGATGGAAAGCTTCTTTGGCATTTTAAGCTGTATTTTTTTGAAATCCTTAAACATAAAAACTCCTTAGATAGAAATCACATATTTAAAATATTTAGAGATAATATCTCATTTCCCCGCCTTGGCAAAGAAAACTAAATTCCCCTTCCCCGCCAATCTCTTTTAAATGTTGCTTATGAAATAAGTTTTAAAAACCTTTATTCTTTAATATGGGAACTTCGGTAATATACTCATGTTATTTTAACAGAAAGAACTACATCACTCAAAAGAACTTTGTATCGACCAGGAACTTCGTTGATAGTTATCCTGCACATTGAGAGTGAGTTTCATTTCTCCCATCCAGAGATTTTATTCTGTAACAACTAATCACCAGACATCTCTCAGTGTCTTTAGCCCTTCCAGATAGTCCTCATATTCCAGGTTTGCCTCGATCCCGTACTCTTTGAATATATCCATCATCCTTGAGATTGAAACGCCGGCTATGTGAGCGGCTTTTTCAACGGATGCCTCTGATTTTTTGTATTTCTCTATGGCAAGCATTATCCTGCCAAGGTCAACAAGTTCCCTTATCGCCTTTGAAACGTCTTCTTTTTCCTCTCTGGCAAGAGAAGAGAGAAATTTGTAGTCATTGTCATCCATGCGTATGCTCAGGGTCTTTGTTGCCATCTTAACCACCTCCCTTTAGTTGTTTCGTAGCATCGTTCATTATTGCCTTACTGTACCTGCCGGCAGTCTGCAGTTTCTGTAACTTGATAAAGGCACTATCCCTATCCATAAGGTTCTTTTCAAATGCCCTTACAAGAATGGCGATTGTCGTAGCAAAACTTATCTTTAGCATTTTACATGCCCGTATTGCATTTCTGTCATCTGTTGCAATTACATGTATATCTTTCCTGAGTGCGAGGATAATTGCCTCTGCCTCCCCGCGGTCTATAGTAAAGTCTTCCATCAATTTCTTCATCTGTATAGCATTTTTGATCTTTACAACATCAATTTTTTTATCTTTGATTAATTTTACTATTGCAGGCGACTCTTCCATGCGCTCTTTGCATACTTCCACCATAACACTCTCGGGAATAAGAACTTTGCCATGAAAATTTGAGATAAACAAATCAAGCAGGTCTGCCTTAGCTAGAAGAATCATTGTAGAAGAGTCAAAAACGATCATGAAGAAATTGTATGGCAAATGTATTACAAATGTCAACACCATAAATTATTATTCCGTATGGAAACCCCGAAGGTTAGCAACGTCTAAGATCGAGCTCAAACTCAGGAGACAAAAAGGGATGAGCAACTATCCTTTTATAATTGGTTTTCCTCCGGGTATTTCTTTATTTGCCGTTATTCTTCCCATAACAATACCTCCATTTTTTGAATAATCTTTCAAGATATCCTTCCTCTTTACTACATGTCATTGATCCATTTTTATAAGGCTTAATACAGAATTCTGCCATTTTATCTAGAATCTTTGGTATTAGAAGATAGAAATCTTAGTGTTCTTCTCAAAAGCTCTCGAAAAGGCACTTGTTCAGAAACAATGATACCAGAGTGTTTCCTGCCTTTTTCTGCATAGGCCTTTGATAATATGGCCTAGCGCAGCTACGCCGCAACCAAAAAGATGCAGGCAGTACACAGTTGGCAGTAGGCAAAAAGTGATACATTTCCATTACAAACTGCCAACTACCTACTGCCTACTTAAGCGGACAAATGGGCTAGTTACTAAAAAACTTACAAAAAAAAGAAGTTTTTACAGAGTAATACTATTTGGTGTTTTTGGTATTTATTCCCTATGCAACAAGCTTCTCCATATATCCTTCTCTTTTACTCCATACCATTGGTTCAATCTCATAAGCCTTGAGGGCATGCAGGGTATCAGGAGTAATTTCTTTGTCCTGGTCATTAAGAACAGCAAGGGCAATCGAATTTTCAGATCTTATCTTTCTGGTACTTTTTTAGATGACGGTATGACAAAATCAAAATGGGCATTTATGGCGAGCATTGCCTGTAATAGATTTTCGTCTTTTTAGCGTGTTTTGTGGGTAATATGCAGCTGCCGAAGTTGGCCTGTTTATTTTGACAATCCCAACAGCTGATAAATCGTTTTAAAATCGATTTCCCTTTCCACCACTTCAGCGGCGCGCTGTATCTTAGACCTTGAATGCAGGCTCGCGTACCCTGAAAGGTTTTCGCAAGTCTCAAGTACCGAGGCGGTATCCGATTTCACCACAACAACTGGTACGCCAATCCCCTGTGCGCGACCCAAAATAGAGGCATTTGGATACAGTTCACCAGTGAGGATGAGACACTTTGTGGGGGTTTCGAGGGCTGCCAATTGAATGTCACTCCGGTCGCCTCCGGTAATGACGGCCTTGTTTGGGACCTTTCGAAAATAACTCAAGGCACTCTCGACATTCATGGCCCCAATCATAAAATGTTCAACCAATTCATCTGCTTTGTCCTCACAACAAAGGATTTTTCCATGAAGGGTGTCGACAATTTCTCTGATTGGTACTGCGCCAAGGACGGGGTCTTTTGGGATAATTCCCAGGGTGGTAATACCATGGTTTTTGAGAAAGGGGACTAGGAGTTCCCGTATATAACTTACTTTTGCTGAAGGGATCAAATTAAACACGACACCCAGCAATTGATCCCCTAACATTTTTGATGCGTAGATAAACCCGTCAAGGGTGTCAATATAAGCCTGGAACTTATCCACAAAGATTACCTTTGCATATGTTTCTTTGATAAAATCCAATTCTGAAAACCCCAGACACGTACCACCCGAGAGCCTGCCCACTCCCCGGGTAATCATTATGCCTTTTCCCCGGGAGGCAAGATTAAAGGCCGTCAACGTCTTCTGGCGAATATTCAGTTCCTCGCCGCGTATCAGGCGCCCAATAATTTCATCGTTTAACACCACGGGACAGATAGAATGGAGCGGTTCGTCTACTTCCAATGCCTTTGAAAGAAAGACAGCATCTTCATCGGTAAGTATATCTTCAACAAGAACGGGTGAAAATCCGACTGGTTTAAAGTAGCCGACGTTGTATCCGTCTCTCCTGAATTTTGATCCAAGGCCCAGACAAATTAAGTTCTTTCCGGAAAAGGGCGAAACAGAGGCAATAAATACGGGTATCATAATAACCCCCTTTTATACAGTAAACATATTATAAGCTGTCAGGAGGAAACTCCTGACAGCACAACAAATAAAGTGAAAACATATTTAGGAACACGTTTTCGATAACATTCAGCTTGCTCGGATAAGTAAGCAGTAGGCGGTAAGCAGTTCTCATTTGATAATTGCCTACTGCCTACTGCCTACTGTCATTTTTTGATGGTGATTTGCTGCATCCTGTGATATCGTCATGCGTGCATCTATGGCCATGGTACCTCCTCCCTCAGGGAAGACAATCAAGGGATTTATATCCATTTCCAGTATATCGGGAAAATCCGTTACCAGCTGAGAAAGCCTTAAAATACTATCAGCGAGGGCATTTATATCCACAGGTTTTTCGCCGCGCACACCTTTTAGCAGTGGAAGGGATCGAATCTCATGGATCATCTCTTCTGCTTCATCCGACCCAATGGGTGCTATCCGGAACGTTACGTCTTTTAGCACTTCTATATAAATACCGCCGAGTCCAAACATCAATAGGGGACCAAACTGTGGATCACGGGACATTCCGAGGATTACCTCTTTGCCGCCCGTAATCATCTGTTGCACCAGGACGCCCTTTATTTCTGCAGAGGGCATAAGCCTTTGTGCTTTTTGGGTGATGTCAGAAAAAAATCTCCGTACCTCTGACGCACCTTTTATTCCAATTCTTACTCCGCCAAAATCAGATTTATGAAGGATGTCCGGCGAAGAAATCTTAGCGACAACGGGGTATCCGATCTCTTCCGCGGCCCGCGCTGCCTCTGCTTCCGAGGTAGCAAGAATGCTTTTTGGAATTCTGAAACCATAGAGTGAAATGACCTGCTTTGCCTCATCTTCGCACAAATATTGACGTCCCATCTGCCTTATTTTTTCAAAGATAGATGCAACCCTTTCTTTTTGAATATTAATTTTTTTTGTTTTTGGTACGGCTTTTTTTTGCCATAAGGAGTATTTGTACATAGCCTCAACGGCTGATATTGCGCGCTCAGGAAAAGGATAATTTGGTACCTTTTTCAGGCACATAACCTTTAAGCCCGTTTCGATCCGTTTGCCACCCATAAAGGAGGTTACGATGGGTTTGTCGGTACGGCTTGAAATCTCGCCGATTACTTCTGCCGTCTTTTCTATTTCCGTCATTGCCTGAGGTGTCAAAATGATAAGAATTGCATCCACATTGGGGTCTTCAATCACTTTTTCGATAACAAATTTATACCGTTCTGCCTTTGCGTCCCCCAGCACATCGACAGGGTTATATACATTTGCCATAGACGGCAAGAAATTCCGGAGGAGGTTTATGGTGTTCTTTGAAAATGACGCCATTTCCAGTTTTGACCGTTCCACCGCATCGGCTGCAATAATTCCTGGTCCACCGGCATTTGTAATCAATGCTATATGCGGTCCTTTGGGGAGCGGTTGATGGCTGAATATTCTGGCGTAGTCAAATAATTCTTCGACTGTTTTTGCCCGTAAAATTCCAGATTGTTTAAATGCCGTGTCAAAGGCATTTTCAGCGCCGGCCAATGTCCCCGTATGCGATGATGCTGCCCTTGCGCCTGCCGTTGTACCCCCCGATTTTACGATAATCATGGGCTTTTTTTTCGTAATTTTTTTTGCGGCATTCATAAATGCCATCCCGTTTTTTACCCCTTCTAAGTACCCAAGAATAACTTTCGTATGGACATCCTCATCGATAACTTGTATAAGGTCAACCTCATCAATGTCGGTTTTATTTCCCATGCTGATAAATTTGGAAAATCCGATACATTCATTCACTGCCCAGTCCAGAACTGAAGTGCAAAGTGCCCCTGATTGGGAAATGAATGCAATATTACCCGGTGCGGGCATATCGGCAGCAAAAGAGGCATTGAGGAATGACTGCGTATCGATCAACCCAAGGCAGTTTGGTCCAAGCATGCGCATCGAATGTTGTTTGATTTTCTGATGTAATTCCCGCTCCCTTGCTGCCCCGTCAATACCACTTTCTTTAAAGCCGGCACTGATAACAATAATCGAATCAATTCCTTTGGCGCCACATTCATCTACCACTTTCAGCACATGGGGAGCGGGTACAACGATTACGGCAAGATCGATCCTGTCGTTGATTTCCTCAAGGCTGGCGTATGCCTTGATTCCCAGGACATTGTCCGCATGGGGATTCACCGGGAAGACCTTCCCCTTGTACCCATAAGTGACCAGATTTTTAAGTACATCATATCCCACCTTCCCCTCTTCACGGGAGGCTCCGATGACCGCCACTGTTTCTGGTGAAAAGAAATGATCTAGCATACCTTAAAGCGTGTCGTTTTCTGTTTTCTTGTCTTCTGTGTCTTTGGTAATTTCATGTGCTTCCTTTGGTAGTAATTCGAACATGTTTCTGATAGACCGGGTAAGGGGTTTAAAAGGGACTGCATGACTTTCCGGGTTTGAGAAAGTGCCTTTGATTTCTACCATCGTTAGCTGTTTTCGAACGCCACCCACCACAAGGTCAAAAAACTTTCCCACAATAGGAAGCTGAGAGAATAAGCCTTTGTTGAATCCGGCAACAACATCTATGTGAATATCACCGTCAAATTTGATATTTCCACGGCCATCGAGTTCAATTGTGTCGCTATAGACCCTTCCCTCCTCGACTTGAATTATGCCATCCTTGACGATAAACTTTGCCTTTGCGCTGTGAAAACTTTCTTTTTTGGGCAGACGGAGATTAAGAAAGTTAAAGACGCTAAGGATGATAGGGACCTCGGTGAGATACCCTTCATTTACATTGATTCGCCCCTCAGCGTAAAAATTTTTGGGATCAGCGCCCTTTCCCTGGAATTTTATGCTGCCGTAAAGCAAGCCGGACAACGAATTTTCTGTTTTCGTGACCTTTGGGGCCAGTTCTTCCAATGCAACCCTTGAAAAACTTAATTCTCCTTTATATTGATATGGATCTGTGTCCGTTGAAACAGAGAGTGTTCCTTCTACATGTCCCCCATAGCATTTGGCGTCGATGTGTTTGCTTAAGAATCCCGTTTTATTGAACTCTAGCCTTCCTGCAATCCCCCAGAGAGGAATCTTATAGGTACTCACACGAATTTCGCAATCCTTGAGATTAATTTCCATGGTATACTCGTCGTTCTTTTTTTCATCAAAACCCTGGAAATTCGCACTAATATCCACCTTACCCACGGGATTCAGATTTGTCCAGAGCTTTTCGCCGATCTCCTTGTTGGGAAGATTTTTCAAAAAGGACTCCGTAATGGACAGATTCGGGACACGAAAATTGAGTATCTTTCGACCACTATTCATATCGTAAACACCGTTCATTTCGGTAAAAACTGACTGATCCCCACATTGAATAAGACCGCTGGCATTTTTAAACACGATGACATTGTTGGCTAGCTTAAACTCTCCGTTCACATACGAAATAGGCAGGGGGAAATCCAGGGGTTTCACTTCCAGACCCTTGCAATTTACGGTCAGAAAATAACTGCGTTCCTGCTTTTCTCCTTCATTATGCTGAAGGGTCAGACCTACCAAACCAGTAGGCTGTACCTTTGACCATACCTGTTCGCCGAATTCGGGTATATTTTTCAACAGTTCCTGATTTACAAATAAATTAGGAATCGTCACTACAAAAGTTTTTTTAGGACCATAAAGATCAAACTCTCCCTTGAATTCGGCCTGAGAGGTACAGGTTCCACACTTGATATAACCCACAATCCCCTTGAGATACAGCTTTTCTGTATTCAATTCCACAGTACCGTTCACGTTATAGAGCAGAAATGGCCAATCTGTATATATAGCCTCCAGTCCGTTAAGGTTGACGCTGATTCCATAGTCTATCTTTTTTTGTTGATCCCGATTATTAAAACTCGCATTACAGGATACGCTGACTTTTCCCACGGGTTTGTAATCATTCCAGAGCATCTTGCCAATATAGGGAAAACTGCCCAAAAAGTCTTCGTTCAGCTCGACATTATTTGCATAGGCCTCCACATCGAGTTTGGGGATACCGGGGGAGAGTTTCATGGTAAACGAGTAATTCCCCAAAAATTCATCATTAATGTTTCCTTTGATGAGAAGGTCTTGAAAAGAGCCTGCATACGGGAGAAACGTGATATCAATTCCTGATAGCTTGATTTCCGGGCTATTTGTCTGGGTATCTTCCTTGATATGAATCTTCAAGTCCCTGATCTCAATACCTTGTCTTAATGTGTCCGTATATGCCGGTATTTCCAGATTATCAAAGTTTGTCTTAATCGCGTCAAGGAGTGACCAGATGTCTGTAGGCTTTTCTACGGTCAATTCGGGGGCGATGATAATAGCATTGATAATATTGAGTTGACCTTTCAAGAGGCTTTGTGGGCAGTGTTTTAACACAATCTTGGGGATTTTGAGAGACTTGCCCTGGACATCCTCCGATGTGCCAACAAATGACAGATTGTCGATTTCAATCCCTTCAAAAAAATCCATGTGCGCATGTTCAATTTCAGCCGTTCCAAAATCTCGCAACATGCTTAACAAACGGCCCTTTATTGCTTCATCAGAGGTTGCCCGTTTGACAAGGATGTACCCGATAGCTGTTATTCCGATTACAAAACCGACAATGACTGCTATAATAATTACTTTTTTTTTCATTAAATATATCTTCTCTTTTCCGATAAATAAATAATAATTGCTACAATTTTCTTAAGGTTACTGTTATTCCAGATTTATTTCAAGTGTTAATTTCTAAATAGGTTAAACATGCACGGTCAATTCGTGAACTGCCACTACAATTCACGATGAGCACATCATTATAGGAATTTTTCAAAAAACTAAATTGTTACGAAAGTTCGGTATTAGGAAAGGCATTTTTATAAAATCCTTAAAAATTCTGCCGATAATTTTCTTAGGTGTCGTAAAAATTGTTCAAAACTTAGCCACTTGTACAGGGAAGTGATTTCATTTTTATTTTGTTGACTTTTTGAGAAACTGCGTCATTAATAATACCTCAAGACAGTTATATTTGTTCTATTAACTCGTTATCAGGAGAAGTACTCATGAATCTTCCAAATTCTCTTATTGATTCTCCGGTTAATAACAAAAGCGTGAACAGAAAAACGCTGGAAAAGGAGTATCCAACCTATAAAAGCTGTATTAAGAATGCCTTCGATGCGGGACAGGCGCATATCTTCAGGTGGTGGAATGAAATAACCTCTTCAGAAAAGAAGAACCTGCTCAACCAGATATCCTCTATTGATTTCCTCCTGATAAAGAGTCTTGTCAACGACGCCCTTTTGAAGACCCCTCAGCCCATTCAGGGTAATATAACCCCGCCACAAATTATAGCCATTCCCAAAAATGATTCAGAAAAAAGAGTTGCACAGAGGGCAAAACAGACCGGGGAAGATTCTTTACGGAAAGGAGAGGTTGCCATCCTTACGGTTGCAGGTGGGGACGGTACACGATTGGGGATTAACGGCCCTAAAGGGACATTTCCCATCACGCCTATTGCCAGAAAGAGTATCTTTCAATTGCATGCGGAAAAAATACGTGCGATTCAACAGAAGTACGGCGTCTGCATTCCCTGGTACATCATGACGAGCGAGACCAACGGCCCTATGACGCAAGATTTCTTTCAGTCTCACCGGTTCTTTGGATTAGACCCTCAACAGGTGCGCTTTTTTACCCAGGGTATGCTCCCTGTAGTAGACCTTCAGGGAAATTTGCTCATGGATTCTAGATCGAATATTGTAATGAGTCCCAATGGCCACGGTGGCGCAATCATTGCTCTCAGAGAAAAAGGCATTCTTGATGACATGAAGAGGCGTGGTATGAAGCATATCTTCTATCATCAGGTAGATAACGTATTGATAAAGATTGCCGATCCCGTTTTTATTGGCTATCATCTCATGGAAGGCGCCGAGATGTCATTAAAAGTTGTAAAAAAATGCCACCCCGAAGAAAAGGTAGGGGTTGTCGTAAATATCAGTGGACATTTACATGTGATTGAATACAGCGAGCTGAGTCGGGAGGATATGTATGCAACTACAGAGGATGGCGCGTTAAAGTTTAATGCCGGGAATATTGCGGTACATATGATTAGCATTGATTTTCTTGAGAAAGTACATCAAAGAGGAGAGCATCCTCCCTATCATGCAGCCATAAAAAGGGTACCGTATTTGGATGAAAATGGTATGACCATTATTCCGGAAAAGAACAATGCCATTAAATTTGAGAGTTTCATCTTTGACATACTGAAACACGTACAGAAAAGTGTGATCATGGAAGTTCTTCGGGAAGATGAGTTTTCACCTGTGAAAAACATGGAGGGGGAAAACTCCCCGGCTACATCGAGGCAAGATATGGTTAATCTATTTGGACGATGGTTGCGAAACGCAGGTATTTCTATTCCCACTGACTCTCAAGGCAATGTTATTGGCTTAATCGAGATTAGCCCTTGCTTTGCGCTGGATGAAGAGGAATTGAAAAATAAGGTCGATAAACATCTGCGGTTCAACGGGAATTTAAGTTTGTAAGCCATCCAAACACGAATGAGAAGGATATAAGTAATGGAAGGTAAACACAACATACACCTTGATTTTAATAATATGACGGCACAAACGATCGGGCCGGAACACGGTATAACTGAGCAGGAATTAAAAGACGTCGAGCCCCTTGCCACTCAGTTCGTTACTACAATAAAGGAAGAACGCGCCGCAGGCAAACTACAATTTCTTGACCTGCCTTACGATAAAAAAACAGTGGCGCAGATTCTTGAAACGACAAATGCTATCAAAGGAAAGTTTAAAAACCTTGTCGTTGTGGGCATCGGTGGTTCTGCGTTAGGCAATATCGCTATCCATACGGCCTTGAACCACCCTTTTTACAATATCCTCGGCGAAAAAGAAAGGGACGGTTCCCCGCGTATCTTTGTGCTGGATAACATCGACCCGGATAGATTCTCTGGTCTCATGGATATCGTTAAACCCGAGGAAACTTTGTTTAATTTCATTACGAAGTCCGGCACAACGGTTGAAACCATGTCCCAGTTTCTAATCATAATGAGACTTTTACAGGATAAACTTGGCAAAGATTACAAGGGACATGTTATTACCACTACCGATAGTGAAAAAGGTACTTTAAGGGATATAACAAGACGCGAAGGGTTTAAGTCCTTCTCGATCCCTGCCGGAGTCGGTGGGCGGTATTCGGTACTAACACCCGTTGGCTTGTTTTCAGCGGCAGTGAGCGGGGTAGATATAACCGCCTTGTTGGACGGAGCGGCGCTCATGGACAAGGCATGTCAATCCGGTAATCCCTGGGAAAATCCTGCCTTGATGGGTGCTGCACTTTATTTTTTGAGCCACACAAAAAAAGGCAAAAACATACTGGTTATGATGCCATATTCTCATGCCCTGGGCGGAGTGGCCGATTGGTTCTGCCAACTCTGGGCTGAGAGTCTCGGTAAAAAATTTTCATTGAATAATGAGATTGTCCACACAGGCTCAACACCAGTGAAGGCAATTGGCGTTGTGGATCAGCACTCCCAGCTTCAACTTTATATGGAAGGCCCTTATGACAAGGTTATAACCTTTTGTGCCATTGAGCGATTTAACAAGCATGTCCCTATTACCGATAAAAATAAAATTGAGGATGAATTGGCTTATCTGAAAGGACACTCCCTGAATGACGTTATGAGGGCAGAGTTTGAAGGAACACGACTCGCCCTGACAGAACAAAGGCGTCCCAATTGTACCATTACCCTGGATGAACTTTCCGCATTTACCCTGGGACAGCTATTCTATCTGCTTGAATTACAAACTGCATATGGTGGCAAATTTTATAACGTAAATGCCTTTGATCAGCCGGGCGTTGAGGCAGGAAAGGTTAATGCCTTTGCAATGCTGGGGAGAAAGGGATACGAGCAGAGAAAGAAGGAAATTGAAATGCTATTCCAAAAAGTACAAAAAAAGTACTACATTTAGCACAAACCATTCAGCTTGCAGGATTAAGTAGGCAGAGGCAGTAGGCGGTTGGCAATAAAATTGTCACCTTCTGTCAACTGCCTACTGCTAACTGGTTACTGCCTACTACGTCTGTTTGTTGTAACTCCGCTACTCTGTACGTTTTTTAGTATCCCTGCACAGTGAACAGTTCTTTTATCGTGATACCTGAAGTTCTTCAATAGTCTTTCTTACCGCTTCTGTTTCTTTATTCTTTGGGTCCAGTCTCAGAAATTCACGGAAAAAGTATAAAGCCTTTTGAACGTCCTTTTTATAGTTTAAATAGATTATACCTAGATTTTTGCAGGCATTGGGGTAGTCAGGCTTTAGTCGTAAGGCCTCTTCAATTTCCGTAATTGCCTCGTCGAATAGTCCCTTATTGGCATAGACTGTACCCAGGCAGCTATGAGCTTCGGCATGATCGGGCTCGTAATGGATGGCCCGTTTAAATTCGTCCATCGATGCGTCTAAAAGTCCCTTCTTGAAATAGGCAAGCCCAAGATTGAAGTGGGCATCGTAGTAATTGGGTTTTAATTGAACGGCCTCTTTGAATTTTGAGATCCCTTCATCAAGAAGTCCTTTATCAACGAAGATATTACCCATATTATTATGGGTAAGTGCTGAGTTGGGATTTACTGCTAAAACACGGTGGTATTCTTCCAGTGCTTCTTCTTGCATGCCTTTCTTCTGATAAGCCATTCCCAAATTGTGATGATATTCAGGGTCTGATTCAAAGGCTATCGCCGTTTGAAACTCATGAATTGCCAAATCTAATTTACCGTCCTGGAGGTAAATCATACCCAGATTATTATGGGCCCTGGAACTATCAGGTGATGCCTCTATGGTTTTTGACCAGAACGTAAGCTGGTCCCTCCAGCTTTTATTTCTCTTCATCGCAGCTAACGAATAAAGGGCAACCGTGATTAATACCAGGCACGTTGTAAAAACGAATGGCATTCGGAGGAAATTAGAATTTGAGCGACCAGGAATGTTTGTGGTTGGGATGTTGAGACTCCCATTTTCCCGTCTTCCCACTTTCCCATCTTCCCGCAAAATAAAAGTGCATACCAGTCTCCATGTCTCCAGCAAAATGTATGAGAGGATGGTGCAAAATCCTGCCGAAGGAAGGTAAAGGTATCTCTCGGCCATAATGTTGGCTATGGGGATAATATTCATAGTAGGTATCAGTGTAACAAAAAACCAGAGGATAAAGAAAAATAGATGCCTTGAATGGTTATACAGTCTATAGACAATTACCCCGATTGCACACAAAAACGCAATGTTACAAATGAAAGTTGCGGCTAACGGGGTTTTCGTGTGTGTTATAATGTAGTCTGCATTAAAATGAATGGGAAAGAATGATAGTTTTATATATGATCCAAGAATCTTTGGCATGGTTAGCAGATTTACCATGAAGCTGTTGCCGGGATACATCAACTGCTTTTCGACTGGGTTGCGAAACCACACAAACCTTAAAAATAAATAAAAAACGCTCACAAGGATAAATCCCAAATAATATTTAACAATATTTCTCTTCAGCCTTTCAGCGCCACGAAAGACCCAGTCAAAAATGCAGATAATCAAAGGTAAGGTAATCGCCATTTCCTTGGAACAGAGCGCCAAAAGGTATGAAAACAGGGAAAGGGGGTACAGGTAATTGCGGCTTTTAGATTGCGGATTTCGGAATGTTGATTGAATAAACAACAAAAGGGAAGCAAGAAAAAAGATAGCAGCTAGGAGGTCTTCCCTGTAACTAATCCCATTTACCGCCTCCGTTAATATAGGGTGAGTGGCAAACAGGATACCTGCAAGAAATGGGATGGTACTGTTCCTGACGATGATGGAAAGGAGTGCGTAAACAAGCACTGCACAGATAATATGGAGCAGGACGTTGGTCAGGTGAAACCCCAGGGGATTGAGACGCCACAGTGAATAATCGATAAAATAGGAAAGGGTAACGACAGGACGATAGGTAACTTCTCCTGAACGGTAAAAATACTCGTTGGTAAACAGGAACGGAAAATTTCCCCAATCCCGGATGAAGTAATTATCGGTGATGGTAAAGACATCATCGTATACAAAGGCATTGTCCAGTGTATTGAGAAAAGTTATGACTGCCAGCGCACTAATGAGTAATACCTGCAAGATCCTTATCATGATAGGATGAGCGCTTAATACTTATATAAATTCAATCCGTTTTCTTTTCCTATAACCGCAAAATGCCTATCCAGAGTTAACAGTTTTACATTATTTGAACTTGCAATTACAGAAATGTAACAGTCTGAAAGTCCAACCGTCTTCCCTTTCTGACGGAGTAAATAGGACAACTCGCCGGCTTTTCTCCACATTTCCGTAGTTTCTGGAAGAAAATCAAACACGTACAAAAATTCCTTTAAGACGTTAAACTCCTTTTGGGACTTTGCTCCCTGTAACAACTCGGCAAACACAATCCCCACACAACAAATCCTGGCATTATCTATTAACTCCAGAACCACCCTATAATAGGGGTCTTTTTTTCTAAAGAACTCAATCCATGCCGATGTATCGACCAGGACCTTATCCGAGTCTTTCATCTTCGTGCCTGAGTTTGTCTGCGGATTTTGTGAATTCCATTTTACCAGCCATTGCCTTTATTTTTTCCATCTTTTTTATCCGTATTTCATCTTTAATGGCTTTGATAACGGCCTCTGTTTTGCTTTTTGCCTCAACTTCTGACATTAATTCGTCCAACAACGAATTTGGTAATGTTATGGTAGTTCTGGACATAGATTTACTCCATAATTTTATTGTATATAGTAGCATAAATATTTTATAAATATTTATGGTGTCTTTCAAGTGAATTAATCTTCCTCATTTCCTCTTAAAATAAAACGGTAACGACACAACGATTGCTATTGCCGTAGCTGCTATTACCTTCGGTTCTACATGGCATATCAACCAACCACAAATCGCCAATGCCAGGATGGGAATAGAGCACCCGCCAGGTATCTTGTAACCCCTCTCCCGTTCTGGCCTGTGCCTCCTCAGGATAATGACGGCCAGACACGTAGGAATATACTGAAGGATACTTACCATAACGCTTGCCGCTATCAGGTATTGGAAACTACCTGTCAGACTTAATAAGAGCGTTAAACCCGTATTGACCATAATAGCCATGTAGGGGGTGTGATATGTAGGATGTATTTTAGAAAATATTCTGGGAAGAAATCCATCAACAGAAAGTACATAAAGACTCCGGGGACTGGTCAGGGCAATTCCGGCATTAACACCTCCAATAGAGAGTAAGGCACCTGTACCAATAATTACACCACCGGCAGTTCCCATAAAATATCTTGCTGCGTCGGCCAAAGGTTTATCCGATGCGGCAAGACCGGGAAACGTCCCTGTTGCTACAATCTGGATGATAACATATAAACCGGTAACTATCATCAGCACCAAAAACAATACACGCGGGATGTCCCTTTGCGGATGCCGCATTTCCTCAGCAGGCACTGCTACAAACTCGAATCCTGTATAGGCATATAAAGCCATGAGAACCGCAGCATTAAAATTGCCATTGGTGAATTCCTTCAGGCCTCCGTTACTAAAAAGGGACTTCCCCCATTCCCCTCTTTCTGGAGATGGGAAGGGGGGATTCGTCCTGTGCATAAAAAATAATCCTACACCAACAAAGATAAGCAGAGATAAGAGTTTTCCAATAGTAAAAAAATTAATGGTTTTTGCTCCTGGTTTTACCCCAAAATAATTAATGGCTCCTAATCCTGCAACAAGAAATGTAACAATTGTTTTGCTCGCCCCCGCATTTTCTGTTGGGAGAAAATAACCCAGATACAGTCCAAAACCGCTGGCAACCGATGCCCATCCAATAACAGACGAAAGCCACATTATCCAACCCATTAAAAAGCCCACAAACGGGCCAAAGGCATCCGTTGTGTAAAGATATGCCCCACCCGTTGTATTGTACATACTTCCCATCTCTGCAAAGCAGAGGGCAATGGCAAAGCAAAGTAACCCACACAAAGGAAAAACCCAGAGCGCTGCACCTCCGGCAAGAGAATAGAGTTGTCCTGGTAACAAAAAAATGCCGGCACCTACCACGCTGTTAATCCCTAAACAAATCACATCAAAAAACCCCAAAGCCCTTGTTAGACCCTGATTTTCCATACGAGACTGCTTTCGTTGACGATTCATAATTTCAGATTGACGAACGGTTATTATCCTATATAATTAAATTTCTTTATGTATTTACCTCTAAGTTAAAAATAAAACTTAAAAGAGCAAAATTGCAATTGAAAAATCAAAATTATTTATTTGTAACAATTTATTTTTTTGAAAATATTTTGTATCAGTTTCGTATTTTAAAATGACACCTGTTTTGCCTTACGAAACACCGGGATGTTACCTTTTATGCCCGAAGGGCAGGCAATGTATAGCAGGGGGTGAAGCCCCCTGCAAATGAAAAATATCGTGGTTAGCCCTGAAAGGGCGCAAGGAATTCGGGTGTCCGGCACATTCACATTTTTAGCGGTGCATTTTGTGTTGAGCACAAAAAATAGAACTCCCGTGCCCGCTAAATACCATTCATGAAAGGCTTTTTTTAAATTTTGCCTTGAAATTTTTTATATTTTCTTTTTGCATTTTAACTTTTTTGCGAAAGAGCAGTAATTTTTATGACATACATTAGACTATACACCTGTTTCTTGTTCTCCATCTTATCATTTCTCTTATCCTGTAACCTTGGTTGTGGTAAAAAAGGAGCTGACACACAATCCTCAACCCAACATGCTACCTCCATCAAGCTTGAGGGAGATGTTCCCTCCGTCCATAAGAAAACCATGGCAGACGAAGAAATTGAAAGAAACAAAAGGATTCTGCAAACCAATCCAAATGATGCAGTAGCTTATCACAATCTGGGGTTATTATACGATGAGAAAGGCATGCTCGACGAGTCTCTGTCTGCTTACAAGAAGGCATCAGAACTCAATCCTGCCATGATAGAGGCCATTGTTGGGCAAGGGAATATCCTCAATAAAAAAGGGAAATCAGATGAAGCGATTTCTTTCTTCAAAAAAGCCCTGGAGATCGACTCGCATTATGCAGAGGCATACGAAGGATTGGGACTTGTGTATGTTCATAAAAAGCAGGAAGAGGATGCTATCAAGTCATTTCGCAGGGCAATTGATCTGAACCCCGGCCTTGTGAATTCACGTTACAATCTTGGTATTCTTTATACAAAAAAGGCACAATTCAGTGATGCCATCGCAGAATGGACAAAGGCCATCGAAATTAACCCGCAAAAAATAGAGATATATTACAATTTAGGTATAGCCTATACGAAACTTGGAAAGCTGGACGAGGCTATTTCTGTATGGCAAAAGGCATTGACGATACGTCCCGAAATGGCAGACTTTCATTATGCCATAGGGCTTGTGTACAAAGAAAAGGGAGATTTTAGTAATGCGGAGGCGTCTCTTAAAAAGACGCTTGAGGTTAACCCCAACTTGACAGAGGTGCACAAGGTGCTCGAAGAATTATATCGTTCGAAAGGGATGTATGGTGAGGCAGACCGTGAGGCGGAACTCTATAAAAGCCGGTCCAGCCCACACCATTGAACCAGGTCTTAGCAACTTTTCCTGTGCAAAGGTATAAACCGTCTCCTGACGGCGATTGGCAATTCACAACGGCTTGCAATCGTCACAAGCCGCCAACAGGAGTTGTCTCCTACCTTTAAGCAAATTGATAAAAGAAGACAAAACGACATCAAAAAAACACGAACCTTGTTGCAGAAAGCACCACGCAGATTACCTTCTTTGTGTCACCCATCTGTATTCTTATTGCCGGCCTTTTCGGTCAAAAATTTAACCTGATTTCAACAAGATTGAGTTGATTATCCTCGCCATGTCCATCGGCGGCACCTGTCTTGTCATCCGCGATAACAAGGGCAACCGGTGGAAGAGATTTTTCCTATTATCCTTCCATCTCATCGTTGCCACCGCCGATCATTTTTTATAAGTCAATTTAAGTTTATTTTTTCTTCCTCAATTTACTTTATCACCTAAATCCTGCAAACAAGGCGAAGCCTTGTTGCAGGATTAGGCCAGAAATGGTAGAATCTCCAAGGGATTCAAGGTATTTTGAGAATAAACACCTAAAAGGAGGTTCACCTTTTCAATGAAGAATATAGCACAAAACGAGGAAAGAAGGCAACCGAAAATCAAGACAGAGATGAACGGGAAGGGATTAACGGTACATGCAGGATTGTTACCAGTACTTACTTTCATGGGGAAGTTGTCATTCAGGCAGAGAATACAAGAAGCAGTACGTAAGGAGCGAGGGGCAAACGCAAGGTATCAGTTTGTCGATGCAGTGCAAATGGTGGTAATTGGGCTGATAGGTGGAGCGACCTCGATGGTTC
>JBKBTA010000198.1:0-5238 GCA_046291035.1 Candidatus Brocadia sp.
AAAATGGTTAAAAGGTTAAAGGCTGAGCGTTACTGTAATAATTCTCTTTTTAAACATTCCACCCTCTCTTTAGCCTGTTCTATTCTGATCGGAACCAACCCGCGGATATAACCAAATAATTTTGTTGATTGCTGCTCATCGATAATACGTGTGTAGGCATCTATTGCCTTTTTGTAATATTTTTCTTGCTCTTTTTCATAAAGCAAGGCTAATTCCTCATAAAGATTGCCAATGCGATACTGGGCATTAACCGGTATTATCCCCTCAAACTTCTTTATGATTTCACGGAATTTTTCGAGCGCCTTTTCGTAATAGATATTTACACCTTCGTCGTCACCGACATCATAAAGTGCCAGACCTACATAATGATATGCCTCTGCCATTGCATAAGAATGTTCCTGCGCCTCTTTCCGGTATCCTTCCTTAAGTTCTTCCAGCATATTTTTATATCTTTTTTCCATTACCTCAACAAGGCTGATACTCAAAGGGATATCGGCATCTTCCAGTTCGTTTTGGCTTTCTACTGATACCTGTGGGAGAAGTAACTTCGATAAACTCTCCAGGCCCAATCCCTCTACACGATAGAGTTCACCTACAGAATAAAATTTCTTATGCGACCTCTTATAATTGAGAATACAATCTATTTCATCTCCCATTATTCCAAATTCTCTATTCAAAAAGAGAGAAAGCTCATCATTGCTTGCAGTATTCAATTTCTTATATAATCTTAATAATTTGATGAGAATGGCCAGTTTGTAGGAAGGACTTTTTCCATGTAATACGGTCCTTCTGAAGAAAACAAGCCATGGTTCTCTGCACGAGGATTTTAAATACCCCTCGTTACTATAAAAAACTTCTAATGCGATTCCAAGTTTGTATTTTTCCAGATTTCCTGATTCCGTGTAATTGAGTTCTTTATATATTTTGTCAATCAAATCAAAATACTCTTTCAAGATATCTCTCATCTGAATAGAATTCATCTTACGGTAGAGACTCAATTGTGGGCTGTATTGTAATGCCTCTTTATAACAGGCAAGAGCAGCATCATAGTGCCGATTATGATAATGCTTGTCGCCGAGGTACTCAAAAAATCTTTTAATCATTAGCTTGGATTTCAGCCATATATCGTCTTTCCGACCTAAATGACATACCTTTTTGAAATGTTCTAGCAAAGTTTCAGGTGTTTGGACACGCTTGTTGACAAGGGCATCCAATCCCTCAATATATTCGTACAGAGCATCGCACTTCTGCAGGAAATCCTCATTGGAGTTTTCGAACATCTTTACTTTTCGTATACATTTTTTGGCCTCCCGGAACATACCGAATTCTGCATAGGCCTTTCCCCATTCGATAAGAAAATCTTCATTCACCATTGCATGAGTTTCTGACTGCTCTTTATACCGTTTTATGCACTCACTAATCGCTGTCGTATATATGACAGGAACTATTTCAACGTTACTACCGGCAACACGAACTACGTTTACTGTTACTTCTCCCGTTTCAGGTTCTAATACCACTCCGGGTACTTCTTTCCCATCCGGAAATCTTATCCACGGAGTTTTCTTAATGACACTGGCCGTAAAAACCATATCCATACCCTTGGCCAAATCATTTGAAGTCCAGACTCTATCCCATGGCTCTTCGCCTTCTTTCTCAGTGCCGGGTCTTACAATCTTAAAATTTCTTAAAATATCTATTTCGTCTTTCCTGAAGAGATTCCAATTATTTAACTTCGCCAATAACTTTTCATCCTGTGCTACATCAGCAGGTAAGATTCTCAGGCTCATTTCACCGCCTAATTTTTCGACAATAATTGCGCTTAATATTGCTTCGGGTATCCCGCCTACACCGGTGATCAGATCAACGTCGTTTCTCGTGACTGCAAGGGTAGGCGTAAGATCGTCATCCTTAACAAGAGTTAATTGAGCTCCAAGCTCTTTGGCAGTTTTAATGAGTTTCTCATGTCTGGGTCTGTCCAGGATGACAATTTTCATCTCCTTGATTTCATCCTGAATACTTTGTGGAGAAATTTCCTTACCTTCGGCTTTTAGCGTATGCTCTGCCATAAACCTTAGATTCTTTGTGATACCATGGATCACGTTAACACCGGCTCCTTTATACTTATTTCCAACAATCGTCTTAATCCCGTACATATCGGGAGAATTAAACAATCCTCCTCTCTCACTGTACCCAACGGCAAAGATTGCCCCTCCCGTGCTTTCCTGATTGACGATACACCGGTCGTTTTCAAATGCGCTCGGCACAATATCTGCTTCGCCTGCACTGCCTGTTACGGTACCGAATTTTTCTCCTATATATAACATGGGCATATATTTTCGTTCACCCTCTGCATTTACCACATAGGCATTCCACCAGTTGAAACTGTTATAAATATGCCTGAGCCTCCAGACGACCATATCTCGTATACGAAAAACATTAAAACCTTCGCCATTTGTACTGAAATACCGCAAAGACCTGGCAGCGACAACCCCAACGGGATGTCTTAACTCGTTTCTGTTTGACAATTGCAGGCCTTCTCCGGAAATCTTCAAGTTGTACTCTTCGGGGATATATGCCTCGATGATATAAGGATCGTCTATCTTTTTAAAATCAAAACTCGTATCTTTTATGAACGTGGTAGTATTTTTAATTTTTTTATATTCGCTCATTTTCTATTCCAGAACCTGCCTGGTGGGGCTTTTACCTTGTAGGTTCTGAGAGAACCAGAGAACGGGCCTTTAATCTATAAATGTAAAAATATTAGGTGCATACCGATACAAATCTTCTTGTGTGTCAATATCTGCTAAGGTCTTTAAAATACTGCAGGATAAATTATTTTTCTGTATCTTTTCCATCGTCCGGTCAAACACACGGTCTGTGCTCCAAGGTATATCTGCAAACAAATCATGTACGAATCTTGACATACCTAACAGGTAATAACCACCGTCATTACAAGGTCCAATAACGACGTCTTTTTCCTTTAATAATTCAAATGCATCTTCAATCAATGGGGCATCTATTTCTGGACAGTCTGTTCCTATGATTATCGTATTGCATGATGAAATATTATTTTCTTCATTAATATGAGGGCAAGTTTTTGCAAGTTTTTCTACCCTCCCTTTATCCATGCCTTCGCTAGGGGGGGTAATTTGATTATGGTGATTCTGCGTTAGGGTTCTTTTATAACGTCTTCCTTGTAATGTTTGTTTGAAGGCATTAGACATTCTTTCACCCAGGTTCGTGCCTTCTTGAGGTATATAATGTGTGCCAGTTTCCAGGTCGTTGCCGATAAGCAGCTTTATCCATGCTATGATTTCATTCTTTTTATCAGCCGGGGTAAAAAAGATATGAACATCATATCTCCTTTGATTTTTCGGGAAGATATTCTTGATAACATTTTCTGCCAATGATTTGTAAATTCGGTATGCCTTTTCATTCCCAATATCCTTTGCAAGACGGGTTTTTACTTTCCCAGGTTCAGGGTATTTTAGGAAGACGATCAAGGCATTATCCATTTTCACTGCTGAGATCGCTGAGCACCCAGAGAATTAGGGAAAACAGTTTACCCCCACCTTACCTCCCCCTCGATGCGGGAGATAACTAGTAGACAATAAGCATTCCCCACCCCTGGTGGGAGGGGATGAACTGTTACGAATCAGCAAAATTATTGACAACCTCTGAATACCGTTTTTTAATAGTATCTTATTAAGTTTTTCCTCTTTATACATTTCCGCGTCTTCTGCGCCCCCTGCGGTGAATAGTTACTTATTTTTTAATACTATTCGCGCAAACCGGCGTTTGCCCACCTTGAGTACCATGTCGGGCTTTATCTCAATGTTTAAGGTGGGGCAATCAATGATTTCGCCATTTACGCTTACACCACCTTGTTGAACCAATCGGCGTGCCTCACTGCTGGTTGCGGCAAAACCGCACAAAACGACGAGTCGGGCAATCCATATCTTGCCGTCGGTTAGTTCGCTCCCTGCTATTTCGACTTCAGGGATTTTATCCGGGAGTTCACGTTCTTTAAAGACACGATCAAATTCCGCAGCGGCTGCCTCTGCAGCTTTACTATCATAATAACGTTGAACAATTGCCTTGGCCATAGCCACCTTTGCCGCGCGTGGATGGGTATGGATATCGAGGAGTTTGTTGATCTCATCGATACTGAGGTCTGTTGCGAGTTCGAAATACTTGCGCATAAGGTTGTCCGGGATAGACATCGCCTTGCCAAACATTTCTCTTGGGGATTCGGTTATACCAATATAATTTCCCAGACTCTTGCTCATCTTTTTATTTCCATCGATTCCTTCGAGGAGGGGCGTAGTTAAAGCAACTTGCGGTTCCATACCCGCATCCCTTTGCAGGTCCCTTCCAACAAGCAGGCTGAATAATTGATCCGTGCCGCCCAGCTCAACGTCACTTTTTACCATAATGGAATCGTAGCCCTGCATGAGGGGATAGATGAATTCATGGACACTAATGGGAATACCGGCACTATAGCGCTTGGTAAAATCGTCACGTTCCATCATTCTGGCCACGGTCATTTTGGCAGCGAGTTGGATGACCTCGTGAAAGGTCATTTTTTTAAACCACTCGCTATTGTATACTACCTCCGTCTTCTTTAAGTCGAGAATCTTTCCTGCCTGTGAAAGATAGGTCTTGGCATTTTCCAATACCTTTTCGTAAGTAATCATGGGACGTGTTTTGTTGACTCCTGAAGGATCTCCCACTGTAGCAGTATAATCTCCAATGATGAGGATGGCAGTATGTCCAAGCGACTGGAATGTGCGCAATTTGTGGATGGGTATGGCATTCCCGATATGGATGTCAGGGGCAGTTGGATCAAGCCCTAATTTTACACGGAGTGGTTTATTCTCTTTGTATGATCTTCTTAGTTTTTTTTCCAACTCTTCTTTTGTAACAATATCTACCGTCCCACGCAGTATGATCTCTAATTGTTCATCTACATCTTTAAACATATTGCCTCCAGGGGTTCATTTATCATAATAATTCACCACGGATACACGCTGAATCCCACTGAATTGAGAATAGCAAGAGAAATGTTGTAACAATTTAGTTTTTTGAAAATTTTTTTAAACTGATAACTTTCAACTCTCAATATATATTTTCTGTGGTGTTTGTGTCTCCATGGTAAATCATTGGTAGAGTAGAAAACAAGAGACCTAAATAGAAAAAGCCCTCCATTTATGGTAAAAGTAGTTTTGGTAAAAAAAC
>JBKBTA010000199.1:0-5127 GCA_046291035.1 Candidatus Brocadia sp.
CAGACCTCGACCCCCATATGGGAGTGATGCACAGGAGACGCGATTTCGGCCTAGCCCTGGATATCTGCTTTATACTAGGTCCCGAGATCGATATCCAATCCGTTCAATTCTTATGTGGGAAAAGGGACATGGACCATCGTAAAAACAAAGAGATATTATCTGACGATATGAAGGCAATAGCAGCACGCTTTGAAAACAGGAAAGATACCTTAGTATCCATGACAGAGCATATTATTGATGGTATGTTTGAGCTCATCAGGGAACTGAGGTTTAGTGGTGAATTCAGAGATTATCTATAATTTAAACGTTAAGGAATCTCAATACCAAAGGGTGGCGCGGACAAACTTGTTTGCCCATGCCTAATTTAAAAAATGAATCGACCCATGATTCGTGCATCGTCACGAAGATTCAATGATTTCCAACAATAATTTATGAAGAGCAATTATATCGTCTGCTACGATGTTACGGATGAAAAAAGACTAAGGAAGGTCTTTAAAACACTTACGGGGATCGGGACGCATGTCCAGTATTCGGTGTTTTTTTGCAAACTTACCTGGCAAGAATTAACGGAATTGAAGAAAAGGCTTAATGAAATAATTGACGGTAACGAAGATGATATACGGATTTACCCACTACCAGCTCATATTAAATTTGTGGCGCTTGGTCAGGGAGACAGGATTCCTGAGGGTGTAGAGATATTTTTATGAAATATCCATCGACCTGACAGTCACAAGGGGAGGCAAAAATAATTCGCAGATGACGCATATTCCCACAGATTGAAGAAAAATAAAAAAGCTTTTTTATCTGTGCAATCTGCGGATAAAAAACATTCTCAGCAAAAAAATATTTTTGTAGTGGCAAGGCGCGCCTAGCCACTACGGCTTTTCCTATTCATTTTGGTTATGGAATTAAACACATACCTTGTTGATATAACACACTGCAATAAAAACATATAGTACCGGAGGAAGAAAAAAAATGAACAAAAAGGAGAAGGGGGAATACCAGACGGTGGCGCTTGCTGGACTGTTGCATATTATTGCAAGGAGAGGTTGGAAATGGCAAAAATAGAAAAAATCTGTTTTGAAATAGAGACTGTAACCCCAATGTTTCTTGCAGGAGCCGATGGAAAAACAGCAGAGTTACGGCCAGCTTCTTTAAAAGGACTTCTGCGTTATTGGTGGAGGGCTTTGCAATCCGAGCCGGACTTAGTTAAATTGCGAAAAAAAGAGGCAATGATATTTGGAAGCAGTGAGGATGGCATTGGTGGGAGTAGCTTTTCAATACGAGTTGCTTACAACAATGAACTGAAAAGATCAACTGACGATTTACCTAAACACAATATTACAGTAACAAGCAAAAGCAGAGGGCGGTCTTTTCTTGTAAATATTCTCGAATATTTGGCTTATGGACCCTGTACCTATGATAGGGCAAAAAGAAGAAATGTAATCGTCCGAGAGTATATACAGCATGGCATGAAATTTACCATTCATATTAATTTTTTCAAAGAAGATTGTATAAGTGAGATATTGCAGGCAATGTATGTTTTTGAATTGTTTGGAGGACTTGGTTCAAAGAGCAGGAATGGGTTTGGTAGCTTTTTTATTCAAAACAAAGAAAAATGCTTTGCTCCGATACATGGCATTTGTTCAGTAAAAAATCCATACACAAAACAAAATTTACAGAATTTAGTTAAACAAACCGATGGCAAATCATATACTTCATTTGCAAGAGGGACAAAGATATTTAAAGCAAAAGAATCGTATAACACATGGGATAAGGCATTAGGAGAAGTTGGAAAAGTTTATAGAGGAATCAGAAGCGGTGATATTAAAATCACAGACACTAACATGAAGCAGAAGGCTTTTGAAAAACATTTCAAATACGATAAACGTCAATATATAGCCTCTCCCATTATAGTTGATGGAGATACAAAGTCCTTTCTTGAACGACACGCAAAGCCATATTTCATAAAGATTGCCAAAGAAGGTGATCAATATAGGGCATACATTCTATATCTTCCTTCACGATATTGTGACGGATTAGAGTTAGACAGAAATAAAAAAAAGATAAATCACTCTAAAGTTGACAATGATTTTAACAATGTTTGTGATGAATTTAATAAGTATCTTGCCAGCAAAATGGAAAAAATCTTATAAAAAGAGATAACGGAGGTCTTAATGGAAAGAAATCTAATTATCAAAAAAATCCAGGCGCTTCTCCATGACCCGCCAGAAAAGGCCCTAATCCTTGGTAAGGTGGGTCACGAAGAGAGGGCTTCGAATCTAATGAAGATTATTGAAGGAAGCGCTTCGATAACTAATGAGACAAAAGATGCCGACCATATTGCCGCTGCATCCGACAGGATAAATTTCCCTAAGGATATTGAAGCAAAGGCCGATTTCTCAAAAGAACCTGTTATTGTCCATCCCTTGTCCGGAAAAGAATTTAAGATTCCACCATCTGCAACGTCTGCTATTACAGGCATTGATTACAAACAGGTAATGGATAATGTTGAGGAAGCCGTAAAAAAGATTGCCTTAGAATATCCTGATTTAGAATCAAGATACCTCTCCCTGTGGACTGAGTTGTATGAAATTATTAAAAAAGAAGAAGGTGCCGGGAAATCGGTACTTGGACAATTATGGGAGCTTTTACCGGCAGATACGCGCATCCCCGACCACTCCATCTGGGAGCATAGAAGGGTTACCTCCGCCATTTCAGGCGCTTTGCCGGAACCATCTCTCTTGTTATTCTCCATCGGGCCGGTACAGGACTTTATTGCAACGGCCCGAAAAACCCAGGATTTGTGGGCAGGGAGCTATATGCTTTCGTATATATCGTGGACGGCAATGAAGGCTATTTCAGAGGAAATGGGACCGGATTCTATTATCTTTCCCGACTTGATGGACCAGCCCTTTTGCAACCTCTGGCTGAGAGAAAGAGGGTTGAAATTTATTGGAAAGCCTGGCGGGGAAGACCTGTCTTCCCCAACTTTACCTAACCGTGTGCTTGCCATTCTTCCGAAAGATAATGCCGAACACATTGCCAGAAGAGCTGAAGACACTGTAAAACGTGTTTTTATTGAAATATGTTTTGCCGTAAAAGAAGAAATTGAAAACTCCCTGAACGAATTAAAATTAAAAGGCGATACCGTTTGGGAAGAAGTCTGGAACAGGCAAACCAGTGACTTTTTACAGGTTTACTGGTCAATACTGCCTATAGGCAAAAAAAGTGAATATAAGGATTTTATTGATACGTATAAAACATTTTTGGGAGACGATCTTTTTAAAGAGTTTGAAAAACTTTTAAATGAATATGTGACAAAAGGTTTCGATCCTAACATTGGTACGGTGTATGGGCAGTTGTACCGATTTCTTGAAAAGGCGCACGGGAGCAGAAAGACTATCAGGGACTTTTCGCAACAATCAGAGCCGCATTACAAATGCACTATATGCGGGATAAGAGAACCTGTACATCCTGAGCGGTATAATAACCAGGATTGTAAAGAGTATGGGGCGCTTGTTGGGTTTTGGAAGGAAAGGATTAGGTGCAAATTCCAGGATATAAAGCCTTCAGAAAGATTATGCGCCGTGTGCGCAACCAAGAGATTTGCAGGCAGGCATTATTTTAATAAGAAAAAGGGCTTTGATCTCAGCGCTTCATATCCTTCAACCAGTACTGTGGCGACGGCGGCTTTTAAATTAAGGATTATTGAGAAAAGTGACTTGAATGACTTACTTGTAAAAGCCCACTGTTACACGCAAAGAATAAATGCCCTTGTTGGCGATACGGCGCAGGGCGCGTCGCTTCCAATGCTTTGGGGTGCATGCAGGGGCAATAAATTGTGTGAAGAATTTGCAAAACTAGAGGGAGATTGGTTATACGAGGAAAGCCTGGATGAAGAAGCGCTGTATAAAGAATACAGTGAGGGTAAGAGTAAAGAAGAATTTAAACGAATCTTTGAAGAGGTAGAATACGCCTTTCGCGAATTCAAGGAAGTATTGAAAGAAAAGGAGAGAGAATTAAAGGTGAACTTCGGTTCGCCATCTAAATACTACGCCATTATCCAGATGGATGGCGATAATATGGGAAAATGGGTTTCGGGTGATAACGCACCGGAAATAGAAAAGATTCTTCATCCGGCAATGCGGACGCAGTTAAAGGATGATGCAAATTGGAGAGAATTGTTGAATCAAAAACGCCCCCTTAACCCTTCCTTGCACATCGCAACAAGTAAGGCCTTGAGGGATTTTTCTTTAAAGATCGTAAGGGAAATTGTTGAAAGAGATCATCTCGGCAAGCTTATTTATGCAGGGGGAGATGACGTACTTGCCTTTGTTTCGTTGAAAGACCTGACTGCCGTTATGAGGTGTTTAAGGGCGTATTTCTCTGGCAGCCTTGTCTATGATGAAGCCGGCGGCGTAAAGATAGATTTTCAGAACGGAAGCGGTTTTGTGCCGGTTGATGAAAAAGGGCTTCCGCTGAGTTTAAAGACAAACAAAAACCCCAGCGGGTTTTTATATTCCATGGGCACAAGCGCCACTGCAAGCATGGGTGTTTCCATTGTCCATCACTCCTACGACCTGTCTAAGGCGCTTCAGGAGACAAGGGATGCAGAGAAAAAGGCAAAAAACGAGTTTGGTAAAAATGCCTTTTGCATATCTCTTAACAAAAGATCGGGTGGAGCGGAAACCTTTGGCTCGAAGTGGTACTATGAAAATGATGGGTACTTTGAAGTTCTTCCGATCTTAGAAGCATTGATTGGAGTCTTCGCTGATGATAAAGGCATATCTCCTAAATTCGCCTACGATTTTAACACAGAACTCTTTGGGCTTCAGGCGCTTCCAGTTGATGAGGCAATATCCTGCGAGATAAGACGATTGGCAATGCGTCATAAAAATAGAGATTTTCCAGAAAAGAAAGTCGAAGGGATTTCAAGTGATTTGTTGAGACTTAAGAAAAATGGAATATCACTGGATGAAATAAGCAGCTTGCTTAACATTTCCGCATTCCTTGCAAGGAGAGAAAATCAATGAAGATCTTTATCGAACCAAACGACGTGTTAATGTTCAGAGACGGAAAACCATTTTCCGGAGGCGATGATCATTATGCACGAAGCACCTTCCC
>JBKBTA010000200.1:0-5064 GCA_046291035.1 Candidatus Brocadia sp.
GGCATGGAAAATTATCAGCGGTTCGTGAGCCTTTCCCTCTGTCAGGTGTATGTCCTGTGATGTCTCACCCGTAATTTCACTTCGTTTTGTTTCAGAGGGGCACGATGAAAGGAGCAGAGAGACCCCTTTTATAATCGCCTGAAACACGGAAAAAGGGTGGGCGTACATCGCGGGCAATGAGCGGACGTTTAATAGCGTCACTGACAGGCGATGCCAGCGCAGGTCTGAAAAGGGATGTGGATATTCTAAATTCATGGGTATCTTTATGTCCGCCGTGACAGGGGAACAGATGGATTCGCTTACGTACCTGCAATAATTCCTAACGCCGCATAGCCGCAAACAAATTGACCACCCCTCTTTCCCCTCCTTCGCAATGAGGGGATGAAGGGGAGGTAAAAACTTACACAAAAAAGAAGTTTTTACACGGTAATACTATAACCGATCACTGAACTCATATGACGCGACATTATAATACATGGCGCTGCACAAGTAAACAAATCTCCAGCACCCACTTTGTATAAAGAGTCTGCAATTGTCTTTGCGGGCAAGGCAAAGCAAACTGCTTATTATCAACACCCTTAGGCCACTCTTGATAGATGTGAGATGCGGTGTGTTCCCCTCTAAAAAGAGGGGATACAGGGGTGTGTATTGAATTCATTCGCAAAGGAATGTCTATTCAGACCGTAGAGACACGTGGCTCCGTGTCCCTACGGTTTCAGTTCCTACCAGTAGGAATGTCTTATCAGACCCTTCACTTCGCAAGCTATTATTTGCCGATATCTTACATCGGCAAAATTTAGAACCTCGCCGCAAAGTGGTGTCAATGGGTCATTTTTCAGGGAGGTTCTCAATGGATGTAATGGATTTATTTCTGTGAGAGGGCCCATTGGTGTTATTTGAGGGTAAGTACCGATGGAAAATTTTTGTTTATATAATAAATGCATGGCCGTCATCAATATCCGCCTTTTTTGTCTGACCGATTACAGTATCCTTTGATGAATATTCTAACCGGTAGACCTTGATAAATCCAGTCTTTATTTGCAGCCTTTCCAACTTTTCGATCAATTCGTCCCTCCCCCTCTTATTCAGCCTGCATTCAAAGACGCTCTTCTGAATACGGAACCCAAACCCCTTCAACACCCTGTCAACCCTTTCCCGTTCTGCATCAGAGCTGATGTCATACACCACGGCATAATCAGATACCCCTTTCATAAGTATTGCCTTCCAGAAACTTCTTTTTCAGTAATTTTCCACCTCCCCTTATCCCCTCCTTGCGAAGGAGGGGACAGAGGGGTGGTTAATTGGCTGCTACGGTACTGCGCTAAGATTCTTCTCGTGTGAAGAGACTAAGGACTATGGTCAAATATCAGGACGTCGCCCGTTACCGGTGAACGATACCTGAGACTCTTTGCCTTACCGTGCAGTCCATGGGCTATCTTGAGGTAGAGCCACACAGGGCCTGCGCCAGTGAGAATCACATCATTCCCCTCGCCCGCGAGTTCCTTTGCCTTTTGAATGTAAACGTCAAGCTCGGCGAGCCTTGCCCGTTCAGAAAAAAATTGTGAAATATCAATAATATGTTCTGGCATATTGAATCTTCATTAAATGAGGCATTCGGCAGCTTTTTCAATGTCGTGCGAACTTCAGTTTGCTTATATCCCATGCGAACTAAAGTTCGCGCTACAACCGCAACTTTGAAATTCCTTAACAGCAAAGTTACGCACGGACAAACAAGTTTGTCCATGCCACCCTAAAACCCGCATAAATAAAATGAAAACTTTTCCTTTACCAGCAAAACGTCATTGCGCATGTTCACCGGGAAAATATCCGACATCGTAGGCATTTACCTGCTTGTCGTTTGTGCCTATATACTGGAATCTCCTTCCCATAGCAAGCGTGGCAATCCCGCCTGCAATACTATTCGTCTTTTTGCCCCCGGTAATGTCTACGAGAACCTCCTTTGGTTTTATCTCTGGCTTCTTATAAAAATCCTCAATGACGTTAAATACTTCTTTAACATCTTCAAAATCAATTCCACCCGGATATAACTCTACGACGTCAATTTCTCTGCCAGGAAATGCCCTTTTTACAAATTTCTTAAAATCGGGAAACAAATGTGTTGTTCCCTGTATAGTTTCTGTTCCCTTTTTTAAATCTGAAGAAGTAATTACAAAAAGGCTCCTCAGTTTTTGATGGTATTCTATCGCAAGATAGGGCATCTCCCAATTCTTCCTGCCTACCTTTATCTGTTCAGGCGACTCGATAACCTCTGCGATGTCATTCTTTGGCATATCGCTTAAAAAAACGACAAGGTTTTCTACCTGTTCAGGTGGCCGTCTTACAACTTCGATATTCTGGCGGGCAATCCTCCTCCTGATAGTAACAAACACCCAGAGCAAAAATGCTGTAGATACAAGGAACTTCAGGAGGTCTGTCTTTTGTTCTGACCACATAGTATTCACAGCGCCACAGAAAGTCCCGCTTTCCACACCGCAGGGCACGAAAATCAATTTCCAGAGTAGTTTGATAAATGCTGTAGTTCCATCGGGCAGCCACGATGTTGCAAGCAGTATCCCGATGGCATAGAGAAACAGCCGCCAGGAAAATGCCTTGCTGCCCAGCATGGATTCAACAACACCCTTGAGTCCTTCGATGATAAACCTTTTTTGTACAGGATTACTTCCCATTTCTTCTTCCTTAGGTCGTGTAGGGTGGATTAAGGCATCGTCTTTTACGCCGAATCCACCTTCGGTAATTGTATCCTATTGAACAACATCTGTAGGCACTGGCAAGACCTTTCTTTCTTTAAAATCGCCAAGTTCCATGTATCGGGTTTTTTCATCAGCGGGTTTTTTGTCAAAATCAAGCATGGCCTTTAATTCCTTCATCCTGTCCACTTCCCATAACGTATTTATCGGGTCGGCCCCCGCATTTTTACCGATTTCTTTGAGGATATACTCTGCAAATGTTTTCTTAAAATGTGGAATATCTTTACCTGCTGAGGTTTCATTTACTCCCCACTCTGCAAACAGCTCTTTGTAGCGGGCCTTTCGGTCAGATAAAAAGAGTTTGGGTATAATTTGTACGGAACCCAGACCGAGGGGTTTCCCCATGCCCAGCTTGTGGCAGCAACCTGGTGGTAAATCCAAGGCAAACAGGAGCGCCCCAAGTTCAACGTCAGAGAGGTTTTCAAAGCGGATGCGTCCCTTAAAGGTAACTCCATTTTTAATTGGTCTTATTATGGTATGCTGTTCATCACATTCACTATAGTCCTGTACCTTGTCATCAATCCAGTCTTTTCCGGAACGATGCCAATATAGTTTGTGTCCACGAATAGCCGTATTATCGCTATCCCACTGTTTGATTCCTTTATAGCCGCTTACGAATTTTTCCAGCCAATCTGAATCGGTATCATTAAAACGCTTTATTATCCTTTCAAAATCATTCCGATAGATTTTTTTAAATACCGGCTCTCCTTCATTATCCTGTACGAGATAATGGTTATATGTTGTAGGCTTTGGGGTAGATAGTATTTTTGGTGGTCTCTTTTCCAGAAAGATATTTTGCTTTGTCTGTCCTTCTTTAAAACAAACATCGGCATCTTCAAAGAATACCCTGCTCGCAAAATCACGCTCATTTCCAAAAATTGTTTCTGCAATGTCGAATTTGGCTTTATTCAAGGTATTTTGCCTTATCATGCCACTTACTTTGCTGTCATAAGGAAATCTAAAAAAAGGGGTATGTCCAAAGGCAATTACCTGACCATTTTCCTCGATATAAAAACATGGCACAGGCTTACCATTATTGCCATTATCCTTTTCGGGGAGTACATTCATGTTATTCTCTTTTATTGCCTTTGATAAAGTGTCTTTATAAGCGGCAATTAATTCCTGATTTATGGGAATTAATTGATCGTCTCTTACATCGTCCGCTTCAGTTATGATATAGTGCATCTTCTTGTTATGCATACCACCGGAGCAAATTAACCAGCCCATTTCCCATCCATCTTCGGTATCTGGTGGAGGATTATCTACGCTTTTTAGTTCATGTGAAATCTTGCCATACCACATTTTGAGATCCCCATGATGATCATCATGATATTTAGGAATTGAATCAGGATTTGTAGGCTTAAAAAAGACCTCGACTCTCTTCATTTTATAATTGTTATCTTGCATTGATACTACATCACTGAATGTCTTACTGACTATATTTTGGTCTATACGAAAATAAGTTGCATTTCCAAAGTTCTTGAGGGGTTTAGCAGGCTTAATTTTGCAGGCCATCTCTCCTGGAACTTTGATGATATACCCGGCTTTGGCTTTTGGTATCACATTTGGAAATGCACTTGCCATTTTCCCCTGATATTCTTTTCTCAAATCTAAATCTCTGTCGGCAAGTGCCCGATAAAAGAATCTGTTGTTGTTCACAAATTGTATCTTTGACCAGCTCACAATTTCCACCATTGTCTTGGCCATACCGCGGAGGGAGCTTCCGGGGATACGTATCTTGTCGCCTGGGGAAAAGAAATCGGGGTTGATATATTTCTTCTTCGTACCTTTCTCTCTATTCTCTTTCTCGATAACTTTCTCCTCCTGCATCTCCCCTTCCGTCAATGTATCTCGTATATATAAAGGCGTTCTTGTTTCAATTTCCAGACTGATACAGCCTGTATTCCGCATATTGTCTTCTTTGCAATGATAGACATCAAAGTCTGGTCTTTGCTCAGACTGAATGATGGTTTTGTTTAAAGGGATAAAGTTGTACGGCGCATTTGCCTGTCTTCCGGGAGAAATATGTTTTATATGATTTAATTGCACTTCATGGGAACGGTCAGCTTCAGTGGAATCCTGTCGTTGATCAATGGTCATTCCAAATTTCTCCTTTGCTATTTTGGCAAGTTTTTCTTTCCAAGCAGACATGGATCATACCCTCCAAATCTTGTAATTTATTGAGGTCTTTATTCCATTGAAAAAATCCCATAAACCTACAATCTACATACGTTGCCTGTTTTATTTCATTATAGTCAATATAATTTCTTGTTTTGATAAATACCCTGTTTCTCTT
>JBKBTA010000201.1:0-4996 GCA_046291035.1 Candidatus Brocadia sp.
GGTTTTTTTACCAAAACTACTTTTACCATAAATGGAGGGCTTTTTCTATTTAGGTCTCTTGTTTTCTACTCTACCAATTTTTTTGCGTAATATAATCTGCAATCGATATGTTCATCGCATACAGGCACTAATTAAGAAGGGAAGAATTATATGCAGAACGACTATATTTGTCAAACCTTCTTTTCCCTTGCATTTTATCTATAGATACGTTAGCATGAAATTTTAATATATTTTTCCTTAATTCTCAGTATAAAGATTCCAAATTTACATTTATAACAGGTGGGGGATATGTTTAAGATTATTGAAAAGACAAAGATTGCAGAATCTACTTTTTTAATGAAGATAGACGCTCCCAGGATTGCCAGCAAAAGGAAACCCGGCCAGTTCATTATGCTTCGTATCGACGAACCCGGTGAAAGAATACCCTTAACCATCGCAGGCTCTGACTCGGTACGTGGAACGATTACCATTATATTCCAGGTCGTAGGAGATACAACACGACAGTTATCCGGTTTAAATGTTGGTGATTATATTTTAGACGTTGTAGGACCACTGGGACATCCTACCCACATTGAAAATTACGGGACGGCCGTTTGTATTGGGGGTGGATTGGGCATTGCACTGGTAATGCCGATTGCTCAGGCACTTCATTCAGCCGGCAACAATGTAATATCGATCATTAGTGCAAGGAATAAGGACCTGTTGATTTGCGAAAAAGAGATGCAAGCATGCAGTAACGAGTTCATGATTGCAACCGACGATGGCTCAAAAGGCACAAAAGGATTTCCCACCCAGATACTTCAGGAATTAATTAATAAGGGAAAGAAAATAGACATCGTGTTTGCAGTGGGCCCGGTACCGCTGATGGCCGCCGTCAGCAAACTTACCAAACCCTATAATATCAAAACGATCGTAAGCCTCAATCCAATCATGGTAGATGGAACAGGCATGTGCGGCGGTTGCAGGGTTTCGATAGATAACAAGCCAAAGTTTGTTTGTGTGGATGGACCCGAGTTCGATGGTCACCTGGTAGATTACGAAAACTTAATGCAGCGTTTGAAAACATATAATAGTAGAGAACCGCGAATACCAAGTGTAAGCAAAGAGAGTTCTTGCTGGAAACCGACAGAAGACCGTACCGTTACGGCACATAAACCTGGTGTCTCCATGCATGACGCTGAAGGTCATGCCGTCATTGATCAATTGGCCGAGGGACTTTCGGGTGTAGAAGCAGGCGCAGGAAAGCCCGGTGCAAAGAAAATGGGCGCCATTCCACGACAAAAGATGCCGGAACAAGATCCCAAAAACAGGATAAAAAATTTTGACGAGGTACCGTATGGATATACACCGGAAATAGCCCGTCAGGAGGCATTGCGATGCTTGCAGTGTAAGAAGCCTCTCTGCTGTGAGGGATGTCCCGTTAGCATTGATATCCCTGGGTTTATCAAATTGATTGCAGAGGGTGATTTCCTTGCGGCGGCACGCAAGATAAAGGAAACGAATGCCCTGCCAGCCGTTTGCGGACGAGTGTGCCCACAGGAAGACCAGTGCGAGAAGGTCTGTATCGTAGGTAAAAAATTTAAACCTGTGGCGATTGGAAACCTGGAACGTTTTGTTGCTGACTATGAACGAAACCATGGTGCAGTGGAAATACCTGCAATATCGGAAAAGACTGGTTATAAGGTGGCAATTGTGGGTGCCGGACCAGCAGGGCTTGCCTGTGCGGGTGAGTTAATCAAGATGGGACACGATGTAACGATATTTGAGGCACTGCATAAGGCTGGCGGCGTATTGGTTTACGGAATTCCGGAATTCAGGCTGCCCAAGACCATTGTGGAATCAGAGGTTGAGTATCTCCGAAAATTAGGAGTTAAAATAGAGCTTAATGCCGTTATTGGAAAAGCACAGACGGTCGACGAATTATTGCAGAACGGCTTCGATGCTGTTTTTGTTGGTACCGGCGCAGGACTACCCCTGTTTATGGGAATTCCAGGGGAAAACCTGAACGGGGTATATTCAGCCAATGAATACCTCACCAGGGTCAACCTGATGAAGGCCTACAATCCACAATATGCAACGCCAATTGCAATGCGAAAGAATGTTGCTGTAATTGGTGGAGGGAACGTAGCCATGGATGCGGCCAGAACGGCCTTGCGTCTGGGTGCTGAAAATGTATACGTTGTCTACAGGCGTTCCAGAGACGAGATGCCTGCCAGGATCGAAGAAATCCATCACGGCGAGGAAGAAGGATTGCTGTTCAAGTTCCTGACTAATCCTATAAAAATCTTAGGCGATGAAAAGGGCTGGGTCAGCGGATTGGAGTGTGTAAGGATGGAGCTCGGTGAACCTGATGAATCGGGTAGAAGACGGCCTATTCCTGTAAAAGGGTCTGAGTTCGTATTAAATGTCGAGTGTGTAATTATGGCCATCGGTAACGGTCCAAACCCATTAATTCCATCCACAACACCTGATTTACAGGTAAATAAATGGGGTAATATCGTGGCAGATTTAGAAACCTGCAAGACGAACAAAGAAGGGGTTTTTGCAGGCGGTGATATTGTAACGGGCGCCGCAACGGTAATCTTAGCTATGGGTGCCGGGAAAAAGGCGGCAAAGGCAATCGATACCTACGTAAGGTCAAAAAAACCTGCTGCTGTGGCATGTTAAAGCAAATGAAACATCCATGATCCTTCCAAAGGACAATGAAAATGTCACCCTGAGCGGTGAAAGAGATTCTTCACTTCGTTCAGAATGACAAAAAGTGAAGGGCTCAGAATGACAGCACAGGAGGTATTTTCAGGTGAAAGTTAGTTTAAACGGCGAATTAAAGGAATGTCCTGAAGGGACAACGATAGAAGAATTACTCGATTTATACAGGATCGATAAAAATCGTGTTGCAGTAGAATTGAATTTAAAAATCATTCCCAGAAAAGAACTTCACAATCAGATACTAAAGGATGAGGATGTTCTGGAGGTAGTGACTTTTGTTGGTGGCGGATAAGGCAGAGAAAAAAATAGAGGACACAAAACTCAGGATCGGGAAATATGAATTTACTTCCCGACTTTTTGTTGGCACCGGTAAATACCCTTCGATGGAGGTAATGGAAGAGGCTTTGGAGGCCAGCGGTGCCGAAGTTGTTACCGTTGCGGTTCGAAGGGTAAAGGTTCATGAGACGGCATCCCTGTTGGATTATATCGACACGAAGAAATACAAGATTTTACCAAATACAGCGGGTTGTTATTCTGCCGACGAAGCTATCAGGGTAGCCCACCTTGCACGCGAGGCAGGTATGTCTGATATGATCAAGCTGGAAGTGCTGGGTGACGAAAAGACACTCTTGCCTGACCCGATAGAAACGCTAAAAGCAACACAGGTTTTGGCAAAAGAAGGTTTTACCGTACTTGTCTATACCTCTGACGACCCCATTATCGCAAAAAAATTAGAAGATGCAGGCGCTACCAGCGTCATGCCGGCGGGGGCTCCTATTGGGTCCGGTCAGGGCATCTTAAATAAAAATAACATAAGGATCATCCTGGAATCAGCCAGGGTTCCCATTATTGTAGATGCAGGTGTCGGTACTGCGTCCGATGTTACCATCGCCATGGAACTTGGTTGCGAAGGCGTATTGCTGAACACGGGAATTGCCCATGCAAAAGACCCTATCAGAATGGCAAAGGCAATGAAACTGGCATGTGAATCAGGACGACTTGCATTCCTTTCCGGGCGTATACCCAGGAGATTATACGCAAAGGCCAGCAGTCCAGAAAAGGACTTTTAAACTTCAATTTTTTCCCTGCCTTATGTAAGTTTTTACCACAATATTGGAAAAAAATTCTTATGCTTTTATTTTCGAGTTGGAAGGTTCCCTCTTGGGAGGGGTTAGGGGTGGTCACTTGGGCATGAAATCTCAGTGAATATTTCACGAATTACCGACTTCCCCCCTCAGTCCCCTCTTGGAAGGGAATAATTTGTACCATTATAAAATATGCGGATTTCAGTTAAACACGGGCAACCGAAGTCTGTCCGTGTCTTCACAAAACCCGCTTAAATAAAATGAAAATTTCTATACAATAAATTTATCATGCTTGCCAAAAGAATTATACCTTGTCTCGACGTTAAGGATGGACGTGTCGTTAAAGGAACAAATTTTTTAAATTTGAAAGATGCGGGAGACCCGGTCGAAATCGCTGCTTTATATGACCGGGAGGGGGCCGATGAATTAACCTTTCTTGACATTACTGCCTCCACCGAAAACAGGAACATCATCCTCGATGTCGTGCAAAAAACTGCAGAACAAGTATTTATGCCCTTAACTGTCGGCGGTGGCATTCGTAATATGGATGACATTCGACGATTGCTCAACGCGGGGGCTGATAAAGTTTCAATCAACACAGCCGCAGTTAAAGACCCGGAGTTTGTTACAAAGGCATCCAGGCGATTTGGGAGTCAATGCATTGTGGTAGCAATCGATGCAAAAAGAGTAAAGGGCAATTTGAACACCACAAAATGGGAAGTTTACATAAACGGAGGCAGGATGCCTACCGGGTTAGATGCCGTTGAATGGGCAAAGACCGTCGAAAATAAGGGTGCCGGAGAAATATTACTTACCAGCATGGACTGCGATGGCACAAAGGATGGGTTTGATATCGAATTGAATAGTACCATATCAGAATCTGTGAACATCCCAATTATCGCATCCGGTGGGGCAGGTAAATTAGAACATTTTTACGACGTCTTTACCAGGGGAAAGGTAGATGCAGCCCTGGCTGCCTCTATTTTCCACTATCGAACAATCTCCATAAAAGAAGTAAAGGAGTATTTATTAAAAAAAGGTATTACCATCAGACCCTGTAAATAGTTATGCATTTTTATGTTATAAAATATTTCAATTTTGCATTTGAGAGAATAAGTAATAATTATTTGGTAGCGTTGTCAAGTGGAGACCTGACAAAAGCCCTCCATTTCATATAGATCATACATCAAATCCGTTGTAGT
>JBKBTA010000202.1:0-4919 GCA_046291035.1 Candidatus Brocadia sp.
ATTGGTAATACACCATTAGTCAAATTAAATAATGTCACCAAAGGATTAGGGGCCACCGTGGTTGCCAAGATGGAATCTTTTAACCCCATGGCCAGCGTAAAGGACCGCATTGGAATCGCAATGATTGAAGCGGCAGAAAAGGAAGGATTGATCAATAAAAATACGATTATTATAGAACCCACTTCAGGTAACACGGGCATTGCATTGGCCTTTGTTGCTGCTGCAAGGGGCTATAGACTGATTTTGACAATGCCGGATACCATGAGTATCGAACGAAGGGATCTTCTGAAGGCATTTGGTGCAGAGATTGTGTTAACACCAGGGGCCGAAGGAATGAGGGGCGCCGTTAACAAAGCAGAAGAATTGTTAAAGAATACCGCCAACTCATTTATGCCGCAACAATTCAAGAATCCGGCCAATCCGGAAATACACCGAAAGACAACGGCTGAAGAGATCTGGAACGACACGGATGGAAAGATTGATATCTTTGTCGGCGGTGTGGGCACGGGTGGAACGATCACCGGCGTTGGCGAGATTATTAAAAAACGTAAACCATCACTGAAGGTGATTGCCGTAGAACCTGCCGATTCACCGGTGCTTTCCGGGGGAAAACCAGGCCCTCACAAGATTCAGGGGATCGGTGCAGGATTTATTCCGGATATCCTCAACATGAAGGTAATTGATGAAATTATTACCGTAAAGAACGAGCAGGCGTTTGCCGTAGCCCGCCAACTGGCACGACATGAAGGGGTTTTGGTAGGCATCTCTTCCGGGGCTGCTGCCTACGCTGCATTACAGGTAGCCGCAAGACCTGAAAACAAAGGAAAGCTGATTGTGGTTGTGCTTCCCGATACGGGCGAAAGATATCTGTCTACCGTATTATTTAAGGAATTTTAATGTTTGAGCGTATAAAAGAGGATATTAATGCAGCCTTCCAAAATGACCCGGCCGCAAGAAGCAAGTTAGAAGTAATTTTATGCTATCCCGGCGTACATGCCTTATGGCTGCACCGGATTTCTCATTACCTCTGGGGGAAAGGATGGACCGTGTTATCCCGCCTCATTTCCCACATAAACCGGTTTTTGACGGGAATTGAAATACACCCTGCTGCAGAAATAGGACGTGGCGTATTTATTGACCATGGTATGGGCGTTGTAATAGGCGAGACAGCGGTAGTTGGAGATGAATGTCTTCTCTATAAAGGAGTTGTCCTCGGCGGCACAACTATTGAGAAAACCAAAAGACATCCAAATCTCGGAAAGAAGGTTATTGTAGGCTCAAATGCATGTATATTAGGCAATATATCGATAGGAGATTATGCACGGATCGGTTCCGGTTCTGTAGTAACGAAAGATGTACCACCGCATGCAACCGTGGTCGGTGTACCTGGCAGGATCATAAAACAACGGAAAAAAGACGAACCGGAAGCAATGTTGGATCACGGACAATTGCCCGACCCTATTGCAGAAGCTATTATGATGGTGTTAAAAGAAAATTGCAAACTAAAACAACGTATTAAAAAACTGGAGAAATTGCTAAACCTCTCAAATGGAGAGGACGATCGCGTTTCCGAAACAGAATCAGAAGTAATGACGGTATTCATGAAAAATTACAAAGATGGGGACGGGATTTAAGTGGCTATAAGTTAAGACATCTTCGACTTTTTTATTGTAGAGTCAATTCATGAAATGCCCCTATAGAACTGGTTTAAAATTCCTTAAACATCAAGTTAGGTCTTCGGTGGCTTTTCCATGTAGAGCGAAGAGTCTCTTCGCTCTACAAAATCGATTAAAATGAAGATTCCTATACCATTAAATTTATTAAAACACCAAAATCCACATCACCTTAAAACCGGAGGAAAAAGGGGTATTTATTAACAGTGAAAATGGCAGGGCATTTATCGGTACGAGTGGTTTTACTTACGAACACTGGGGGAATGGGGTATTTTACCCCGAAGGGCTATCAAAAAATAAATGGCTGGAATACTATGCACAATTTTTAGATAGCGTGGAATTGAACGTCTCTTTCTATCGTTTACCCTCAGAAAAAACATTTAAAGCATGGTACCAGAGAACACCAGATAATTTTTCATTTGCAGTAAAGGGAAGTCGATTTATTACCCATGTCAAAAAACTTCATGAAGTAGAAGCATTAGTAAAGTTGTTTCTCGACAGGGTAAGATTTCTGGAAGAAAAATTAGCAATAGTGCTGTGGCAGCTACCGCCTATGTTCAACGTCCGCGCCGACAGGTTATCAGATTTTGTGTCGCTCTTAAACAGGTTAAGCACAATTTCACATGCCTTCGAGTTTCGGAACAAGAGTTGGCTTTGTGATGATGTGTATCATATACTAAAAGACAATAACATGGCAATATGTATTGCCGATTGGCCTGAGTTTGCAAGGAACGTTCCTGTGGTGGCAGATTTTGTATATCTCCGGCGCCACAAGGCAGGGCAATATCTTTACGGAGGTTGCTATCCAGATGCCGCATTGCGCACCGATGCAAGAAAGATAAAACTATGGTTAAAAGAAGGGAAAAATGTATTCATCTATTTTAATAATGACGAGGCTGGCTATGCAGTAAAAAATGCCATTACCCTTTCAAAGATGGTGCAATGAAGAAAAAGTGGGACTACTTCAAAATAAGGTAACAATTTAAAAGTAAATTTTCAACATTTTAAAAGGAGGATTAAAACAGTGGATTGGGGAATGAAAAATCGTTTATCTCAACTCATTAAACCGAATGGACGTTGTATGTTTCTACCCATAGATCACGGATATTTCCAGGGACCTACCTCAAAACTGGAAAAGCCGGGAGAAACGATTAAACCGATTATCGACTATGCTGATGCACTCTTTTGCACCCGGGGGGTGTTGCGTTCATGTATAAACCCCGAAAACAGCAAGCCGATTATCCTCAGGGTATCGGGCGGTACCAGCATGGTGGGTAAAGATCTTGCCAATGAAGGGCTAACCACTTCAATAGAAGAGGCTATCCGCCTGAATGCGTCTGGCGTTGGTATTTCCGTCTTTATCGGTAGCGATTACGAAAAGGAAACGCTATTAAATTTGTCTAAACTGGTTGACGATGCAGAAAGATACGGTATTCCCGTCATGGCGGTTACCGCTGTAGGCAGGGAACTGGAAAAGCGGGACGCCCGTTATCTCGCCCTGTGTTGCCGTATTGCAGCAGAATTAGGTGCCCGTGTTGTAAAGACGTATTGGTGTGAAAATTTTGACAAGGTAACCAATGGTTGCCCTGTACCGGTCGTCATGGCCGGTGGTCCAAAAACAAACTCAGACCTTGAGGTATTTGAGTTTGTTCACGATGGGATGCAAAAGGGAGCCATCGGGGTAAATTTAGGAAGAAACATCTGGCAAAATGAACATCCGGTAGCAATGATCAAGGCATTGCGTGCCATCATCCATGAAAATGCTACGGTAAAACAGGCTAATGACATATTCAATGCCGTGAAGAACGAAGAGAAAAAATAGTTTCAAACATTTGGCAATCTGCAGCGAAATAAACTTTAACGGTAAGTTGAACGGGGAAAATAGTATGCGCGTAGCGATGTATTATAACAACAAGGATGTCAGAATTGAAGAGATGCAAACCCCGCAAATCGGGACGGGTGAATTATTGGTGAAGGTACTGGCAAGCGGCATTTGTGGAAGCGATGTCATGGAATGGTATCGCATTAAAAGGGCCCCGCTTGTGTTGGGGCACGAAATTGCCGGGGAAATCGTTGCTATCGGTGAAGGAGTTAAGCGCTTCAAGGTGGGCGACCGGGTAACGGTTGCCCATCATGTACCATGCAATACCTGTCACTATTGCCTGAATGGTCACTATTCTGTATGCGAAACCCTGCGCACCACGAATTTTTATCCGGGCGGCTTTTCTGAATACATTCGCATCCCCCAAATCAACGTAGACCGTGGCACCTTTATCCTGCCGGACGAGGTTTCCTATGAAGAGGGAACTTTTGCCGAGCCTTTGGCTTGCACCCTTCTTGGACAAAGGAAGGCAAATTTTCGCCCGGGCCAGAGCATACTCGTCATTGGTAGCGGTATCTCTGGATTACTTCACATCCAATTGGCACGCGCATTAGGAGCAGGACGAATATTCGCAGTAGATATTACTGAGTATCGATTAAGAATGGCCAAACAATGCGGGGCTGATATAGTAATCCATGCAAAAGAGGATGTCCCTGCCTACTTACGCAAGTTCAATAACGGACGACTGGCAGATCTCGTTATTGTATGCACGGGTGCTCCTCCAGCGATTCAGCAAGCATTTAACTCCGTGGATAGAGGAGGCACGATTCTCTTTTTTGCCCCGACAGAGCCTGATGTTTCAACCCCTATGAACCTCTGGGACCTCTGGCGCAATTGCAATTCTGTCATCATGTCCTATGCCGGCCCTCCCAATGACACGGCAACCGCCATCGAACTGATCCGTGCAGGCAGGGTAAAAGTCGGAGAATTGATTACCCACCGATTACCTCTTTCTGAAACGGCACTTGGTTTCAAGCTGGTTGCCGAGGCAAAGGATTCCATCAAGATCATCATTGAACCCCACAAATGATTAACAAAAACTAATTAAATGTACAGGGATTTCAATCTTTTTGATTCCCTTCTAAGAGTCACCCCCCCTTTATCCCCTCAGAGCGGGGGACATAAGGGGAAATGGACGCGTAAGTTTTCCGCAACAACCCCCCTCTTCCCTTGTGAGGAGCTTAAAATCTCCGCCAAAAGTGCTAAGTCCCAGAATAAATGATCCAGAAATGCCCTCTTAGTCTCAGAATATTTGAGTCTAACCGAACTTACGCAAAAAGTGTAGGGGGGAGAGCGATTTTGGGGTAGTAAGGAGTCGTAAGTATATGAGAAATAAGGGTTGGAGTTTTTGGATGTGCGATGTA
>JBKBTA010000203.1:0-4907 GCA_046291035.1 Candidatus Brocadia sp.
CTGAAACCCCTTACTTTTTATGGTGTTGAGAAAGAACTATTATGAAAATTTACCCACACAAAACTTAGAAGACCCAAAATTTTTATCGACGATTTATTTTCATAAATCTACTTGACAAAAAGTTAAACACGTAGTATATTTTGGGTATAGCTGAAATTCAGGCGATGGAGTTCGCCCAATTGCTATAATATAGCTGATAACTCCTGTTGAAGTCCTTCTTCGATAGGAGTTTTTCTATTTATAACCCCCTGTCGAAGGCACAGTCTCGACAGGGGTTTTTTTGTTATGGAGGAATTGTTCCATGTTAGAAGAATTTATAAGGCATAAAACAGAAATACTGGGCATCATTGAAAATATCGAGGCCTTGACAAAGGATGACATGGAGGCCGTGGATAATCGGTTGCACATGGTCAAGGAACAGTTGATATCAAATTGTTTTAATTTAGTGATTTTAGGACAATTTAAAAGGGGCAAGACGACGCTTATTAATAGTTTGATCGGTAAGGAAATCCTCCCTTCTTCAGTGGTTCCGCTGACGTCTATTGTGACGATCCTGAAGTATGGCGAAGAGGTTAGCTGTTTGGTCTCTATGGAGGACGGCAACGAGATGAAAATTCGCATAGAGGAACTTCCTGATTACGTAACGGAGAAAGGAAATCCCAAAAATATACGGGGCGTACGATGTGCACGCATCGGGTATCCGTCCCCTTTCCTTGAAAAAGGGATACTGCTGGTAGACACGCCGGGCGTAGGGTCCACCTTCCTGCACAACACAGAAACGACCTACGAATTTTTAGACCACCTGGATGCGGCATTGTTCCTCATGAGTGCCGATGTGCCCATCTCGCAGGTAGAAAAAGACCTCCTTGATACCATCAAAGGCTCTACACAGAAGATATTCTTCGTGTTGAATAAGATCGACAATCTGACCCCGAAAGAGATAGAAGAAATCGCCGCCTTCAATAAACAAGTATTGGAGGAGATGGGGTTTACCGTTCAGGAAATCTGGCCTATTTCTGCCAGGGAGGCACTAAAGGCGAAAACGACGAACAATGACGTTCAACTTTCACAGAGCGGCCTATTGAATCTGGAAGATGCCTTAGGGAATTTTCTCTCCTTAGAGAAAGGTAAAATTGTTCTGAATACCGCTATATCCAAGACAAAGCGTATCATCTCACAGATGCTATCACAAATAGCCATAGAAAAAAAGACCATGGAAGCATCCGGTGAGGAGTTGGAAAATAAGATTAACACCTTTCATCATCTTGTAACAAACCTGAAGCAGGATAGGGAAGATATGAAATATCTGCTCAAAGGCGAATCCGAGAAGTTGTGTTTAAAGGTGGAAGAGATGTTAAAGGTTTTAGAAGAAAGGGAGACCCCCAGGATAAAGCAATGTCTCGCGGATTTCTACGAAAAAAATCAGGATCTCAACCCCACCGTCTTAAGGGACGAACTGCAGAAGGTTATCAAGGAGGAAATCGTTAAAGGATTCGATGCGTTTAGAAAGGATACCGAGAAGGTAATCTCAAATACAATTCAGGAAACCTTTAATCGTTTTACAAGACGTTCCAATAACATCATCAACGAGTTTAAAACGGCCGCCGAAATACTCTTTGAGGTATCCATGGAACAATGTGAATTTTCCGTTGAACTGGCCAGGGATACCGGTTTTTATTACATGGTTCAGGAATACACAGCCCCTACCGAAGAAGAGGTCAAGTCCATCCTGCGCGCCTTCCTGCCAAAATCCATTAGCAGAAAAATGGTCCTGAACGAGATGATGGAGTGGGTGTCATCCGATGTTAGCCGGAACTGTGGCAGGATACGTTCTGACCTCACAGCAAGGATCGGTAAAACTATTGACCATTATTCGAAACAACTGAAAGATCTTGGGAGCGATCTTATTGCTCAGATTGAACAGGCCATACAAAAGGGCCAGGAAAGGCGAAAGGCGGGCAGGGAGTCAGTACTGCTTGAACTAGAATCATTAGCAAGCAAGACTAAAACCCTGGAAGAGTACAAAGAAAATCTGGAGAAGGTATGGAACACTGTAAATCTGGCTGATGTAAGCCATGAACAAAAAACTCTGGCAATGGCCTAACGCAGAGGAGTTGCAACTGGACAGATGCAACAGGCAGTTGGCAACAACATGGGATCTTCTGCATCTTTTATTTGCACAACCTAGACGATTGTGCTGCCAGTTTGAAATTTCAAACGTTTACTTAATATTTAGAGCGATGGAGTTCGCTTAACTGCTACATTGTAGCTGATAACTCCTGTTGAAGTTGAGCTTCGATAGGGGTTTTTTTGTTGCCCCCCTGTCGAAGTCCCCGGTTTCAACAGGGGGGTTTTTGTTGTACCGTTACATCTTCAATTTGGAAATGTTGAATGCAAAAACAGCACCCGTGTTTGATGTATAGACAATATCATGGAATTAAGTGAGAGAGCCTCTCTCTTTAAATTAAGTTGGGGTTTTAAAAGGCAAAAAACCCAACGACCTTCTTGTTATTCCGAACACATTCACTTCGTTCAGTGTAAACTCCGTAAGGAATTTTACCATCGCAAGATTTCTCTTTGCAATGATGACAGGAAGGATGCCTATCACGAAAACAGCTTGTGTAGGGTGCGTCCTACGCACCAAAACAATCCGACGTATGGATGGTGCGTAGGACGCACCCTACAGAATAGAAAATTCCTTGTATAATATTTTTAGCCCTGAATGGGCGACACATTATCTTAATTCAATGAATGGAGGTCTTTTATGAAAAAGATAGAAGCAATAATCAGGCCTGAAAAATTTGATATGGTCAAGGATGCCTTGTTAGAGCTTGGCTATCCGGGGATGACCGTTACAAAAGTAACTGGACAGGGCAAACAAAAAGGTATCACGGAGATATGGCGTGGAAGAAGATTCCGGATCGATCTCTTATCAAAGATGAAAATCGAAATTACCGTCAGGGACACCGACGTTGAAAGAGTCGTAAATACTATCATCACCGAATCCCAGACGGGGAGTATTGGCGATGGGAAGATATTCGTTTTTGATGTAGAAAACGCCCATCGTATCCGCACAAATGAGTCAGGCGAGGCTGCAATTTAAATTGTGTAATGCAATTTAGTACATGGATGTATTATGCTGAATAAAGATCAAAAAAGGAGGTAATTTATGTCTGTCGATGGAAATGAAGGTACAAACAAACAGGGATATACTGTACCGGTTATTGAGATTAATACCTTTGAACTGTCGGAAATGGCGGATCAAGTGGGACTGGTGGGCATTTCAAAGACGAATCTTGGTGCATTGACCATGCTAGGTCTCAGTATCCTCGCTGGTGTCTTTATTTCGCTTGGAGCACAACTTTCCATCCTGGTAACACATACAGCAACCTCAAATTATGGTTTAAATCAACTTGTCGGCGGGGTGGCATTTACCCTGGCAATGGTCTTAATCGTAATCACCGGCGCCGAACTCTTTGCAGGAAACCCCCTTGTTGCAATGTCTTTTATGGCTCGAAAAATTACCGGTATGGCCCTTGCCAGAAATCTGATTACTGTACTTATTGGTAATTTTATTGGCGCATTAACCCTCGTTTTGTGGATATACAACTCCGAGCAGTGGATGATGAACAATTATCTCCTTGGCGCTAAAATTGTCCTTGCAGCCAACGATAAAGTAAACGTCCCGTTTGGTATCGTCTTTGTGCGGGGAATGATTGGTAATGCCTTGATTTGTCTGGGTGTTTGGTTATGCTATCGTGGTAAAAGTAATATCGACAAAATACTTGGACTACTCTTGCCCACATCTTGCCTTATCGCCTGCAGCTTCGAGCATTCTGTTGTCAATATGTGGCTTATCCCTATGGGGTTAATCCTGAAGGGCAACCATGCCGTAATGGCGGTCGCTGAAGATGTACATGGTGGTAGGCTCGATATTGCAAATCTTGCCTTTTTTAAGGGATTTTTAATTGACAATTTGTGTCCTGTTGTACTGGGAAATGTTTTCGGCGGTTTTCTCTTGATTGCAGCCGCATACTGGTTTGCCTATGTACGCCCTTTAAAGAAATACTAAAGGAAAATGAAAATGGCAGAAAATGATATTCAAAATTCGAATCAGGCGGTGAATATGGATACAGCATATTCACCGGCACAAACAGCTTCCATAGTTGAAAGCAAGGCCGTTGTAAGGGCGAGATTCCGCGTCTCACAAACATTCGTATTAAGTATTTTAGCAGGTATTTATATTGCTCTGGGCGCGCAGTTTGCCTCGTTTGTCACCAGCGATTCCACCCTTCACTTTGGAATTACTTCTCTTATTACCGGCATTGTATTTTCTCTTGGCCTTATCCTGGTTGAAGTTGCCGGCGCTGAACTCTTTACAGGCAACAATCTCAATATCATGGGCTATATGAGTAGAAAGATTACGACACGTGAATTGCTCAGGGTCTGGACTCTCGTGTACATTGGTAATTTTATTGGAAGTATGCTTATGGTTTTCCTGATGAATATGGCGCATCAATGGGCGTATTTTCAATGCATGACGGGTGCAAAGGCGTTGATAATTGCTCATAAAAAAGTAAATCTTACTTTTAGTGCAGCCCTGACACGGGGCGTGCTGTGTAATGCACTGGTGTGTCTTAACTCCTGGTTGTGCTATAGCAGTAAAAGAGTGGCAGACAAGGTCCTTTCGAATATATTTGTCATCGGCGGTTTCGTTGCCAGCGGGTTTGAGCACTGCGTTGCAAACATGTATTTTATTCCCATGGGCTTGTTGTTACGAAAAAATCCAGGCGTTGTTGCTGCCGCTGAAAAAATGGCAGGCAAATCATTAGACCTTTCTTTACTTACATGGAAGGGATTTTTGGTAAACAACCTCTTCCCTGTTACCATGGGAAATCTTGTAGGAG
>JBKBTA010000204.1:0-4862 GCA_046291035.1 Candidatus Brocadia sp.
TGTAGCCATTTTCCTGAAGGACATCTGTGAGCCTCTCCCCAATCTCCTTTCCCCTAAATGTCTCAAGATATGTCTTAAGCACAAGGGCATATGCCTCGTAGGGTGTAATCTCTTTTATAAGGGTCTCTTTTTCAAGGAGTTCAATTAGCCTCTTTTTTGTAACATTATCCTCTGTTACAGGTATTGCGGTATCCCATAATTTATCAAAATATTCCTCAGCCTCGTTAATGCCATAATCACTTATCTCTACATTGAACTCATGCTGATGCGTCAGACCAGAGGATGTGAGATTGCTGCTTCCTGTGATAAAAAGTGCATCACGGGCAACCTGTGTTTGTTCAAGTTTGAAGATATAGAGCTTTGCATGGTTTGGTTCATAGGTCTTTCTTATTATGAGGCGATTATTCTTTATTAGCTCAATAAAAAACCTTACCTGATCGTAAAACTCCCTTTTATCAAACTGCTCTGTATTTATGGAATTTTTGATGGATGCAAAATACTTATAAAGTCTTTCATCATCAGAGAGTCCTCTTTCACTGCTACCATGCTCAATAAGACCATATAGCGTTTTGTCAACATTTAGTCCTACAAGAACCTTTAATATCACTGATGGATTATCCTTGAGACCCTTATACAATTCCCTGAGACCCGAGAAATAAAAGAAACCAACGAGGAACTTGAGCTCTTTGCTCTTTGAAAGCAAGTCAAGGAGTCTATTTTCCAAGAGCTTTGTGGGATTGTTAGTTATAAAATTGTTCACGGTTGACATCTTAAAGAATTTTCAACTGAAAATACCTCCTTATGCTGTCATTCCGAGCCCTTCGCTTTTTGTCATTCTGAACGAAGTAAAGAATCTCTTTTACCGCTCAGGGTGACACTTCCACTGTCCTTTGTAAGCCGAAGGCTCATGGATGTTTCATTACTATTCTTCTCCTTCCCAACAAACTGTAAAATAATTGGCAAAAGAGTTAATGTGTAGAGTTGGGTTGGTAAAGCGACTAATGCAGGCAAATTTTTAGTATGGAAAATAAAGCGGCGAGTGTCTCATTTTACAAGCCATGGGATTTTCGCTACCGTTCGTCGTTCAGAATGGCGCCCCTTACAACTTAATGACGTTGTACTCTACGTTCTAATATCCCACACCAGTTCATTACAACAACTTCTCTGCTATCTGGATGGCATTCAGGGCCGCGCCTTTTCGGAGATTATCGCTCACAATCCACATATTGATCCCATTTGCAATGGAATCGTCTTCACGAATGCGCCCCACAAAGACGTCGTCTTTTCCCGCCGCATGTACGGGAAGGGGATATAGTTGATTGGCAGGATCATCCACAACTGTAACGCCTGGTGCATTTGAAAGGAGCCTTTTCACTTCTGCTGCTGAAATCTTTTTCTCTGTTTCCACATTTACGGACTCACTATGACCACGAATAACGGGTACCCGCACGTTAGTTGCGGTCACCCTAATGCTATGATCACCCATGATCTTTTTGGTCTCGTTCACCATCTTCATCTCCTCGGAGGTATATCCATTGGGGAGAAAAGCTTTGCTCTGGGGAATTTGAGGTAATACATTAAAGGCAATCTGATGGGGGAATATTTTCCTCTGAAAATCATTCCTTCCGGCCAAAATACTGGCAGTCTCCCGATGCAGTTCATCAACGGCTTTTAGTCCAGCACCAGACACTGCCTGGTATGTTGAAACGACAACCCGTTTTATCTTTGCAGCATCGTGGATCGGTTTTAAGACAACCACCATCTGGATCGTGGAGCAATTGGGATTAGCAATCACGCCATGATGCCTTGCAATTTCCTGGGGATTTACCTCTGGCACCACCAAAGGCACGTCATCATCCATCCGAAAGGCACTGGAATTGTCCACACAAATGGCGCCACTCTCGATAGCATAAGGTACATATTCCCTGCTGATGCTTGCCCCAGCGCTAAAAAGAGCAATCTTTATTCCATGGAATGAATGCCTCGTTAATTCATGTACTGTATAATCAACCCCACAAAATTGCATCTTTCGCCCGGCAGAACGTTTGGAAGCCAGTAATCTCAGTTCTTTTATCGGAAATCTTCTACTCTCCAGGATTCTCAGAAACTCCTCGCCCACGGCGCCCGTTGCACCAACCACTGCTACATTTACGGCCATCTCTTCCCAAAACTCCTTTCGTTATCAAAAAGCTTTAACCACAAAGACACTAAGGGCACAAAGAAAAAACTTTAAAAACCTTTTTCCTGAACTACTGATTTTTCTTTCTTTTGCATCCTGTGGTTGTTTATTTTACTTAATACGGATTAAAATATCATCCTGAATCATTTCTCTCTGCTTAATGTGGGCTATCTGAGCTAAAAATCGCTGCGCATCACTATAATAGCCTGCCGTTGGTTTTAAGCCCGGTATAAATTGACCCCAGTATTGATTTTCCAACCTCATAAACAATTCCCGAATATATTTGCTAAACATTGATGCAAGGGCTACTGCCATGCACATGTCTTCACCTTTTTCCACAAAGGATATCTTCATCCTCTTGCTGGCATCAATTGCCTCGTATGTTGAAATCCTGGCTCCTTCGGTTAAAACCTTTATATCGGCTGTTGGCAATCGTTCCTTCAAGAGGTTGGTATACGTATTTCTGCTGCCTTGTTTGTCAACGATCAAACGTATATCGCCATCACATAAATTCCACAGCCTGGAGACAAGGATTGCGCAATTATTAAATAAGACAACAGACTTGTTTCCAAACGACCTTACCTGTTCGTTAAACTCTTGAACAGTCACAACACAACAACTTGCATAAGAAAACTGCACGTTGTGCTTGTAAAAAGCACGCTTTAATAAATCAACATAATTTACTATCGCAGAAACACCCGTAGTCAACGGCAAAGGATAATCCTTATCCGCATACCATGGATACCGTGCAATGACATCTGCATCGTAACACGACAAGCAACGCAACAATTGAAAAAATGATGTAATCTTTAAACCCTTTGACCACAAAAACGAAAGAACGGCATCTTCCAATGGTTTTAGACCATTGTGTGCGTTGTATACTTTTTTGCTATCCCGAACAGCAAGTTGCTGTTTCCGTGCTTCTCGCTCATTGGAAACGGCATCTTTCAAGAGTTCCCACAAGGAATAATCTGCCTTTTCATCCGGCACGTCAAAGGCAACGACGGTAACGACCATGGGGCCAAGCGTGGGACCGTACCCTGCCTCATCTATACCTGCTATTACCGCCATAACACATCATTCTAAAAATGGCAATTATATCGCTTTACGAGGAAAAGTCAAAATGAAATCAACTTGTGACGCGCCAATTTGAGGGGTAGCTCAATCCTGTAATTGGTAACTACTAATCACCTGAACCGGGGTGTTTCTATTTAAGGTAGAACCGTCTCCCAGTTGACCATTTTTGTTTAATCCCCATGCCCATACGGTTCCATCAGCTTTTAAGGCAAGGCTATGTTGTCCTCCACCAGAGATGGAAATGACATTGTCGAGTTTTTTTATGAGAACAGGGGTTACTCTGTTTGTAGTAGTTCCATCCCCCAACTGACCTGAACTATTGCTCCCCCAAGCCCATACGGTTCCATCTGATTTCAGGGCAAGGGTGTGGTCTCCTCCGGCGGCAATTGCAGTGACATTTTTAAGCTCCTTTACAGGGAATGGGGTACTCCTGTTATCAGTTGAACCGTCTCCCAACTGGCCACATTGATTAAATCCCCATACCCAAATGGTACCGTTATTCTTCAGGACAATACTGTGATCTCCGCCACAATTGATACTACGAACGTCAGCAAGTCCGCTCACCGGAACGGGGATTATCCTGTCTGCGGTGGAACCGTCTCCCAACTGATTCTGTTTGTTAAGTCCCCAGGCCCAGATGGTCCCATCTGACTTCATAGCAAGGCCATGATACCCACCCCCGGCAACGGCGACAATATTGCTGAGCACTCTTGCCTGCACCGGTGTGTATCTGTCCGTAGCGGTCCCGTCTCCCAATTGCCCATAAGCGTTTTGCCCCCAGCCCCAGACGGTTCCATCTGACCTCAGAGCAAGACTGTGTTGACCTTTCGCGGCAATCGCTATGATACTATGGAGTCCATTTACCTGTACCGGCATGTTCCTGCTCTTTGTTGTGCCGTCTCCCAGTTGTCCTGCCCAGTTGCCTCCCCATGCCCAGACCGTACCGTCTTTTTTCAAAGCAATGCTGTGCCGCACTCCTCCTGCGATTGCAGTAACATGGTCCAGGCCCTTTACTCGCACCGGCGCCTTCCTGTCTGTATTTGTTCCATCACCAAGCTGACCATGCATATTGAACCCCCATGCCCACACGGTGCCATCTGATTTCAAAACCAGGCTATGAAAACCTCCGCCTGATATCTGCACAATTGTCGATGCTGAGGATGCCCTACTAAAAAGCAAAAACAAAAAAAACGAGATTACAATCCCGCAGGAAACAGCAAGTTTGTTGTACATATAATACTACCCCATCCAGAGACTAAAAAAAAACATGATTACATTTTCTGAAAGCGATTACGAATTCTGCTGTGATTCCATCCAGTTTTTATCAAGGGTCCAAACTGGAACTTCAGTTCCCCCTAGTTTAGTGAGTCTCCTGGCACTTTCTCTTGCTATAAGCGCCACAAGACCCAGTCTGACCGTGATGTTTTTTCCTTAATGCCAGTCAACTTTGCCGCCCTGTCAAGCAATTCGTCTTCGTATATTATTGTTGTTCTCATATACTTACCTCATTATTTTGAACATACATAACCCTAACCCAAATTAATTGGGAAAGCCGTAGTGGGAAGGGGCGCCGTGCCACTACAAAAAAAAATTTTATGAAAAATTT
>JBKBTA010000205.1:0-4826 GCA_046291035.1 Candidatus Brocadia sp.
CATCGTGGTCCTGATGATAGTGGATATAGTTTTTATGAGAATGAATTTGCTACTATTGGGTTAGGTCATCGCAGGCTTTCCATATTGGATCTTTCTCCTCGTGGTCACCAGCCAATGAGTTTTGAATATTTAGAAATTATTCTAAATGGTGAAATATATAACTTTTTAGAGATATCCAGAGAACTTGAAAATCTGGGATATACATTTCAATCTCGTAGCGATACTGAAGTTGTAATAAAAGCTTATCATAAGTGGGGGATTAAAGCTATTAATAAGTTTATTGGGATGTTTGCCATTGTTATTTATGATAAATAGAATAAAAAGTTGGTTTTTATAGTTTTTTATAGGAGCAAATTATGAATATTGAAAATCCAAATGTTTATGTAGTTAAAATCAATGAAAACGATCATTGTTATCCTAAAGAACCACCATTTAATCCATCTATTAATTATCCAGAAACAAGATTTTCTGATGTGAGCAAGGAAAAAAATATAGTTTATGATTCTGTAAGAGAATTATTACATATTATGGGACTAGATTCTTCAAATTATGACAAAACTATATGGAACCCACTTGGTGGTTTAATTAAACCAAATAATACAGTTCTTATAAAGCCCAATTGGGTTGTGCATTATAATCATATTGTTCATCTTGGACAAAAAAATAATATGGATTGTACAATAACTCACGGTTCATTTATAAGAGCAGTAATGGATTATGTAGCTATTGCATTAAAAGGTGTAGGAAGAATAGTTATATTAGATTGTCCAATACAGGGAACTAATTGGGATAAAATTATCAAAGTTGTAGGTTTAGATAAAATAATTGAATATTATAAAAAAATATTTCCTTTAATCAAAGTTGATATTATAGATGGTAGATTGGGTAGAGCTTACTTTGTTGGAAAAACAATGATAAAAAGAGTAGTTGATGAAAGTAATTTGGATGATTATTATGAGATTGATATTAGAAAAGATAGTTTATTATTGCCATTGATGGAAATGAAGTATAATTTTGGTGTATCTCAATATCCAAAATATAGAATGAAAAAGGCTCATAATTTAGAATGCAATAAATATTTATTCCCGAAAATAGTATTAGATGCTGACGTTATAATAAATTTACCTAAATTTAAGTCTCATATGAAATCTGGTATTACTTGCGCTTTAAAAAACTTTGTTGGAATAAATGGTCACAAAGATTACCTACCGCATTTTAGATTCGGCAGTCCTAAAAATGGTGGAGATGAGTATCTTGATGGTAATTGGTTATGGGATTTAATGTGGTATTTTGAACATAAGGACTGGGATTTGGATAAAGGTTATAGAAAAATATTTGTAACTATTCAGCATAAAATTTTTTTCAAGAATAATAAAAAAAGACTATTAATTTTAACAGCATATGTTACATTATGTCACATGAACCGCGACGAATTACGAAAACTGCTGGAACAGGACCCTGAAGCGATACTTGATTTAATAGAAAAGCTATTTGCAAGGATCGCAGAGCTGGAACGTCGGCTGAATAAGGATAGCCACAACAGCAATAAACCACCATCAAGCGACGGACTGACCAGGAGGCAGCGGCGCATTTTAGAACGGACGAGTCAGAAAAAACCTGGCGGCCAGAATGGTCACGAAGGGACGCAATTGAAGATGAGCCCAAAGTCTGACCGCACGGAATTTCATAAGGTTACAACGTGCCACAAATGTAATTGTTCTCTGGATACTATCCCTGCAAAAGGGTACCGGAAGCGGCAGGTGTTTGACATTCCGCCGGTATCATTGGTTGTGACCGAGCATCAGGCGGAAGTGAAGACATGCCCAAGGTGTGGAGCTATCAGCGAAGCGCAATTTCCTGATGGGGTAACCAGGCCAGCGCAATACGGGAGCAGAATCAAGGGAATCATCACCTATTTGAATCAATATCAACTGATTCCCTATGAACGGGCTGCTGAGCTTTTAAAAGACCTTTTTGGTGTACGTATCAGCACGGGGACGATATATAACATCAATCGGCAAGCGTATGAAGCGGGAGCGATCCCAGAAGAAGCAATCAAGAATCTTTTAAAGAAGCAGAAAATCCTTCATGCCGATGAAACTGGAGTCTTTGTAGATGGTAAGTTACATTGGCTGCATGTGCTTTCGAATGAAAAGCTTACGTATTACGGTCTGCATTCCAAGCGTGGGAAAGAGGCAATAGACGATATGGGTATTATTCCTGGATATAACGGATATCTGATGCATGACTTCTGGAGTTCATATCTATCATACGAATGCACTCATGTGTTTTGCAACGCCCATATTCTACGGGAATTGACAGGCATGTATGAGGATTTTGGTCAGACGTGGTCATTGGAGCTGATGGATTTATTGAAGAAGGCGAAGAAAAAAATAGAAAAAAGAGCTATTCGCGTAAATTCAAGCACTATCAGACATTTTGAAGAAGAATATGATCGGATACTTGCAAAAGGATTTCGCTGCAATCCACCAGAAAGCAGAGGTCCAACCCGGCGGGGCAGAAAGAAAAAATCGAAACCACGCAATCTTCTTGAGCGGTTGAGGGAGCATAAAGAAGGTATTCTCAGATTTGCGAAGGATTTTTCAGTTCCGTTTGATAACAACCAGGGAGAGCGCGATTTGCGAATGGTCAAGGTGCAGCAGAAAATATCTGGATGCTTCAGAAGCATTGAGGGTGGAATGTTTTATGCCCGAATTCGTGGCTATATCTCAACCGTGAAGAAACATAATGAAAATGTTTTAAATGCGTTACAGGGCCTTTTTGAAAATAGGTATTTTATGCCTGATAGTGCTGAATAGTTACCATTATAATGAAAGTGATATACCTAATTTTAATAGTTATCTTTTAGATATCAAAGAAGACGAAACACCGTATAAAGGGGTTAGTTCCATATATATAGAGGCCAAAAAATGAAAATACTAATAGTAAACACATACGATATTGACGGTGGAGCGGCAAGAGCAGCTTATAGATTACATAGGGCACTACTGGAAGCTGGTGTAGATAGTAGAATGCTTGTACAGACAAAAAAGAGTGATGATTATACTGTTATAGGACCAGAAACTAAATTAGAAAAAGCTTTATCTATAATACGTCCATTTATTGATAGTTTACCTACTCATTTTTATAAAAATAAAACAAAAACTCTTTTTAGTGTAGCATGGCTTCCGTTTTCAAATGTAATCAAAAAAATTAATCAATTAAAACCTGATATAGTCCATCTTCATTGGATAGCTGGTGGTATGATGAGAATTGAAGATATTGCTAAAATAAAGGCTCCTATAGTTTGGTCACTGCATGACATGTGGGCATTTACTGGTGGATGTCATTATGATGAAGAATGTGGCGGATATGAGAAAAAGTGTGGTATTTGTAAAGTTTTAGGAAGTAAAAAAGAAAATGATTTGAGTAGAAAAATTTGGCATCGTAAAGAAAAGATTTTTTCAAAAATACCAAATATGACAGTTGTTGGACTTAGTAAATGGCTTGCGGAGTGTGCCCAAAAAAGCACTCTTTTTAGAGATAAAAAAGTTGTAAACTTGCCAAACCCAATAAATACAAATGCTTTCAAGCCTTTTGACAAAGATAATGCAAGAGAACTCTGGAGTTTACCAAAAAATAAAAAACTGGTACTTTTTGGGGCAGTAAATAGTACAGGCGACCTTAGGAAGGGTTTTAAAGAACTCAGTGCTGCATTGAGGAAAATAGAATGTAGTGATTTTGAATTGGTTGTTTTTGGCAGTACTCAGCCACAAAATCCTCCAGATTTTGGATTTAAAACACATTATCTTGGTCATTTGCATGACGATATTAGTTTAGTTACCCTTTATAGTGCTGTAGATGTTGTGGTTGTGCCAAGCCTGCAGGAGAATTTATCCAATACTATTATGGAAAGCCTATCGTGTGGTACTCCAGTAGTCGCTTTTGATATTGGTGGAAATAGTGATATGATAGAACATAAAATGAATGGTTATTTGGCTAAGCCTTTTGATACAGATGACCTTGCGAACGGGATTTATTGGGTATTGAATACCACAAATTATGATAAGCTTTGCCAGAATGCTCAAGAGAAGGTTATAAAAGATTTTGACAGCAGGGTTGTGGCAAAAAAATACGTGGATTTATATCAGGAGGTTATAAAATGCAAAAAGCCCTCATTACAGGTATAACCGGTCAGGATGGTTCATATCTTACCGAATTTCTACTCAGCAAAGGATACCAGGTGCATGGAATTATACGCAGAACCAGCACTTTTAATACACACCGCATTGATCATGTGTATGTAGATCCTCATGAAAAAAACGCACGCCTTTTTTTGCACTATGGGGATCTTTCGGATTCAGGGCAGCTTGGCTATCTTATATATAATATACAGCCAGATGAAATATACCATCTTGGTGCGCAAAGCCACGTAAAGGTAAGTTTTGACACCCCTGAGTACACGGGCGATATAACAGGTCTTGGCACCACTCGTATACTGGAAGCAGTGCGGCGAAGTGGCATCAAAACAAAATTTTATCAGGCATCCTCGTCCGAAATGTTTGGCGCCTCACCTCCTCCGCAAAGTGAAAATACACCATTTTATCCTCGCAGTCCTTATGCAGCTGCAAAGGTATATGCCTACTGGGTAACCGTTAATTATCGCGAAGCATATAATCTTTTTGCCTGCAATGGCATACTTTTTAATCATGAAAGCCCTCGCAGGGGCGAGACCTTTGTCACACGCAAAATCACGCGGGCATTAGCTCACATCCTTGCCGGAAAGCAGGAGAAGCTTTATCTTGGAAACCTGGATGCAAAAAGGG
>JBKBTA010000206.1:0-4792 GCA_046291035.1 Candidatus Brocadia sp.
GGACGACGGGGAAAATTGGAGGCGGGTTGAGCTTTGATGGGGTGAATGATTACGTGGCAATTCCCCGTATGAACCATGACGAGGTTTCCATTTGTGCGTGGTTCTTTAAGCATGCGAATGATACAACACGTGCCGATGGTATATTTGGCGGGTACAGGGCTAATTCAAACGTACAGCTTCGCGAGGGCTTTGATGTCCGCTTTTCTCCCGGTACACCTGATACCCTGGAGTTTGTCGTTGTGTCACAAGATGGGGGTGGAAATAAGACAACAAGGACCGTAAGCCATAGTTTAGGCAATTCAGTGGGGAGTTGGTATCACGTTGTGGGCACGTATAATAAAGCGTCCGGGGAACAGAAGCTGTATGTAAATGGTCAACACGTCGACACGCAGACCCATCCTGCAGGGAACACGACGTGCCACTGGCCTATTTTCCCGAAATGCGGATAGGGTATTCAGCGGTAAACAGTGGTTATTTTAATGGCGTAATCGACGATGTTCGTCTCTATAACCGGGTATTGAGCGAGCAGGAGGTACAGGATTTATATAATAGCTATTAGCTATAAAGTATCCTAAATATCAAGACTCGGAAGCCAATTGGTAATGTAATTGTATTTTGTAAAAGTAATGATATGATAATAGTAACGATAGTTTTGGAGTTTTATCTTCATTGATTTAAAAAGAAAGATAAAGGAAGTAACGTATGGATAGCTTAAGAACAAGGAGAAATAAAGGTATTCACGATGACACTTTACCCTGGTACAAAGAGGGATTGAGGTTTGAGTGCCAGCGATGTGGCCGTTGCTGTCGTGGTGAACCTGGTGTGGTATGGGTTAATAAAAGGGAGATCGAAGAAATATCGGCATTTCTGGGTATTACAAAGAACGCATTTGCAAAAAACTATTTGAGGAGTATTAATGACCGATTCAGTCTAGTTGAATATGGCAACGGTGACTGTGTTATGTACGATAATGGTTGTAAGATTTATGATGTAAGGCCTTGTCAGTGCAGGTCATTTCCATTCTGGACATCGAATCTAGAAAACCGGTCCGAGTGGGAAAAACTGAAGAAGACATGCCCTGGCATAGATAAAGGTAAGTTACATACCCTCAGAGAAATAGAAGACAATTTAAAAGTATATGAAAGGCGTTTTGGCTAATATGACAGTGGGAGGACCTCTAGCAGCAAATCTCTATTCAGAACTTGTAACACTTTATCAGCATTTAGAAAAAGAGTTAACTCAGCTGAATCCAAGCTGTAACAAGTGCGGGACGTGCTGTAATTTTAGCTCCTTTGATCATGTTCTTTATGCGAGTAATACAGAAATCGATTTTATTACCCGGAATGTAGAGGTACCGGATTTCAACGTTTCAGACAACATTTGCCCTTTTCTGAAGGACAATCAATGCAGCATTAGGGACTTTCGAACACTTGGATGCCGCATTTTTTATTGTAATCCACATTATAAAGAAGTTTTATATGCGATATATGAAAAGTATTATCAAATGATCAAAGAATTAAGTGGGAAATACAATACTCAATGGAAGTACCTGCCTTTTCTCCATCAACTTGCTGAATTCAAATCAAAAACAACAGTTGTCTGTTGACATCCTAACCAACCCATTTTTTCTACCCTTCAAATCCCCGGAGAAAAAGTTTGACTTGTTTTGTAAAAGTATTATACTTGCAATTAGTGAGACTCAATATCAATTGGATTTTTGTTCAAAAATTTCAAACTGTGAATGTAGCGCGATATTGATGTTGCACTACAATAGAATAAAAGTAGCCGACGGCCTAATTCAATAATGGGATTTAGCAATGTCTGTTGTAGATACGAATACCTATAAGGTTGCCCTGGTGGGAAACCCAAATGTCGGAAAGAGTGTGATATTTGGTTTATTGACAGGAAAATACGTAACTGTCTCGAACTACCCTGGAACGACGGTGGAGGTTTCCAAAGGCATTTGCAAAGGGTTGGACGGTGGAATTGAAGTTGTAGATACACCTGGAGCAAATAGTCTTATTCCCCTTTCAGAGGATGAGAGTGTCGCAAGAGATATGCTTTTAGAGGAGTACAAGAAGCATATCGTCCAGGTAGCGGATGCAAAGAATCTACGCCGTGGTTTACTGATTACTACCCAGCTTGCAGAGATGGGACTCCCCGTTGTGCTGGTGTTAAATATGTGGGATGAACTCTTAGATAGGGGCATGAATATTGATGCAGATGCATTGCAGGGAATTTTGAATGTACCTATCGTAAAAACTATTGCTACCCATAGGGTGGGGGTAAGTGCACTGTTTCATGCTATACCTATTGCAAAAGTACCCAATCTTCATATTGATTACGGGCGCATAATCGAAGATGGCATTTCGAGGATAGAAAAAATATTGCAGGGTAAGACGACAGTGAATGAACGGGCGCTGGCTATAATGCTTTTGTCAGGCGATGAAGCCCTCGAAGAAAAGTTACGACATAAACTCGCAGACGGTTCTCTTGCAGAAATCCAACGCATTCGAGATAGTATCCAAAGCCATTTTAGCAAACCATTGAGTTATGTAATTAACATCAAACGGGCAAATTTTGTAGATGCGTTGGTCGATAAAGTAACCCTTACCCTCAGGAAGGAAAAAGAAACTCATGCAGTTATGAGGGGTGTATTTTTTTATTTTCTTGTGCCATTGGTCTCTTTTTTCATGGGATATAAGCTCACGGCATTATTGATGTATCTCATATCGTCCCGGCTTCCTCCCGGTAGTATTTTGACTCTTGCCACATCTCTTACCGTCGGCTGTATATCGTCTCTATGGTTTTCACTATACCTCTATTTAAGAGAATACAAGGCAAAGAGCACGATTGCAGAGATATTGGGGCGCATTACCATGCATCCGATAGCTGCCTTTCCCCTGTTGATTATCATTTTATGGATTGTTTATAAACTCGTGGGGGAGTTCGGGGCAGGGACGTGCGTAGATTTCTTTGAAGAGAAGGTGTTTGGCCGTTCTTTAATACCTTCAGGTGGTTTTGATCTGTGCATATATATTCCGTTTATTCAGAAAACCTATGTATTTACCCATGTGAATTTCCAGGGGTTCAATTATTATTTTGGACTGCTTGCACAGAAAGTGGTAAATAAGGACAATATTATATTTGAATTGTTTTTGAATGAACAATCCGGGTTAGTACGAGTGGGGCTTACCTATGCAATTGCCATTGTTTTTCCCATTGCCGGGTTTTTCTTTCTGGCGTTTGGCATTATGGAAGACAGCGGTTACCTCCCGCGTCTTGCCGTTATGGTGGATAAGATATTTAAGCGCATAGGATTGAATGGCAAGGCCGTTCTCCCGATGGTGTTGGGCCTGGGTTGTGATACCATGGCAACCCTGACAACCCGCATCCTTAATACAAAAAAGGAGAGGATTATTGCGACCTTGCTGCTGGCATTGGCCATCCCGTGTTCTGCACAATTGGGGGTTATTTCAAGTGTGTTGGGCAGGGTTTCGGGGACATATTTTGCCATCTACGTTTTTGTCATCTGCACACAGCTTCTCTTTATTGGTTATTTATCATCAAAGGTCTTGCCAGGGTCTCCTTCTGATTTCTTAATGGAGATACCCCCGTTTCGGATGCCGAAGTTATCAAATATCTTTATCAAGACGTTTTACAGGGTCCACTGGTTTTTAAAGGAGGCCGTGCCTTTATTTATGCTTGGTACCCTTGCATTATTTGTGGCTACAAAAATTGGGGTGCTGTCTTTTGTGGAAAGGATCGGTGCACCGATTACGAGAGATTTTTTGGGCCTGCCCGTAGAAACGACACACGGTTTTATTTTGGGATTCTTGAGGAGGGATTACGGTGCCGTGAGTATCTTTAAAACATTAGAAGAAAAAGGGGGAAGCGCTGGTATCGACCCCAAGCAATTATTGGTTTCGCTGGTCGTAATTACATTATTTATTCCGTGCCTTGCCAATTTTTTTGTGATGATTAAAGAGCAGGGAGCAAGAAATGCATTTTTCATGTTTGCATTTATATTACCATATTCTATACTTATTGGTGGTATTTTAAGGTTCATTTTACAACAGTTTTAATGGATGCAAATACGAGGAAGGATAATATCCATTTCAGGCAAAGTAGCAGAGGTATGTATTATCAAAGAAAACACAGCATGCGGGAGTTGTGCTACCTGTTCAAAGAAGATGGGCGTACGTGATATTATAAAAGTGGCTGCGGTAGACGGAATTCAGATCGGGCAGGAGGTTGTACTCCACGATACGAAAAATTGGTTTACGAAGAATAAAATTGTATTTTCATTGCTTGCCTTTGTGTCGGGAATTATATTGACAGAATTTATATCGAAGATCATATCGTTCGGCGCTTACCACAAAGAGATTGATTTGCTAGGCGGTGGTTTAGCAATGATCGTTATGCTGGTTGTGTTATGGGTAAGGAGACCACAATATCTTTTTAGGATAGACTTGTCAGAAGGGGGAAAGACTTAATTATGACCGAACCCAGTCAGGAAGAAATTCTGGAATTGATATGGACAATAGAAGAAGAGAGTGGAAAAGTCGAAAAAGATACATTAATAAAAAAGATACATCTTCCCACAGCAGAAGGGAAATTGAATGCCCTCGTTGATGAGGATTATGTAACGATAACAGATAATAAAGTAAAACTTACCAAAAAAGGCAGGGCAGATGCTCGATTAGTTATCAGAAGACACCGTCTTGCCGAAAGATTGCTGAATGATGTCCTGGATGTAAAAGAATATGCCATGGATTCCAGTGCATGCAAG
>JBKBTA010000207.1:0-4758 GCA_046291035.1 Candidatus Brocadia sp.
ATTGGATAGCCAGGGAAGGACACTCCACGTGGAATCCCTGGATGGCAAAATAGAAACAGTCTTAAGGGAATTGCATTTCATAGACAAGATTATCGTGCCCAGGAATTTTATGTTGAACACACCTGTTCCGGAGAATATAACTATAATCGGGGTTAGCGATCTTGAACAAGGAATAGATGAGGTATTCAAAAATAAATAAATTTCTGGTTTTGAATCCTCTATAACTATAGTCTGTGACAATAAATAAGCAAAAACTTTGGAGTCCCTCTTTGCTAAAAAGGGAATTAAATGATAGGAATTTCTGGGAATTTCAAAGTTACGCTGGTAGGAGCCAACTCCCGTTGGCGACCGGGCGCATGGACGCCGTTGCGTATTGCCAATCGCCGTCAGGAGACGGGCTCCTAACTTTGCATCCAGAGAAAGTAGCCGAGGGCATAATTTAATCGTTTACCTTTTTTCATGAAGGAGCAAAGAATTATGGAAGGAAAAAATTATATCAATGGAGCATTTGTAGATGGTACTTCCGGAGATCGGTTTGAAAGCAGGAATCCCGCCAATTTCGATGAGGTGCTGGGGACATTCCCGCTTTCTTCAGAAGGGGATGTAAATAACGCAGTTGGTGCTGCAAAAACTGCTTATGACGGGTGGAGGCGTTTGTCACGTATTAAACGTGGTGAATATTTTGATAAATTTGTCCAGCTATTAAAGGAAGACCATGAAGAAATATCCAGGTTAGTGACAAAAGAATGTGGGAAGGGAATCATCGAGGGTCGTGCAGATGTGACAGAGGGTATCCACATGGTACAGTATACATTTGGTACGGTGAGGATGCCCCACGGTGATGTGGTCGATTCGGAAATTCCTGAGAAAGATTCCTTTATGCGCAGAAAACCGAAAGGGGTTGTGGCCTCAATTACGCCATGGAACTTCCCTTTTGCTATTCCCCTATGGCTGATCTGCCCTTCGGTAGTGGAAGGAAATACGGTTATCCTCAAGCCTTCCAGGGAGACTTCGTGTACCGCAAATACGATTGCTGAATATGCACAAAAGGCAGGTTTCCCACCGGGCGTTATTAACGTTGTCCACGGTGGGTGTGGTGATTTGCTGGTGAAGCATCCAGATACCCGCGTAATATTGTTTGTGGGTTCCAATGACGTAGGTTCAGAAATAAAGAAGATTGTTGCCGGATTTCATGATAAGATGTGTGCCTGTGAAATGGGGGGGAAAAATGCCTTAATTGTACTTGATGACGCCAACCTGGATATTGCTGTAAATGCAGCCATTATCAGCGCCTTTAAAACATCAGGGCAGAGATGTACCTCTGCAAGCCGATTAATTGTGCATGAAAAGGTATTGGCTGAATTTGAAAGGAGATTTGTTGAGACAACCAAAAGAATAAAAATTGGTGATCCTTTGGATGAAGGTGTATTTATGGGACCGGTGATTAACCAGGCGGCAACGGAAAAGATTGCTCGATACAATGATCTGGCCAAAAAAGAAGGTGCAAAGGTGTTGTTGGATGGTGGAAGACTCACGGGTAACGAATACAAGAAGGGCTATTTTATGTCCCCATTTGTGTATCGTATGGAAAATAATCCGAAAAGCCGTGTACTCCGTGAGGAGGTATTTGGACCACATGTCGCAATTATTCCGGTAAAAGATATTGATGAGGCTATTGAGGTTCATAACGATACGGACTACGGCCTTACCTGCGCAGTAATCACTGAGGATTTCCGGAAGGCAAGAAGAATACGCGAAGATTGTGAATATGGTCTCGGCTACGTGAATTTGCCTACAATTGGGGCTGAAGTGCATTTGCCCTTTGGTGGTGTTAAGAAAAGCGGGACGGGACTGCCATCGGCCAGCACGCTGATTGATGTAGTGACTCACCGTACGGCATGGACGATTAATCATGCAAAGGAGATCAAGATGGCTCAGGGATTAACGGTACAGCTTTAGTATTGCGCGGGAAAAGCGATTTTGCCGGGCTTATCACAATGATTCTGTTTTTTCATTTTATTTAAGCGGATTTTTGAGCAGCACGGACAAACTCTGTTTGTCCGTGTTTAACTTAAATCTGTATATTTTATAATAGTACAAATTATTCCCCTCTTGGTGGGGGGACTTTCTAACTTCATTGTGACCATATACGTTAATTACTGCTTTTTAAAAAAAATCCCCCGGAAATGGCGATGTGGAGTCGTCATTTTGTATACCTCGGCAATCTATATCTTTTTGCCTTTTGGTCCAGGATTTTGGAGGTTTGTATTAGGACATTGGGGAGAAGAGATCAATTATCTGGGCATGTTTCTTGCATGCATATTAGGGGTTTATTTTTTAGTCTATTTAATATTCCAAAAGCAGGTGAAAAATATTACTGTTTATACTGCCTTTTTTTCCATATCATTAGCCTGTCTTGCACTGTTGAAATATATGTGCGTAAGTGGGGCAGAAAGATTTCACTTACTCATGTATGGGGTGCTGAGCTGCATCATTTTTTGGGCATTAAAACTAGACATAAAAAGGAAAAAAATATATCTTTATACAACCCTTCTGGTGTTCATGCTTGGTGCTATTGATGAGTTTATCCAGGGTATTTTACCGATGCGGGTCTTTGATGTAAGGGATATTTTTATGAATTGGCTTTCCAGTGGGATGGGTGAACTGTTTATTGCCTTTGTATTAGAACCGAATTCTAACAAGAAAAAATGCAGGTAAAAATATACATGGTCGCATTTCGACGCATAATCATGGTAATATGCTGTATTCTACTTCCCATTGTTTTAAAAAGTACATCAGAAGCAAGGGAAGACCTGCCGAATATACTCCTTTTCACCATTGATGCCTGCCGTCCTGACCATTTTGGTTGCTATGGTTATACTCGCAATACCACCCCAAACATTGATAAACTTGCCGGAGAAGGGGTTCTCTTTACCCAGGCATTCAGTCAATCGGCATGGACCACCCCAGGTATGATATCTATCTTTACATCTCTCTACTCTCCCACCCATGGCGTGGACGCAAAGGGTAAGACTCTTGGTGAGGATATATTGACCTTGCCGGGGGTTTTGAAAAGAAATGGATACGCAGTGCCTGTGTTGCAAAGATTTGTAGATATTCCTAACTACTGGCATCTGTGCTTTGATACGGTTGACAAAGAGCAGTTTCACGGTGAAGAAGGAGAAGACTTGCTGGGGCTTTTGGAGGCTTACAAAAAGGGAAAATTCTTTATCTGGTATCATTATCATGGGTTGCATTTACCGTATAACCCTCCCGCTCCTTATGACCGGATTTTTTTGGGGAATACGGTACCTGAACCATCATCTGATTCTGAAACGGTTTTGATGGTAAAAAAGAAAAGCGTCATCAAATACGGTTCCATCAATTTTACCGACGCCGATAAAAAGACCGTTGTTGCACTTTACGATGGACAATTACGACAACTGGATGATTACGTGGGGCGACTTATTGAGAAGATGAAGGATTGGGGTATATTGGGCAATACCTTAATCATTCTGACTTCAGATCACGGAGAAGAATTGTTAGATCACGGGTTTATCGGACACGCATCCACGTCGTTGAATGCAAAACTCTATGATGAAATCATTCATATACCACTGATACTGTGGTGGCCTCGGAAACTGAATCACAGGGTAATAAACAAACTTGTACAGCAAGTCGACATTATGCCAACCATCCTGGATATGCTTGGTTTGCCCGTTCCTGAAGGATTGCAGGGGAGTTCCTTGCTCCCATTAATGCATGGTAAAACTTTGTGCGATTCACAGCCAGCCCAAAGAAATTTTGGAAAAGAGAAGGTCTTTTGTGAGACAATCCTGGGAGGATATCAAAGTACAAAAGAGATGGAGAAGATTAAACTCCGATGTATAAGAACAAAAGACTATAAATTGATTTATACAAACATACCTTCGCATGCGTTAAGCAGGGAAGGGTCAAACAGCGAAACGTATGAATTGTATGATTTAAAGAGAGATCCTAAGGAAGAAAAAAATATTGCTGAAAAACGCCCTGATATAGTAAAGGAGTTACAAAAGGAACTTTTTCAGTGGATTGAGGCGACAATTCCAAAATAAAATGCTTGATAGACAGGTAACCTTGAATCCAATGCGTTGCACCTAGTTTTCCAATGTGTTTAAAAAACTAAATTGCCGTATATATTACGATCTCCAACGAGCTTAACGACAATTTCGGCATTGAGAAATTCCTCGGTCTTCTTCTGATATTCTTTATTCATGCGATAAATACTTTCCCCTATTATGCTTGTTTTTCTTCTTTTTTTCCTGCAGAAAGCTTCTCCTTCAGGAGTTCACCAATCCCGGCAATGCTCCCGAGAATCCCCGATGCCTCGTACGGCAGGAATACCTTGGTTGCCTGTCCGTCAGCAATCTTTTGAAGCGCTTCAAGATATTTTATGGCAATCAGGTCATTTGTTGGTCTTCCGGCATGGATAGCGTCAAAGACGGTTTGTATGGCCTCGGCCTCGCCTTTGGCCACGGTCAGCCTTTTAAACTTTTCCGCTTCTGCAACCTTCATAATCGCTTCGGCCTCTCCTTCGGCCTTAAGAATCGCTGATTTCTTGTGTCCTTCAGCCTCAAGGATCATTGCGCGCCTTTCCCGTTCTGCCTTCATCTGACGATGCATGGCTTCAGTAACGTCTTTTGGGGGTTAGCTGGTAGGCTGGAGGCGTTAGCCTCCAACCCCCACTCGTCGCCAGATACTTTGGACAACGTAACAAAG
>JBKBTA010000020.1:0-27527 GCA_046291035.1 Candidatus Brocadia sp.
GTCTTTGAACAAGGCATAAATGACAAGGGCAAACATGGCCATTTGTTTTTTGCTAAAACACGCGGAGAAGTGTTTAAGAAATTTATTAAGTAGAGAAATGTTTGTGCCAAAAATACTCAAATCCTTTGCTCCTGTTGTTGGTTGACAGAAAAGTTTACAAGTGCAATTAATAACAGGAGTAAAGGAATAAGTCAAGTACAAAATGAGTCGCAAAGCATTGATTTGTAGTAAGTTAGGTCGAACCTGACTTATGACTTAAAAATATTTTTTAACAAACGTTTTTTAACAAAGTAATCCGTTCTTAACGTTTCCTTTACGCAGTCTAAAGCTCGACAAAACTCGCCTCTTCATCCCGGCAAGAAAACTCAAGAAATTATAGAACGCCATAAACTAAGAGCCCGCCATGCCGCTACGGTTGAAACGACCGAATCGACTACGTTGTTGTCAAGCATGGATAGCGTCATTGCCCGTGAATTCAAAAATGAACTGCCCGTTATTATTACGAAGACGATCGTTGCATCAGCCATAAAAGCAGCTGCTACCTATGGGGCATATGCAGGCGTGACAAATGGGGGAAGAAAGAATGCGGGGGCTGGATTGGCCGTATTGATTGCCGGCGCAATTTATCAGGCTGCCATGAACCAGGCTGATTTAAGAACATGGACAACCCTGCCCAAGGAGATCCAATTTTGCCGCTTCTGTACCCCTCCCGACTGGAAGATTGAACTGGGACCCCCATTTTCAGGATATAGATTACCGGTAAGCTTAAATGACGGACTTATTAATATCGTATGGGTTAAATCCGTAAGCCGCGGTAGTCCTTTGCTGGTAAGTCAATTCAAATTAAAAGATAAAACTGAGGGTGGTGGATTGTTACCTCCTCAGCCTGAAGCTGTAATAGCTAAAGAAGTTACTCAGCAAGCGACATCCCAACCTGAGCTGCCACCACAGATGCAGCAACCAGAGGCTTCTCAGCCTGAGCAAACAGTTCAGCTATCACAGCCAGAGGCTACTGGACAAGAACAGTCCATCCAGGGTGCTCAGCCAGAGACCGTTGAGTCTGAGCAATTGACACTTCCATTGCAGTCAAATTATTGAAAGTTTTTTGTGAATCAGATACTCAGATTTATATGTCGGGGAAAGAAGCCGGTGTGTGATATATTGCATCTTTTAAGTGGAATAAAGAGGGATTATTTAAAATGAAACATTCATGTCTCACAGACACAAAGGGAAATGAAAATGTCACCCTGAGCCAAATGCGAATGGTCTCCGCCAAGCAAGATTCTCCGCTCAGAATGACAGTGCAGGAGGTATTTTCAGGTGAAAAAAAAGATTACACAATCTATGTTGTCGGTTGGTCTATTGATAAGTACAGCTACATTGTACTCATGCACTACCGTTAATACTGTTGAGCGTGAAACTCCCGTTGGCACAAAGCAGATGATTGCCGACAAACGGGTTATTACCGATTCTACGTTAAACAAAAAGGTTAACATTGTCGGCCTGAACGAAGGCATAACGAAGGGCGGATTTTTACAGGTACAGATTGAAGTGCTTAACCGAAAGAACTCCATGCAGGACTTCAGCTACCGCTTTGAATGGTTCGATATGAACGGCATGCAGGTGGATACACCAACTTCCGTATGGATACCACGACAGATTGAAGGACAGGAGACCATGACGATTACCGCCGTCGCACCTACTACAACTGCCAAGGATTTTCGCGTAAAATTTATTGAAAACGTAAGGGAGCATTAAGAAAGGATAAAAATTACGATGAAAAAATATTCGAGATATTGTCTTTTGCTCTTACCACCATTGTTACTTTTTGGAGGATGCGCTACACATACACGGTATGTCGAACCCACCGGCCCACGCACGATAGTCACCACAGATATCAATCTCCAGGACTTTTCTTACGCAGCCGAAGAGATGATCAATTCTCTTTTGGCGTCAGGGGAATTGGATAAAACACAGATACAGCCTGCAATGCTTGGCATCAGCCGTATTGTAAACAATACTACCCAGCAGATCGATACCGACCTGTTAACAAAAAAGATCCGCGTTGCCCTCAACCAGAGCGGAAAGGCGTTGACCACCACGACAATCGGGTTAGGCGGTATTGCTGAAGATCCGCTGGCGCGTGGCATTCAACAGGAAAAGGAATTTTACGCAGACAAGAAGGAGCCGCAGCGCATGCCTGACTTCACGCTTTCAGGAAAAATCATTGAAAAGCGCGACCGTCAGGACGAAGTCCGCCAGGTTTCTTACGTATTTCAATTATCGCTCACAAATAACGATGGTTTGGCGGTATGGGAATACGAAAAAGAAATTTCCAAACAGAGCAAGAGGAGCGTTATTGGATGGTAACAGGGAAATGGTTGCATAAAGAGGGTCTGACTATCAAACAGTCCAAGAGATAATTATGAATTGCCCAGGTTGCAGCAAAGAAATTGTAGCAGATAAAATTTTCTGTAATTTATATCGAAGACTATCAATTAGGTAAATGGTTAAGCGGAATGAAGGTAAAACTCAAAGGGGAAGGTAAAACTGAAAAGACAAGAACAGACTCAAGAGGTAATTTCTTCTTTAATCTGTGCGCAGGTAACTATACCATTGAGAAAAGAATTGAAAAAATTGTTTGTAACGGTGTTTTTGTTTTCTTCGATTTCTCCGGTGTAATTCCAACCTTTAAAAAGAAATTTGTTTCTTGCCTCTTTTGACTAATTTTGATATGTTTTAGTACCGATGCACGATGCAAAATTTATGCAATGGCAGTGTTGGTTTTACAAGGGAAGGCTATGAAGGGGATTATAAAGCATACCTTGAAAAAGGTAACGCTTGAACTCGTCTATCAGGTAGTAGATGAGCGAACCATAGAGATTGTTTCGGAGATAAAAGAAATCAAGAAACGACAGGAAGATGATTTCCAATATCTAGTCCAAAAAATTGATACAGAAATTGAACAATTGAGAAATGAAGTCAAGAGCGAAATTGGTCAATTAAGAAATGAAGTTAAGGGTGAAGTTGGACAATTAAGAAGTGAGATTAAGGGTGATATTGGGCAGTTAAAAGCAGACATGGGAGCTATTAACCAACGAATCGATACCATTATTCAAATGTTAATGACGGTCAAACAAGACCAGAAATAGTACAGGCGCATGGAGGAACTTCGTCCATCTCCGATGGCCACAAGATAAACCCTGTTTCTGGTTCTTTGTACTAATCAGGTTCTGTATCATCTCAGGAATTCTATAAATTCCTCTGTTGAAATGGGAGATGAAACAGTTTCAGGATGTTCCTTTATATCCTCCATATACAAGTCTATTGCCGTTCTCAAGTTTTTTTCAACCTCAACCAAATTATTACCATGGGCTGTCACATTGAGTTCCATGGATACAGCGACATATTCAAGCTTGCTTTTGCGAAATATTTGCCGTATATTCCCTTACCCTATTTCTTCCTCAAAAGGTTTTTCATATTTAATTCTAGAATGAACCTTGTGGAGTAATAGTGTATTTTACAGGCTGTTGTGCCGTTGCATCAAATACGTTGATTTCGATGCGGTGGTAATTCCCTTTGGGCAGGAAGATAAATCCATTGACCGTGTAACCGGGCGCCACCTGCTGGTCCTGTAATGCCTTTGACATTACATCCCGATTTACTATTTGCTCTACCTTACTCTTTTCATGTACAGCGCCATATGCACCACCGCCAATGCCACCTGCTGCTGCTCCGAGCATGGCACCTTTCCCGGCATCCCCTAAAGCAGCGCCTAAGGCAGCGCCTAAGGCAGCTCCACCTGCACCACCTATCAAAGCACCTTTTCCAGCACCCCTTAATAAGTCCTGCCCAACCTCTGACCCGGCAATCCTGTCTGTCGCTTGTTCAGTTGTCAGTGCCTGCCACATATTGTTATCGTAATCGATGGCAAAGACCTGTCCGCGCTGAACATTATAAAGGTGGTTTCCACTATTGGTATAGACAAGCTGCACCGGGAGCACTCCGGCCCTGTTAAGGTCTACACCAAAATATTGCTTACACCGTTCTGGATCTGAAAGTACATCCGCGCCTATGGATAACCCAGTCCCTGCATACGGAACTGGTTGATATGGTGTTACTTGACCTGGTGCAGGAACAGGGGGTGGTACCTGCCCTTCCGGTTGGGGAGACGGTGGTAATGGTTGTCCTGTTTGAGCGCCCGGAATTACCTGCTGCTGGGGAACAGCATATTGATACTGTGGCTGGGTTTGCGGCGCCGCATACTGCGGTCTCGCTTGCAATGGGTACGAAGAGGCCGGTCTGACCGGGACGGGTTTTGATTCATAGGTTGCACACCCACCAATAAAAAAAGCTGCCAATACTATACAAACGTATACATTGTTATTACTCTTACTCATAGTTTTCTCCCTCTTACTAAACAAGAATGTGTCGTAATTGCTACTTTACAGGAATGTTGCGCGAAAACCACGAAATATTTTTAGGTAACTGCAGGCTTCATGCCTGCATCAATTACACATCTGTAAAGGATGTAGCTACCGTAGTCATACTAAAAAGACTTTTAAAAATTTCCAAGTTATTCTAAATATACAATGTAAATCAGTGAGCGTCAAGGTGATTCGCTTAAAACGATACTTTTAAAATAGTAATTGCCATCAATATCAAATTTTATTATCTTAGACAGAATTATGAAAAAGTACATTATTATTGGCATTCCGTGTCTTATTGTCATTATAGTGTCATCAATCTATTTTCTTGGCAACACGGAAGCTATCCAATACAAGACAGAAAAAACAGACCGAGGGAATATCAGTAAATATGTCACTGCAACCGGTACCATAAACCCTGTAAGAACCGTAATCATCGGCAGTCAGGTCACTGGCATTATTTCGAAACTGTATGTTGACTTTAATTCTGAAGTTAAGGTGGGACAAGTCGTAGCCCAAATCGACCCGGTCCCTTTTGAACATCGGGTTAAACAGTCAGAAGCAGCCCTTGCCACTGCCATAGCTTCCCTTGAAAAGGCAAAGGTAAACTCTAAGAATAACCGGAGAAATTACCACCGTTCAAAACAATTGTTCGCCAAGAAAGTAATTTCCATTGAAGAACTTGATGCTGCAAGGACTACATATCAGGCGGGCCTGGCTGATGTAAAACTGGCCGAATCGCAAGTATTGCAGGCAAGGGCGTCCCTAGAAATTGCAAAAACGGATTTAGAACATACAGTAATTATATCTCCATTAAACGGGATTGTGATCTCCAGAAATGTGGATGTAGGGCAAACCGTTGTATCCAGCTTTCAAACCCCTGTTCTCTTTAATATTGCCGAAGACCTAGTTCATATGCAGGTCAATACGAATGTTGATGAAGCCGATATCGGTATGGTTAAAATCGGACAGGATGCAAAGTTTACGGTAGATGCCTTTCCTGAGGACTTATTTGAGGGCAAGGTCTCCGAGATCCGTCTGGCACCAATTATTTTTCAAAATGTTGTGACATACGATACAATAATTAATGTCGATAATACATCCCTGAAACTCAAGCCCGGCATGACGGCAAATACTTCCATTTTAGTGGCCAGGGCAGAAAATGTTCTAAGGGTTCCCAATGCGGCGCTGCGATATACCCCTTCGGAGGTATTAAAAACTGAAGCGGACAAAAAAGCACTTATAGACAGGAAATTCGCTAGGAAAACCGTCTCGCATATTTGGGTGATAGACAAAGGAAAATTGAAACAAGTGGCTGTAAAATTGGGAATAGGCGATGACAGCTTTACCGAAATCCTGGAGGGTGATATAAAAGAAGGCCAGGAGGTGGTGATTGGTGAGATCCTTCCCAGGACAGTTGAAAAAGGTCAGCAAAGGGTTCCCTGGGGCAGGGCCCGTTATTAAACATGCAAGATATCGTATTATTAGAAAATGTTTACAAGATATATACGATGGGAGAGGTTAAGGTCACGGCCTTAGACGGTGTATCTCTGGCTATGAAAAAAGGCGAATTTGTGGCCATTATGGGGGCATCGGGGTCAGGCAAGTCCACCCTGATGAATATCCTCGGATGTCTCGATAGTCCTACCCGGGGGAAATATTATCTGGAAGGTGTCGAAGTTTCCCGGTTTTCAAAAAATGAGTTGGCTGAAATTCGTAATAAAAAGCTCGGATTTGTGTTTCAGAGTTTTAACCTTCTCAGCCGAACTACGGTAGTAGAGAATATCGAACTACCCCTTATTTATAGTAAGAGAATATCCAAAAAAGACTTAGATAAGATTCATCAGATAATGCGTATTCTGGGTCTCGAGGGCTTTCAAAAACATTATCCCAATCAATTATCCGGTGGGCAGCAACAGCGCGTTGCCATTGCACGGGCCATCGTTAATAATCCATCCTTGCTCCTTGCTGATGAACCAACAGGAAACCTGGATAGTGCTACTAGCGCAGATGTTATGAAGGTCTTTCAAGACCTTAACCATGACATGGGTATTACCATTGTACTGGTAACTCATGAAACGGATATCGCACGATACGCGCGCAGGGTTGTTGTTCTCAAAGATGGCAAGGTGTTAAGTGACACTCCTTCTCAAACCCCTACCGCACATGTGTCTCAAGCACCTTGCGAAACGGCCTCATAACTCTGTAACTATTTGAGTTTTTATTCTGTTATTGGTAGGAGCCGTCTCCCGACAGCGATTGGCAGTGCGCAACGATGCGCAATCGCACGGTCACCAACAGAAGTTGGCTTCTACTGAAAACATTGAATTTTCTAAACAAAAATTTACAACTTTTAACTTTCGACTTCTAACTAAATAGTAAAACAAAAATTGCTGGCTACTGTCCAGGAATGCGACTTTTAACGGGGTTTTTTTCCTATGACGGCACTTTTTAAAATAGCCTTACGCGCAATTATGAGGAACAAGCTACGGTCCTCATTGACTATCCTTGGCATTGTTATTGGCGTTGGCGCTGTAATTGTTATGGTAAGTATTGGACAAGGCGCCAAAGTCTTTGTCGAAAAACAACTTGAGAGCCTGGGTACAAATGTCCTCATTATTATCCCCATTAGTACCACACATGCTGCTGCAAGAGGTGCCACAGGGGTCATCACTCTAACGGCAGATGATGCCTTGGCTATTGAAAAGGAATGTAGCGCCGTCAGTTACGTTTCACCCGGTATCAGGACAACCACGCAGGTGGTTTATGGTAACATGAACTGGACAACCGGGGTGTCGGGGGTAGGACCTGACTATCAGATTATACGGAACTGGCCTTTAGAAGCCGGGAGGTTTATCACCCAGCAGGACGTAAATATTATGGCAAAGGTTTGCGTCCTGGGGCAGACCGTTGTAACCAACCTTTTTGGAACGTCGGACCCTGTTGACAAGTGGGTTCGTGTAAAGAATATACCCTTTAGGGTAATCGGCGTACTGAGCGCCAAAGGTCAATCACCTACAGGCCAGGATCAGGACGACATAGTTCTCATGCCTTACACGACCGTACAGAGAAAGATTATGGGGGTTACGTATATTGGTCATATGCTTGCTTCAACGATTACCGCTGAGGCACGGTTTGAGGCAATTGATCAAATTACCTCTCTCTTAAGACAACGACACCGTCTGAGACCCCACGAAGAGAATGATTTTACAGTTATCAGTCAGGTAGAATTTGCTTCAACGGTTATGGAAACGAGCCATACGATGACCGTTCTCCTTGGCAGTATTGCATTGGTATCCCTGTTTGTAGGTGGTATTGGCATCATGAATATCATGCTGGTTTCCACAACCGAAAGGACCAGAGAGATTGGTATCAGGATGGCAGTCGGTGCAAAAGAAAAGGATATCCTCTTCCAGTTTCTGATAGAATCAACTGTCCTTAGCTCTATTGGTGGGGTTGTTGGAATAATTTTTGGCATTTTCACGTCAAAATTAGTTTCTTACTATGGGGGATGGCCATCGTTACTATCTCCGCCATCCATCGCTGTTGCCTTTCTCTTTTCAAATATGGTTGGTATCTTTTTTGGATATTATCCGGCAAGGAAGGCATCAAGACTTAACCCGATTGATGCGCTCAGGTATGAATAAAACAAAAAACACCTATATCAGACTGTTAAGTTATCTAAAACCTTATTGGTATAAGTCGGTAATTATTCTCGTGCTCTCGGCAATCAGCGCCTATATTGCCGTCTTGCCGACCCAGATATTGGGCATCGCGGTGGATGAAATTAAAATAGCTGATAAATATCTAAAAAAGACGCCACCTCTCCTATCTGAGGAAAAATTATCCGATAAAACTTACCTTCATGAACAGAAGAACCCCATTCCGCTTTCAAAACCTTTACTAACGGTCTCTCGTTCCATTCAGAAGCATTGGTTTGAAGGTTATAATCCGACTATCGTAACCTTGATCTTTCTTGCCGTGAGTTTTATCCTCATGCATACCTTTCATAGTGGTATTACACTGGCACACGGCTTTATTACCTCCGAATTAGGGCAGAGGCTCATTTACGATATGCGGAATCAACTCTATGACCATATTCAGCGATTCCCTTTGCAATATTTCGAAAATACGAAGACCGGCGATATCATGAGCCGTCTCATGAATGACGTTAATTCGCTGGAACAGGCAGTGGTAGGCCCTGTCATCACCTTTATTACCGACATGTTTAAATTTAGCTGGATATTGTATTTTTGCTTAAAACTCGACTGGCAACTCACGGGTATGGCCTTGTTTGTTTGTCCATTTATCTCACTATGTACCTATAATTTTGGGAAAAGGATCAGAAAGGTCTTTCGTTCCCTGAGGGACAAGACGGCTGAACTGAACTCCCTCATTCAGGACAATATCTCAGGCATCAGGGTTATTGCGGGATTTGCAAAAGAGGCCGAGGAAATGGAACGCTTCAGGAATAAAAACTATGAAAACTATAATCTCTACGTTCGTATATTAAAACTCGTTTCAGCGTTGAGACCCATTGTAGACCTGATAACTGAGACGGGCGCCGTGATCGTTATTTGCCTGGGTGGATATAAGGTGCTTCAAGGACAACTCTCCGCAGGTACTTTCGTCATATTCTTCCCCTATCTCCAGATGATGTACAGTCCCATTACCGGTCTTACACGCTTTTACAATCAAGTGCAACGTGCCATTGCATCCACCGAGCGCATCTTTGAGATATTGGATACGCCATGCGAGTTGAAGGATTCCCCCAATGCTATTGATTTGCCACCCGTGCGTGGTGTTGTAGAATTCAAACAAGTTCACTTCACGTATAATCAAGATATAGAAGTCCTGACTGACATCAATATAAAGGTGCGTCCCGGTCAGATGATTGCCCTTGTCGGCCCCAGCGGTAGCGGCAAGACCACCCTTACAAAACTCATCCCTCGATTTTATGACCCCACAAAGGGAGGGATTTTCATTGATGGTTATAATATCAGGGAAGTCAAACTCCACTCCCTGCGTAAGCAAATGGCCATGGTCCTTCAGGAACCCTTTCTTTTCAATGATACGATAAAGGCAAATATTGCTTATGCCCGATCCGATGCATTGGATAAAGAAATTGAAGAAGCTGCCCGTGCTGCCAATGCGCATGATTTTATTGCTGAGTTGCCTCAGGGATACGATTCCGTGGTCGGTGAGCGAGGGGTGAAACTTTCCGGGGGACAAAAACAGCGTATCGCCATTGCCCGTGCCATCCTTGCCAACCCCCGGATACTCATTTTGGATGAGGCGACATCCTCAGTTGATACAGAGACCGAGCAACTCATCCAGAATGCCATCTACCGTCTGGTAAAAAACCGCACCACATTTGTCATAGCGCACCGGTTGTCAACCATATTACATGCCGATTTGATCGTGGTTCTCGAAAAGGGGAGGATTGTAGAAACGGGACTGCATCACGAACTGCTTGCGCATGGGGGGCTCTATAAAAAACTCTTTGAAATGCAGTTCAATACTCAGGAAAAGGTGAAATTAGCAGAGGCTGAAACAGAGATGGAAAAAGTAGAGGCTGTTGTAACACAAGAACCCGCTATAGATTTGAATGCGACTCCGCAACATTCCAGATGGTCGTAATATACTGAAACGACAAAATTTGAATTTTATCTGAAGACAACCGAATTTTTCATTCATAATAACTATAGTCAACGTCTTAAATAAGTATACATGAATCGTCATTGCGAGCGGCAGTGAAGCAATCCATGTGTGAGATTGCTTCATCGCTCCGCTTCTCGCAATGGCAACTTATTCTATTACCCGTTCCTAAACAGAGTTTGGGAACGGGTAAATCTGCATCTCGCAACATCTGTGTAAAATACTGAAATGGTTACCTAAAATTATTGCGAAAATTTTAAAACAGATGCATTGGCAATTCAATAGGGGGAAAAAATGATAACGCACTTGAGATGCATGAAAAATCTAATAAAATTAACAATATATGAAGGTAAATGAGATATTTAAGAGTATCAAGGGAGAGACGTCCTATGCTGGTCTGCCATGCATCTTCATACGCATAACGGGATGCAACTTACGGTGCAGTTACTGCGATACCACCTATGCATATGAAGAAGGGGCAGAGATGTCGATTGACTCAATCATTGAGCGTGTTGCTGGATTCAAAACTAAATTGGTCTGCATAACCGGAGGTGAACCTCTGTCGGATAAAGATACACCGTTGTTGATAGATGAATTGCTCAATAAAGATTATACGGTTCTAGTGGAAACAAATGGTAGTTACGATATTCGTACCATCCCGCAAAAATCCATAAAAATTATGGATATTAAGTGTCCTGACAGCAACATGAGTCATTTGATGCACTGGCAGAATGTTAATTATCTGACGAAATCAGATGAGGTGAAATTTGTATTAAATTCCCGAAGTGATTACGCATGGGCAAAAGAAGTGATAGAGAAATATCATTTATCCGAGATTACCAATGTTTTGATGGGGACCGTCTTTGATGCCCTTGCGCCGAGAACGGTTGTCCAGTGGATTCTGGAAGATAATCTCAATGTGCGATTCCAACTGCAACTCCACAAATATATCTGGGAACCACAAACAAGGGGTGTTTAACATTACATGAAGGACTTAGCTATTGTGCTGGTCAGCGGTGGTATGGATAGTTGCGTAACTGCTGCCATTGCGCATACACAGTATCAACTTGCACTCTTACACGTTAATTACGGTCAGCGTACAGAATCGCGGGAGCTTAAGGCGTTTAACGACATCGCTTCATACTACAACGTACCCAAAGGCAGAATCCTCATATCAAATATTGACTATCTCAGCAAGATCGGGGGATCGAGTCTGACAGACCCGCGCATGAACGTACAGGATGCACAGGTAGATACCAAAGAAATTCCTACCTCGTATGTCCCCTTCAGAAATACACACTTATTGGCAATTGCCGTCTCCTGGGGTGAGGTTATTGGTGCGAAGAAAGTATTTATTGGTGCTGTGGAGCAGGACAGCCCTGGCTATCCTGATTGCAGACCTAGATATTATGAGGCATTTAATAAACTCATCAAGGTGGGTACAAAGCCAACGACTTGTATCGAGGTAGAAACGCCCCTGATACATAAGAGTAAATCAGAGATTGTAAAAATGGGCGTTTCTTTAGGGGCACCCCTCCACCTCAGCTGGTCCTGTTACAAAAATACCGACAAGGCATGTGGACAGTGTCATAGTTGTTTCTTACGTCTAAAAGCCTTTAAAGAGGCCGGAGTCAAAGACCCGATTCCTTATGTTTGATAAAATAATGTTCGTCTAAGGTTGGGTTTCGCTCACGCTCTAGCCAACCTTATATGACAAGTTAAGTTGATGTATCTGTCCTTCAGTTAGTATTCTTTTCCTTGCCAATTCACAATATTTTTTGTCGATTTCAATACCTATTCCTTTCCTTCCTGTCTGAAGGCACGCGAGCAAAGTTGAACCACTCCCGAGGAACGGGTCGAATATAGTATCATCAACAAAACTGAATAATTTTATACAGCGTTTTGGTAATTCAATAGGAAATGGAGTTGGATGCCCAACCCTTTTTTTACTTTCACCTGAAAAATTCCAAACTCCATTAGTCCATTCCATAAACTCTTTTTTTGTTATATCTGATTTTCGGCTTCCACTCGTTTTTTTCCATTCATTTTTATAAAGAACAACGATGACTTCAACTGGTGCTATTACATAAGGAGCGGATGCAGAAAGCCACGAACCCCATGCAGTTCGTCGTGAAATATTTTGTTCATTCCAAATTATTGTGGAATGATATTTAAACCCTACCTGCTTGGCGATAGTCGTAAGATCAGCACACATACTTTGCTGTCCACCCTTATTTTTATCTAAGGGTATGTTAAGGCAAAATCTTCCGTCTCCTTTAATTAATTTATAACATTTTGTGAGCCATTTTTTTGTAAAGGAAAGATAATCCTCATAGGACATAGTATCATTATGTGAGTTATATTTAATATCTACATTATAAGGAGGGGACGTTACAATTAAATCTATGGAATTCTCTTCAATACACTCTGTATTTAGAACATCAGTATGATATATCCATATTGGACCTTTATGAAAGAAAAGTTCATTAATCTGAGGCGCTTCAGGAGTGACAATTAGTTTTTTATCTTCTGCATTGTAAATTACAATAGGGTCTCTTATTTTAAAACTTTTTTTGTATTTACTTGGATTTTGGGGAGCTTCAAATTTATTGCTTCCTTTTATGTATTGTTCTAAAGTTATTTTGTTAAATCTTCTTTGTCCACCTGGAGTTCTTGTGGATTTTATTAAAGATTGCTTTTCCATACGATAAATTGTTGATGGACTTACCCCAAGATATTTTGCAGCTTCTTTTGTAGTTAAAATTGATTTGTCATTCATATAAAACATTTTATAAATTTGGTCAACACTTGTCAACATTTGTCAATTAAAAAAATTTGATGTTAAATTACCAATTTTTTTAAATTAATCTCTAAGATAACGATATATAGACTTTCCTAAAGTTCTTGATACAGGCACGATCTTTTTCCCCGTTTTTTGCCTTATTCTGCGTAATGCCCTCTGCCAATCAAGGGAACCTTTTGAAATTAGTTGAATAGTACTCGATGGAATATCTTGGTTAGGAAAAGCATCGAATAGTGCTTCAATTCTTGCTTCAACAGTTGGAAGAGAAAGGATTTGTTTCATTATCTCAGGTGGATTTGATTTGACCCATGCCTGTTTGCCAGCATTGCATTCCTCACAAAGCGGTTGTAAATTTGAAAGTTCTGAAGTACCACCCCAATCTACTGGAACAATATGATCTACAACAAGTTTTTTACCACCTTTTACAGTGCCTCCACAAATATTGCATATACCTCCCTGAAGAACAAGAAATCTAACTTTGAGACTTACCGTTTTCCTTATGCCTTTGGGAGAAAGTTTTTCTTTTGTCAATAATCTATGATAACCATCTCCTCTTGTCTCTACCTGCCAACCTTCTTGGCGCAAAGACCTAATTGTTCTGGGGACATCGTTAGCTCCCGTTATCTCTCTAAATTTCTGGTTATGAATCCACTCACCAATGTGTTCTTTAAAATACTCAATTATAAGAATTTTGCTGCCAGGTTTCCTCATGTATACCTTGATTTGTTGGTTAAATTAGGCCTTCGGCAAATACAAAAAATTACAAACAACCCCCTCCTTTTGATGGGAGGGGCTAGGGAGGGTGATCTGCCTTTTTCTTTCACTCCCACATGCCTCATCCCGTCAAGCAAAGGAACTAATATTTTCAAATTCCCTAGCATCAAATTAGGCACTGCCAAACTCCCAATGAGACAGGTGTATTTTATAAGAAGACCCTCATCGAAAATAGACGTAATAAAGCAAACTTATAGTAATTATGCCAATGAGGCATTGTAATGGGACGCCGATTTTAAGGTAGTCTTTAAACCTGTAGCCACCCGGTCCGTATACCATTAAATTCGTTTGATAACTGATAGGTGTTGCAAAACTGGCTGAGGCGGCAAAAAGGACAGTGATGGCAAAGGCGCGACTATCAGCATGAATTGTCGAAGCTGAAGAAATAGCTATAGGGAATAGGATTGCAGCGGCGGCATTATTGGTGATGAAGAGGGTATAAAAACTCGTCATTATATAAATGCTGGTTAAAACCCCTATCGTGCCAAAATGGATGCCAATTCTGGCAATCCCGCTGGCTAAGAGTTCTGCAAGCCCGGATTCTTTAATTGCCGTTGCGATGCCCAGAGACATAGCAATAATGATGAGTGCCCGCCAGTCTATCGCCTTTCTTGCCTCTGCCATTCTTATCGTTCGGGTTGCCATCAGGATAATTACCCCTAAACCTGCCGCTGATAATATTGGAAGCACTTCTAATACCGTCAACAAGATCGTTAACATAAATACACCAAGAGACAAATATCCATGCAAGTGTGGTTTGGAAGGTAAGGTCTCTGCCTCTGCAATGAGATAAAAATCGTTTGAATGGTACCATTTTTTTCGGAAGTTCTTTCCTGCCAATAACAGTAATGTATCTCCAGGCCGTAAGCTAATATCGCCAATCTTTTTTTGTATCCGTTCTCCATGGCGGTGTATGGCAATAATGACCGCCTCGTATTTGGCCCGAAAATCACTTTCGCGAACCGTTTTTCCGACTAAAGGAGATCCGGGAGATACAACAGCTTCAAAGGTATTTATCACGGCAGAATCATATTGTTTTAAATCGAAATGAGAATCTTGTATCAATTGTAAACCATGCACCTTTTGTACTTCTAAAATCGTTTTCGGTATGCCCGTAAAAAACAGCCGATCGCCTAACAATATTTTTTCGTTTGGTTCTGCCGGTGCAATAATTTGACCCCCGCGTTCTATCTGGAAAAGGAATAAGCCCTGTAAATGCCTCAATCCCGCACCTTCAATTGTTTTCCCTATATTTTCATATTCTTCTGTAACTTTCAGTTCGATGACAAATTCTCTGGTATGTTCTCCCAGTTCAACCAGGGGGTCTTTCCGGTTGGGAAGCAAGCGGTGGCCTATAAGACTGATGAATAAAATGCCCAGAAGAGCAAGCGGTACACCGACCTTGGAAACTTCAAAAAAGGATATCCCTTTCATTCCCGAATCGATCATTAACCCGTGAACGATCAAATTGGTGCTCGTACCAATCAAGGTACACGTTCCCCCCAGAATTGCAGCGTATGAAAGGGGAATCAGGTACTTTGAAGATGCATAGTGATATTTTTCTGCCCATGACCGTATAACCGGTATAAGCATTGCGACAACCGGAGTATTATTGATAAATGCGGAAACGACAGATACCGGAAATAAAAGTCTCAGGAGTTTGCGGGAATCACCAGTATTTTTTTTACCAAAAATGATGTGAGTAACCTGATTGAGCATGCCGGTATTACTAAAAGCCCCAACTACCACGTACATTAGCGCAATCGTTAACATCCCTTCGTTGGAGAATCCGCTGAATGCCTCTTTCAGTGTAATAACCTTTCCGGCAATAAGGAGCAGTAAGGTAGAAAAAATGACCACTTCTATCTCCAAAACCTCCAGGAACAGAAGAACGCTCATAATGAGCAGTAAGGCGGCCGTATACCAAATTCCAAATCCAATTCCCATTTTAGTATTCTAAATACCCCATTTTTTGTTAATTTCATTCAAGATATTTTTTGCCGTAAAGCCAAAGTGCTCGGCTAATGTTTTTGCTGGCGCTGAGGTACCGTATCGATCGAGTCCAATGATAAGACCATCCAATCCAACAAATTCATACCAATCGCTTTTTGCTGCGGCTTCAATGGCTACCCGTTTCTTACATGAAGGTGGAAGTATGCTGTTTTTGTATTCATCAGGGTTTGACCTGAATAACTCAAAGCAAGGTACACTGATCAGCCTTGCCTGGATACCTTTTCCCTGTAATTGTAATGTGACTTCAAGCGCAATAGAGACCTCTGAGCCAGTTGCCATAAGAATAATCTCAGGAGATTTTGCCGAATCCTTTAATATATAAGCGCCATATTTTAGTTGACTTTGTGACGGATAGATTGAGCGATTGATTACTGGGATGTCCTGACGTGTAAGGATCAGCGCCGTTGGACCATTTTTATGATTAAGCGCCGCTACCCAGGCGGCAGCCGTTTCGGTGGCATCTGCTGGTCTTATTACAAGCAAGTTAGGGATCGCACGCAGGGATGGCAGATGCTCAATGGGCTGGTGGGTAGGGCCGTCTTCACCGACAAAGATACTATCGTGGGTAAACACATAGATTACCTGTATCTTCATCATGGCGGCGAGTCGAATGGAAGGTCGCATATAATCCGAGAACATCAGAAAGGTCGATCCAAAGGGAATAATACCCCCGTACAGCGCCAATCCGTTTAAAATACCGCCCATGGCGTGTTCCCTGACTCCAAAATGGATGTTTCTCCCGGCGAATTTATCTTTGTCCAGGGAAGGTGCGCTTTTAATATAGGTTTTTGTGGACGGACAAAGGTCTGCAGAACCACCGATAAAAGAGGGTACCTGTTGTGCAATTACCTGCATCATCTCGCCGGAGGCTGAGCGAGTGGCTATGGAATCCTTCCTGATAGTTTTGAGTAATTCAGATTCCAGATTGTCAGGGATTTCTTTTTTAAAGTAGACATCCCATAATCGGGATAGATTCGAGTCTTCTTTGATATATGTATTGAACAGGGATTGCCAGTTTTCATACTCTCCTTTTAGTTCAGTCACACGGGCCTGACAAAGTTGTTTTACTTCGTCCGGGATATAGAATGTCGGGCTTTTCGGCCAGCCAAGTTTTTCCTTTGTCAATTCGAGTTCTTTAGCTCCCAGCGGTTCGCCATGCACGGAGGCCGTATCCTGTTTGTTGGGACTTCCCTTACCAATGTGGGTCCTGGCGATGATCAGCGAAGGTCTCTCTTTTTCATTTCGTGCCGCTTCGACGGCCGCAGCAATTTCGCTATGGTTATGTCCGTCAATTTTGAAAATCCGCCAGTTATACGCCTCAAACCGTTTCGCAACGTCTTCGGTGAAGGTAATGGACGTGTTTCCCTCGATCGAGATTTGGTTGCTGTCGTAAATATAAATAATATTGGAAAGTCCGAGGTGTCCTGCGAACGAAGCCGCCTCAGAGGTAATCCCTTCCATCAGGTCACCGTCACTTACTACCCCGTAAATATGGTGATCGAAAATAGTTCTGCCGTCTCTGTTAAATCGTTCTGCAAGTATTTTTTCAGCCAGTGCCATACCTACTCCGTTTGCAAATCCCTGTCCCAAAGGTCCCGTAGTAACCTCTACTCCGGGTGTATGTCCATATTCAGGATGCCCAGGCGTCTTACTCCCAAATTGTCGGAATTGCTTTATGTCATCTAACGACAAATCGTATCCGAAGAGATGGAGTAATGCATATAACAGCATGGAACCGTGTCCTGCGGAAAGGATGAATCGATCTCGATTCGGCCATTGCGGGTCTTTCGGATTAAAACGCAGGAATTGCATCCAAAGAGTAAAGGCTACGTCGGCGAATCCCATGGGGAGACCTGGATGGCCTGATTGGGCCTTTTCTACGGCGTCTGCAGAGAGCATTCTTACGGTATTTACCGCTAAATCAATTTTCTGTTTGTCAATTTTATGTATCAGCATCTATAACTCCTCTTTGCCACGAAGGCACAAAGACACAAAGGTTAAATGGTCGGTTCAATCTTGCAGATTGAACCGGAACGTTTTGATTCGGTAATAAATCTGATAGCTACCAAAGATTTTAGAAGGCTAAATTGTTATTATCTTTTAATCCTGACAATCAGCATTCATCTACGTCTAAAATTATCTTATAATAATTCACCCAATTTCTTCGATTTTAAGGCGGCAGCCTCAACGGCATTTATCATGGCCGACCTGAGGCCACCGTCTTCCAATTTGCTTATCCCTTCAATGGTTGTTCCTCCTGGTGAGGTCACGGCATCCTTTAGCTGTGCGGGATGTTGCCCTGTTTCTAACACCATCTTTGCGGCACCCAGTACGGTCTGTGCCGCAAGGGTGGTAGCCACATCCCTTGGTAAACCCATCTTGACACCCCCGTCAGACAATGCCTCAATAACCATATACACGTATGCAGGACCACTTCCGCTTAGACCCGTTACGGCATCGAGGTACTTTTCGTCCAGTTGGAACACCTTTCCAACGGCGTTAAACAGATGAAACACCAACTGTCCGTCTGCATCCGTAGCGTTTTTACCTAAAGCGAAGGCTGTGGCCGAGGCACCTATCAGACATGGGGTATTGGGCATCACCCGGATGATTCGAACGCCCTCCTGTAATCTGGATTCAATAAACCGGACAGGGATACCCGCTGCAATTGACACCACCAAATGCCGCCGGGTGATGTCATTTTTTAAACTGCTGAGTACCTCGTCCATCATTTGAGGTTTTACGGCTAATATAATAACGTCAGCGAAGGAAACAACGTCTTTGTTGTTTTGAGTAGTCTTTATGCCAATTTCTTTGTTTAAAAGTTTGCATCGTTCCGCAATTACATCGCTTACCATGATATTATCAGGGGTATTTAATTTGGCATTGATAATACCCTTGCTCAATGCTTCTCCCATCTTTCCGCCACCGATAAACCCAATCTTTTCTTTTAACATGATGAATGTTTTCCTTATTAAATAATTTTGTAATTATTTAAGCCAATAATTCAATGTTTAAGGAATTTCAAAGCTGTCTCCCCTGTATTCCCTTCATTGAAGGGAATACAGAAGAGGGAGACACGAAGTTTTTCTTTGTGACCTTGTGTCTAAGGCATAAAAAATTGCCCGAATATCTTAGCATTTTCATTCCTTTGAATTCTATATCTTTTTATCTTCGCCTCACATCATTTTATATTTTTACTTGACATAAACTACCATTCCTGTGTTTAATGAATTTTAACTACTATATAGCTTATAAATGAAAACATGACGATAAAGGCAAACCCTGAGTGATCAGGGGACGCAAAGTAAAGAGTCTTTAAACTTACAAGGAAATAGTTTTAGTAAAGATACCTGAGCGGAAAAAAGACAGCCTTGCTGCCGAAGATGTGTGTGAATAAATATCTTTGCAGTAAGGCTTTTTTATTTTTAGGAAGTTTTTCACCCCTTACTCCCCTCCTTGTGAAGAAGGGGAGAAAGGGTTGGTTAATTTGATTGCAGCAAATGTAAAAATATTTTTATTAAGTGCTCAATATACAATGAACAACTTACATAAGTTGTTATGCAAGTGTCATCGTGATGCGAAGCGAAGCAATCTCACCCTTGGGATTGATACTGGTTGGCACCCTTGCAATGATAACTTTATTTTGTTTAGTCTGGTTACTCAAAAAAGACAAGAAAGGTGGCGGTATAAACATGGTTCAAGTCGATATACCGATAGCGTTTGCCATAGGCCAAATCTTCGCTGATGCAGCCCAGAAACAATTGTTAACCCGAAGGCCGGAGTATTACCTGAGCGCATTGGTAAAAAATAACCTGTTTCATATATTCTTCTTCATTTGGATTCCCATTTATTTCCTCGTGAATTACTTTGGCTGGGAAACCACTCATATGTGGTGGCATAAGGATTCTGTGACAGACTACCCTTTCTTCCTGCCCATATTTCTCCTTGCATTCTTTTTCGCTGCAAACAGTGGGTTCTGTATTTCAACGTTCCTGATAAGAAAGAACAAACTTTCCTGGGTAAGAGTAACGTATGTTGGTATATTCATTTATACCTTTCTGTGGATTTTTGGCCTGTGGGGGAGGACAAGCTATCTTGGTTCTTATCATGAATGGGCTCAGGGGACGGCCAAAAGGGTATGGGATATATCAGGTGGAGAAAACTTTATCTACATACTTTTTTTTACCCTGGTTGTATGGTTCATTCCCCTTATTTTTTTTATTCTCAATCTCCGTTCTGAAGGAAAGCACCTTGATACTTAGGGCAGTGCAGCCGTAACCAGATTAACCACCCCTTTATCCCCTCCTTCGCATGGAGGGGATAAAGGGTAGTAAAAAACGTGCGAAAAAAGAAGTATTTACAAGGTAAACATTCATGAGCCATGATGGCTCACAAAAGAGCATGAAAATATATCACTCTCCCTTAGTCCCTCCCATCAACGGAAGGAAAGTTCCCTCGCCCCTTGTGGGAGAGGGTCTGGGTGAGGGGTATTTTCGTGCCAATACTCTAAGCCAGTATATTAGTGAGGTATAGTCATATGCTCACGTTATGGTACATCCTTCTTATCGGATTTTTTGCAGCTTTCCTCTTCTACCTGGTTCTGCAAAAGATCGTCCCCCTCGTGATAAACTATTTTGACAGGGCACGTACCAACGACCGCTATCAACTCCCACCTGAGTATGAAAGACCCAGGTATTATGCTGTTAACCGTAACGGTACCATTAATACTGCCCGGAAATGGCCAGGCTGGGATGGATGGTATTTTCTGGCACTTCCTGGACCAAAAGATTCCCCAAGACTGATCCGTGGAAGTATTATGACTGGCATGTACGGTGTGGAAGATATCGATAATTACCAAAAACTCATGTTAAATCTTTCTACTGATAGCGTGGTAGAGTGTTTGTTTATGTCGCCTCAACCGGAAATAACCTTGCTTTCCCATGAATACCTTCCCAAAGATCTTTATTTACAAATGCAGACTGATCATCTGGATGTAACCGTGACAAACCGCGGTAAAATAACAGGAAAATGGCCTGAGTATTGTTTTGAGTTGTCTAACCCACAGGATGAAATCACACTTTCTTTAAGATACAGGGCACAAGACATAATCTGGTGGGCTGACCTGCCAGAAGTTTTTAGCTATTTTACGAGCTTTGGCCATATGGAGGGTGAATTAAAAAGGAACGGGGAATTATTACAGAATATAAACACTATGGGAAGCTTTGAGCATGGTTTTGCAAAAAAGTGTTTTCATTATGATCCCCTGTTTATCCCTGTGAGGATGTGGAAACGGTTATTCCCATTTAATGTTATTCATTATCACTATGACCTACTATTTACTGAAGAGGGACTCCATGGAGGATTAATGCGCTCAGATGGATTCGGAATTAAGGTGCGTAATCTTGGTGGTTTATATTTACCAGGAGGTGAATACGTAAGGATTAAAAAGATTAAATCCATCAAGTACGAGAAGCCGAGACGTATGGAGATTGACTGTATGGCCAGACTGGTGACTTTTTACGAGCAGTGGCAGGTAAAGGCAGTAACGGAAAAAGGCATGTTAAGCTATACCGCCAGACAGGTTCATCCTCCTGCCCATATTGCCAAACACATGATTTACTATAGCTTTCTCTTTGACGGTTCATTAGGAAACCAGCGTCTTTGTGGAAAAGGATATGGAGAGTATGTGCGTATGTAATGTTTTTGTTGATGTCATCTTCGGTATTTAGAGTATGGACATAAAAATACCCATCACCTAGACCTTCTTCCACAAGGGGAGAGGGAACTTTCCACCCTTGATGGGAGGGACTAAGGGAGGGTGATGTATTTTCATGCTCTTTTGTGAACCTCTGGCTCATGGAATTTCCAACTACTTGCTCCCAAACTCCTGTTTGGGAGCGTAATGGACGAGGAACTCTGTTTCTACCCAATTGTGTTGCCAAACGGATGCTTCAACAGGTTCAACACACGGTTTGGGAGCAAGCAGTGATAGTTTATTTAAAGGCAATTTTCAAACGGCTAAAATGTTATCAAAATTATATATGGTCAGAAATTTCAAAGTTTCTTTTTATGATATTGACTGATAGCTTTTTCAAACGGACGTTTCTTATTGCAAGCCTGTGGAATCTGATGGGTTGTGCATTCCTTTTTTTCTTGCCGGGTTTGGTCTTTGTTTCGCCTTCCATGGGAAAACCCGTCCCTCCCTTGTTTTATCAATCCTGGCTTGCCCTTGCCTTTGTCTTTGGCATTGGGTATTACCTTGTTTATAAAGACATGTATGCCAACAAAAGTATCGTTATTTTAGGCATTACGGGAAAAACCTTCTTTGCAACGATCTTTGCAGTAAACATGCTCCTGTACCCGGATATACCGAAAATATTCTGGGGTGCAGTTGGTGGTGACGCAGTCTTCATTATCCTTTTTTTAATGTTCCTTGCCTATGCAGAATAAAAATTTCAAAAGCCATACAACAAAAAAGCGTTACGATACAGTCATTATCGGCTCGGGTTTTGGCGGCTCAGTTGTAGCATGCCGGTTGGCTCCGTACCTGAAAGATTCTCTCTGTGTCCTGGAACGTGGTAAACGTTATCACATGGGTGAATTTCCCCGTGATTTCTTTAGGCCCAAAGACTGGTGGTGGCGTGATGAAGGAAGTGACGGGTGGACGGGTCTGTTCGAATATACCAGTTACGATACGTTTGCCGTGCATCGGTGTAGCGGTGTCGGTGGAGGGTCTCTAATTTATGCCAATGTCATCCTGGAACCGGTCAAAGAAATCTTTCAAAGTTCCCGATGGCCAAAAGAAGACCCGGAAGGCAGGCCAATCAACTGGGGAGCGGAGTTTGAAAGGCAGTGTCAAAAAGTGCATGATATGCTCAGGCCACAAAAAATCCCCTACCATCTTTTTAAGACACGGGCACTGAAAAACGCAGCAGAAAATATCGGCAATGGAGGGGCGTTTGATACTCCCCCACTGGCTATATATTTTGGTGAAAGGGGTGTTTATCGGGAAGACCCTTATGATCGGAAGGGTCCTGCCCAGATAGGCTGTGTCCTTTGCGGAGAGTGTGTCATTGGCTGTAATAATCATTCAAAAAATACGGTCGATTTAAATTATCTTGCTATTGCCCAAAACTATGGTGCTCAGGTGTTTTCACAGCACGTAGTCCGATATCTGGAACCAACTACCGATGGATACATTGTTCATTTCACCAATCTGCGATGGCACTACAAGGATAGCGTCATCGCCAGAAGGGTTATACTTTCCGCCGGAAGCCTCGGATCGACAGAACTTCTGTTACGCTGCAAATATGGCTATAAGCGATACAAATTTAAAACTGGGCCCACGTTACCCGACCTCAGTGACAAGCTCGGTCATTACTTTTCTGGTAATGGTGATTTTGGTGGACTTGCCACCTACACAGATCAGGTAGTCAACTTTGCCGAAGGCCCTACCATAACCGGCATGATAAATTACAGCATGGGGAAGAACGGCCAGCGGTTCATCATTGAGGAAGGTGGTTTCCCCGATTTCCTGAGGTCCTATCTCAGGAGTAAATTTCCTGATTATAGCATTGCTAGAAAGCTCATTCAAAAGATAAAGACATTCGTGGGTCTTGATCGGGGATTGAGCAGGACTTTTTCGGAATTGCTCGGACTCTTAGAATTTCGGTCCGATCATCGCATGTTGATGTATTTAGTCATGGGACTCGATGCGGCTGACGGAAGAATGGAGATAAACGAGGATGGTTACCTGAACATAAAGTGGAACCCGGAAAAATCATTACCCCTGTACCACGAAATAGAAAATACCCTCCAGAAACTTACCCACGGAATCAAAGGAAAATTACTGGGGAATCCATGGTGGATATCCAGAAATAAGGTGTATACGGTACATCCCCTAGGAGGATGCCCTATGGGAGGCAGCAAAGAAGTAGGCGTGGTGGATTGTTATGGAAAGGTATTTGGTTATAAAAACCTCTATGTTGCGGACGGTTCTGTTTTTCCTACCTCCGTAGGGAGTAATCCTGCCATGAGCATTGCAGCATGGGGAGAAAGGGTTTCAGAACGTATTATTGCCACGGAGTTTAAAAAGTAAGGGGTAACACTATGCCTGACATTCGATATGTATGCCTATCTGATATGCATCTGGGTGAGGAAGACAGTATATTAACGAATCTAAAAGCCACAGGGAGTGAAACCGACCCGTTAAAACCTGGCCCAGTTATGATGCAACTGGTTGAGTGTCTGCGTGGACTTATTTCAAAAAACGAAGACAACAAAAAGCCGATGCTAATTTTGAATGGGGATATCCTCGAGCTGGCACTCACGAACACAAATCAGGCCGCTATGGTTTTTGAACGCTTTATAGAATTGATTATGCCTAAGGGCGGAGAAATGTTCGAAAGGATAATGTACATTCCGGGTAATCATGATCATCACCTTTGGGAACTTGCGCGGGAAACGCAATATGTAAACCACATGAAAAAGTTTAAACCCGGTGAAGAGTTGCCTATCCCCTGGCATACAACCAATATGTTTGTTGAAAACGACCCCTATAGTTTGCCATCCTATTTCCTGACGAATCTCGTGAACAGCTTCGAACACTTAAAAGATTTTGTCATTACCACTGCATACCCGAACTTTGGTCTCGTTTCAAAAGATCAGCAGAAGTGTGTCTTGTTCCATCACGGCCATTACATAGAAACAATCTATCATGCCATGAGCATATTTAAGAACCTGTTCCATGAGAAACACAAAATACCTGAAAATATCTATGACATTGAAGCGGAAAATTTTGCCTGGATTGACTTCTTCTGGTCTGCTCTGGGCCGTTCCGGAGAGGCGGGTCAGGAGATAGAAACACTCTACGAAAAAATGATTGATCGGGAGCAATTTAAAAAGGCCCTTTCTGCCTTCGCCGATAATCTGAACGAGCGATATAACTTGCCTGGAATTGACTGGCTTACTGTGAAAGGCCTAAAAGTACTCTTTGGGTACCTTGCAGATATGATTGCCAACAGGGAAAGAGATTACAAAGATCGCGTTTTAAGCGATGATACTGAAAGCGGTCTTCGAAAATACCTGAATGTACCCTTAAAACAGCAAATCCTGACGGAACGCAAACAAAACATACCATCTGAGGTAACCTTCGTGTTTGGTCACACCCACAAGCCTTTTCAGAACGATATGTTATTTAAAGAATATCAGGGCTGGGTGAATGTGTATAACACCGGGGGATGGGTGGTAGATACCATAGAGCCGCAACCAATCCACGGTGGCGCAATGGTGCTTATTGACGAAGACCTCAATGCCGTCTCGCTCCGGCTATATAATGAAAATGCCGATCCAGAGTCGTACCCTGTGAAGGTGGAAGAGGCCACGCATGCGGGTGAGGGTCCCAATCCTTTTCATAAAAGGATTGCAGGATTGGTTGATCCAACCAGTGGACCGTGGAAGAGATTTTCTCGAATCGTGGCTCGTGCAGTATATGAACGCGCACAACTTTTACGGGCACGGATACACGAAAAGAGTTAACTCAATTGTATTGCATTTCACCTGAAAATACCCCCTGTGCTGTCATTCTGAGCCCTTCGCTTTTTGTCATTCTGAACGAAGTGAAGAATCTCTTTCACCGCTCAGGGTGACATTTTCACTGTCCTTTGTGAGCCGAAGGATCATGGATGTTTCATTTTATTTAAGCGGGTTACAGACCCTCCGAAGGTGTTAAATTTAATGATAAGAAATTTCAATCCTGTAGGGTGCATCCAAACGTTGCATTGTTTTGGTGCGTAGGACGCACCCTACACAAGCTGTCCTCGTGGGACAGGGGGGCCTTACCTATCGTTATCGCAAAGAGAAATCTTACGTGTCAAAATTCCTCACGGAGTTTATACTGAACAAACTGAATGTGTTTGGAATAACAAGAGAGTCATCGGGTTTTGTCTTTTAAAACCCAACTTAGGGTTTGGGGGACAGGTTAATCTTAGCGTGCCCAGCGAAGGATAGCGTCTTTTAACGAGTGAGAGTCCCGACATGGTAAAAGCCAAAGCCATGCAGCTAGGAGAGCGGGTAGTTATGGAAACGTAAGCACTTGAAGCCCATCGACAAAGTCCTTACAAAGTCGGGAGAGCAAATATCTGGGTTGTAATAAACGTGAACGGTATTAGGATCGACAAACGTGAGGATTATGAACACGCTGATTTTGGTGCAAAATGATAAAAAGCTCGATGATGCCTTCGGGACATTCGGTGGTCCTCACATCCTGAGTTTGGTCACCGAGGTTGCAACGCGGGCACTTAAGGCCGTCTGGTTCCAGAAATGGTATGTGCATCGCAGGTTGCGCCCGGAGGAGTTCGGCGGACGGGTCCATTACCACCTCAGTGGTGCCACAGCGTACCCCATCGACTCAGAAATCCTAAACTCTCAGGCGGTTCAACAGACCTTTAGTCGGTGACAGTAAAGGAGGTATTTAGCGATGAAATCGCAATTACAGCGATTCAATTATATCCTTACCCCAACCTTTTTAAATTCCTTTTCACTGTAAAGAACGACGTAGTCATTTAACCCCGTCTTTTCCTTAATTGCCTGGATTACAGCCTCGCATTCGGCATCGGTGTAACCGTGGATCATGGTAAAGACATTGTATTCCCAATCGGGATAGATGGGACGTTCATAACAGTGGGTTACCTCTTCAAAACCGGCCATGATCTTGCCTACTTCATCAACCCGTTCCCTTGGTACCTTCCACACACACATGGCATTGGCATTGATGCCGATCTTGCGGTGGGCAATAGAGGCAGCAAGACGCCTGATCTTTCCCGCCTCTAAGAGTTTCTTGAGCCTATGTATAACATCATCTTCTTACATTACCAGTGCCTGCCCGATGTCTTTATACGGAGTTTTTGTGAGAGGCAGTCCTTCTTGAATATATTTGATGAGTTTTACGTCTGTGTCTTCTTTTTTCATTGTCATAATTTAATAAATTTTAAAACGAACGCCGATCTTGAATTTCTTTACAGTGGGTAAACTTCGGACTGTTAATCCGATCCGGTTCTCGATCTCTTTTAATTTGCTGTAGAGTTCCTCATCGTCCCTGGCTGACATGGTAAACCACATATTGTATGGGATATTTTTATTTTTCCCTCTCCGCAGGTAATTGTGGGAAACGCCACTATATTCGTTGATGATTGCACTCACCTCATCGATGCGGTCTTCCGGGACCTTTATAGCAGCAAGTGTTGCCTCCCTGCCCATGGCTTGTGTATTGATGATGGGTGCAAGTCTCCTGACATATCCCTTCTCAATCATAAACTTGATGCGTTCAATAATAGTGTCTTCGTCTATATCAAGCTCTCTACTTAACTCCAGGAAAGGCCTTGATACAAGGGGCAGGTTGGATTGTAAACGATGCAGTATCTTTCTATCGGTATCACTCAGTATCATATTCTTTTTTTAATTTCCTCAATTCCGTGTTGTTCTATCAATGTTCTAAAGCGATGTTCGGTTTTACTTGAAAGTATCATATCCACACAAACGTCTAATGCCTTTAACGTAGTAGATTCATCTGCCTGGGGTAACAGGTCTAAGGCAAACCTGGGATGGCGTCCGACTTTCCCGCCAATCATTACCCGATATTTTTTTCCAGACGCCTTTATTGAACCAACCGGACACACCTTGGCACAGAGCCCGCAGTGAACACATTTTTCTTTGTCAATCGATACGTGTCCATCCTTTACGGTGATGGCATCTTCCCGACAGGTCTCCACGCACTTCATGCACTCAATACATCCAGAGTCGGGGTCCACGTAAACAGGTTCAATTGCATGGACGCCAAAATCCTTGATTTG
>JBKBTA010000208.1:0-4758 GCA_046291035.1 Candidatus Brocadia sp.
CTATTCGCTTATTATTGTATACTACGTTTGCAAGTTCCTAAAACACAAAACTTTTCCGACTCGTTCGGGTTAGGTATAATGTTCAAGAAAATCTGCTGGTTATCATCCACTGAAGAGGTTAAATCCTTTGTACGTGTGACGGTTTTCTATCACGTTCTTTGCTATTTTATTAAGATTAAGCGTACCAATTCGATTGTCGTCAAGGGTGGAAATAAATTCCAGATGCCGATGATTGGCAAGAGAGAATATCTTCCGGAGCGGGCCAAGGCTATAGATGCATTTTTAACATGAGCGACCTTCATCTTGCTTGTCCCGTTACGATATTCAACCTTTTGGTAAAAACGATGTCTGTTTCATATTCTGCCTGTATAATGCTCCAGTCGTACGTTAATTGGAAGCAGTCAATAAAGGGGCAATATGCGTGCAAAATCATCGATTATTGAATGGAGTTGGTTTGGGGAAAATGTATCAGCAATTGCCTGTGCTTTTTCAAAATCCTCAATGTCAATAAAGGCATTGCCCATCATCTGGTATTTTATCTTATTCATTGATGCCAGCCAGTTATGGCCATTACAACAGATTCGGAGTCGGCAGGGAACCCTCATAGGTACACGAATGTAGCATAATCCGAGGACTTCGTGGAAAAAGTAAAAATAATAATGGAGGCATTTCTTGGTGTCTGGTCTGAGGTAGGTGCCACGGGTCTTTTTGTCATGCCATGGCTTATAGGCGGGGAATAGTTCAAGCGCAGAAAAGATGCGAACAATTCCGGTATGATTTCCTCTTTTTAAGGATGTCAGCAATACGATCTTCTTTCGGAAAGTTCTTTTCTTCACGTATTCGATGGAGAAGACCATTCGCATGAGCAATTTGTTTAGCATTATGTTATATTCTGACTAATCCGAACGAGTCGGAAGAACATGTAACTATAATATATCACTTCCACTGATTCTTAAAACAAAAAAACTCTTCAGACTCGTTTGGGTTATGGTATACCGCAACTTTTTGATATTGCAAAATATCGGCTTGCTTGTATAATTTGACTTTGAGAAATTTCAATGTTATCCACGAAAAGACGCGAAAATAGTGAAATTTATTTTTGTGTCATCTTGAGTATTTCGTGGGTAATACGTTGCTGCCAAAGGCAGCCTACTTTATATTGTCGTCTTTTTGGAGTTTGACCGATGATCTGGAAAAACTGCGCGTCCTTTAAATACGGGTGAGTGCGCCTACTGAAGTGGCGGTGCCATTTCCAGGTTAAGTGGATAAGGTATAGACTCTTAAAGGACCATCAGTATCACATTTCCCAAAGAATGCAAGGGGATCTTTCTCCCTTGCAAGGCATTTCATCATCCAATAAGAAATCTTAGCCTCCATCCATCCCAGCTTCATCTTATCAGGAAAAGATACCGTCCCTTCGTCCAATAGTTAATTGGATAGCCTTTTTTAGGACCCAGATTCACGCAGATATACGCAGACTCTATCTTGAGCATTCAGCATGAACTCAGTCGAACGAAGAAGGAAAGCGTTAATTTAACAGGTTTTTTAAATGGAGGATGTAATCATGGTATCTTTATTGATCGATGGGAAAAAAGTGGAGGCTGAACCTACTCAGACAATCTTACAAGCAGCGCAAAAAGTGGGAATTCATATCCCTACCTTGTGTCACGATCCACGGCTCGCCCCCTCAGGGGCATGCCGGATGTGCGTGGTAGAGGTAGAGGGTGCCCGATCCCTGGTTGCTTCCTGTGCTACCCCTGTCTCAGAAGGTATGAAGGTCTCTACCCAAAGCGAATCAGTAATGCGTGCACGAAAACTCAACCTGGAACTTATCTGGTCTAATCATCCCAACGATTGTCTGACATGCGACAAGGCAGGAGAGTGTCAGCTTCAAAAACTCATGTATGAATACGATGTAAAGACATCAAGGTTCGCAGAACAAAATCCTCCCCCAACCCCTGACGATTCAAATCCCGGTATCTATCGGGATATGAACAAATGCATTCTTTGTGGAAAATGCGTAAGGATATGCGATGAGGTTCAAGACCAGCACATCTGGGCATTTTCAAACCGCGGGATGCAGACCTCAATCGCAACGGCCTTTGAAAAACCCTTAAAAGATGCGGGTTGCGTATTTTGCGGACACTGCGTTTCCGTGTGTCCTGTAGGCGCCCTTATGGACAAACCTGCTGCAAAAAAGGGACGTCCATGGGAAACTAGAAAAGTACGCACGGTTTGTAGCTACTGCGGTGTGGGGTGTAGTCTCGTGCTTCATGTGAAACGGGGCGAGATTCTGAAAGTAACAGCCGATATACATTCGCCTCCCAACTACGGCAGTTTGTGCGTTAAGGGTCGATATGGATTCGAGTTTTACAAGAGCCCGGACCGTTTAAAGTCCCCATTGATTCGAGATCGCATTGACCAGCCCTTTCAGGAAGCAAGCTGGGATGAGGCAATCAGCCTTGTAGCAAGGAAGTTAATGAATATTAAGCAGAAATACGGTCCTGACGCATTTGGCTGCCTTAGCTCCTCAAGGGGAACCAACGAAGAAAATTATCTGGCTCAAAAATTTGCCCGTGCCGTAATGGGGACCAATAATATGGATAACTGTGCACGTGTGTGCCACGCCCCATCAGTAACGGGACTCAGGGCGGCGTTAGGAAGCGGTGCAGCCACTAATTCCCTGGCAGATATTGAAGGCGCAGAAGTACTCATTGTCAGCGGTTCCAATACTACCGAAGCACATCCTGTCGCAGCCTTAAAGATTAAAAAAGCGGTACGGCAGAACGGGGCAAAGCTCATCGTAATCGATCCGCGTGAGATAGAACTCGTCCAGTACGCAACAGTGTGGCTACGTTTAAAACCGGGCACCAACGTCGCCCTTATTAATGGTCTCCTGCATGTCATCCTAAAAGAAGGACTGGAAAACAGGGAATTTATCCAGCAAAGGACAGAAAACATAGACATGTTGCGACAGGTGGTAGCCCAATATACACCCGAGATGGTGGAGGAAATTACCGGGGTGCCAAAGGAAGACATTATCAAGGCTGCCAGAATATATGCAGGTACAAGGAAGGGTATGATTGTTTATGGATTGGGGATGACCGAACATAAGGCCGGCTCTCATGGTGTCATGTCGCTAGCCAATCTTGCATTAATTACGGGCAATGTAGGAAGACCTAATACCGGAATCAATCCGCTTCGTGGACAGAACAACGTCCAGGGTTCTTGCGATATGGGGGCACTACCAGACGTCTACACCTGTTATCAGAAGGTCGATGACCCCATTGCCAATAAGAAGTTTTCTGAGGCATGGAATTGTCAACTTCCCACAAAACCTGGTTTGAAGGAACCTCAGATGTACAGGGCTGCCATGGAGGGAAAATTAAAGGCAATGTATATTATCGGATATGACCCCGCTGCGACACAGGCCAATATACACCATGTGCGATCAGCCATGAAGAGGCTTGACTTCCTTGTAATACAGGAGATTTTTATGACGGAAACGGCAAAACTTGCCCATGTGGTGCTCCCTGCCGGTTGTTTCTTCGAGAAGGACGGTACTTTTACCAACGCGGAAAGAAGGGTCAGGCGGCTCAATCAGGCCATTCCATTACCTAAAGGGACAAAACACGATTGGGAGATTATGTGTTTGATAGCCAATGCTATGGGTTACCCCATGCATTATAACCACCCGGCAGAAATAATGAGGGAAATTGCCAGCCTTACACCAGAGTTTGCAGGGATCGATTACGAGCGACTTGAGGGGGATGGATTGGTCTGGCCTGTGTGGGATAAGAAACATCCTGGCACACCCATCTTACACAAAGACACATTCACAAGGGGAAAAGGGAGATTTAACGACCTTGCGTATACCCCTTCGGAGGAATTACCCGATAGTAAATATCCCTTGTGTTTGACCACCGGCCGCCGTCTCTACCATTATAACAACGGCTCCATGTCATTACGAAACCCGGAAATTTATTCAATCAGTTCTGAGGAATTTATTGAAATCCATCCCGGTGAGGCTGAAGTATTGGGTATAAAAACAGGGGATACCGTGAGGGTAACATCAAGACGCGGTTCTTTGGAAGTAAAGGCACATGTTACACCAAAGTCGCGACCCGGCAGCGTATTCCTGTCCTTCCATTTCCCGGAAACCCCAACGAATGTCTTAACAGGTCCGGGCGAAGACCTATTGTCACTTACCCCCGAATATAAAGTATGTGCTGTAAAAGTGGAGAAGATTTAGTCTGCGGGTAGGGGGCTAAGCATTTGCTTAAAATGCTTAGCCCTTTATACAGATTGATAAAGGTAAAATCTTAATGTTTTTCGAAACTTTTTAAAAATTACTTTGTTATAAAAAATGAATAATTTCTTGTTGTCTTTTTATTAAAAAAAGGTATCCTGTACAGTCTTATAGACCACTTTGTATATTCGACGTAGCACAACCAATCAACCACCCATCAATCCCCCCCCTTCGCAAGGAGTGGATGAAGGGTAGGTAAAGTATCAAGACCCTTCCGATTTCTCCTTCGCTAGGAGGGGATAAAGAGGGGTTGAATACTTACTAAAAAAGACGAAATTCATAACTTAATTTATAATACCGTGTTTACACCAAAGGTATTAATCCTCAGAACGGCTGGAACAAACTGCGATTACGAAACCCGATACGCCTTTGAAAAGGCGGGGGCAAAGGTGGATGTTGTTCATATCAACATCCTCCTTGCTAACAAGAAACTACTGAAAGAGTATCAC
>JBKBTA010000209.1:0-4695 GCA_046291035.1 Candidatus Brocadia sp.
CATTAAAACTGATTCAGGCACTGAGAGCAGTCCTTGCTTCTCAATAATATCAAAAAGCATAAAAACCAGTTTGGGATCAAACTGACTTCCGGCATTATCGGCGAATTCTTCAATAACCTTTTCAGGCGGAAGGCTTTTCCTAAAAGGTCGCTCAGATAACATGGCAACCAATGCACAACCATAGCAAATATCCTGGCGCCCAGAGGTATTTCATTGCCTGTAAGCCCCGTGGGATAACCAGAACCATCATAATTTTTGTGATGATGCTGAAGAATCGATCTTTCATTGGCAAAAAAGTCGAATAATTTGGTCAATTCTATCATCATATCGGGATGGCTTTCAATCTCTATCTTTTCTCTGGTGTTCAGCCCTTTGCGTTTACTTTTTAACGTCTTTTCCAGCAGGATTTTGAAGTTGTCATGAAGCAATGCCGCGTTTTTAAAGGACTCTATAACGCCAGGGGGAAGACTAAACCTTTCCACTATAAGTTCAATATATTGTACGACCTGGTGGTTGTGTTTCAGGTATTTAGCAGCTCCAATATTTCGCACCATGATACACAAAGATTGAATCGACGCCTTTCTTGTTTTTTCTAAAATAGACGAAATACTTTCTTTTAGATAACTAAAATCCTTATCTTCCATAGATTTCACTGAAGGGTCTTTCATGTAAACACTGACCCTATTTCTCCCTTCCGACTTGGAGCGGTAAAGGGCCTTGTCTGCAAATGCTATAAGTTTGTTACTTCCGCATGGTTGATGTTTTTTTACTGATGCCACGCCTATACTCACGGTTGCAATTGTTGAATTGGTTCCATCCTTATACACTTTTGATTCGCAGGTAGAGCGAATTTTTTCAGCTACTCTCAGCGCGCCATCAACGCCTGTATTGGGAAAAAGCACCATGAACTCTTCCCCACCGTATCGGAAAACAAAGTCAGACTTTCTTACTTCTCGTTTTAAATAGTCAGAAAATTCACGTAATACTAAATCACCGAAACTAGCCCAAAAGTATCGTTAATAACTTTGAAATAATCTATATCAAGCAGCAGGCAGGATAAATCGGTTTGATGTCTTAATGCGCGGTTATACTCCTTCTCAAGGATTTCCATCATATAGTGACGATTATACAAACCAGTCAATTCATCATAGATGGCCTTTTTAGCCAAGGCATTACGTGCTACCAACAGCTCTTTATTCATTTCAACAATTCGCCTTCCGGCATTAAGACGCACCTTGAGTTCATTTTGATTGAATGGCTTGGTGATATACTCATCCGCACCCGCTTCCATTCCAGAGAGAATATCCTCCATCTCGTTTTTTGAGGTAAGCAAAAGGATATACGTGTAAGGTTCTCTGGCTTGTTCTCGGACCTTGCGGCATATCTCAATACCACTCATACCTGGCATCATCCAATCGAGGATTAAAAGATTTAAGTCATTTTCAGACTGAATGACCTTCCAGGCATCAAGACCATCCTTGCACGATATAACCTCATAATTCATGCCTTCCAAAAACTTCTCTAATCTGCGCTGTGCGATGTTTTCATCTTCTGCTATTAATATTTTCATATACCACCAAACCCGAACGAACCGGAAGAGACAAAATCCGAAGCACGAAACTTGTGAGTTAACCCTGTCAGGGTTTTAAACCCTGACAGGGTTAATCTTGTTCATATTTTTGCTAAAAATGTCAAAACATTTTTGAGAAGATACTAAACCATTCATTTCACTGCCTATTACCCTCTGTCAATTGATTATACTTGTATTTCTATGCCAAATACGTACCATACACACGGTCAAAATACAACTATTATTTGGATTTAACAAATTCCCTTAACGCATTTACCAGGCGTTCTGTTTCCTTCATCAAAGTTTCATAAGCTTCTTCAACATCGCCCAGCTTGTTTTCTCTTCCCATCATCTCCAATCTCAATGCCTCTTTCCAGGCAGCCTTTTCTCCAAAATTGGCAACTGCTCCCTTCAGTTTATGGGCTGATTTCTCCAGGGCATTACTATCGTGGATGTGAATAGCTTTCTTTATATTTGATATTTGCTCAGGAAAGTCATTAATAAACATTTCCGCCAATTCTTTGAGAAATTCCTCGTCATCACCAATTATTCCGAGGGCTTCATCCTTGTCAAAGACCGTCTCGTTGTTTTGCCACTTTTCTTTACTGAAATCAGTGATATCATTTAAATTTGCTTTCATGCTAAAATTCCTCCTTACATTCATTTAACACGGACAAACAAGTTTGTCCGTGCCACCCTTATATATAGCGACATAAGTCTATAACTGCCTGTCATTCCGGGATTGACCCGGAATCCGGTTCCCTGATCAAGACATTCAGGGACACGGTTTTTCTGGATTACTGCTTCCGCAGGAATGACATATTCGTATCTGATTAATGACGCTGTATATAAAACCATCTTACCTTGATAGCGAAGTCGACCTGGTTTTATGCTCTATTCCATCATGGAGGTTCCGTTTGATTGCATCGGCAAGTACCTGCATGTTAACGGGTTTGGTAACATAATCGTTCATGCCTGCCTCAAGACACTTCTCGCGGTCACCATTCATAGCGTTGGCAGTCATGGCTATTATCGGGATATTATGATTCCTAACAGATGAATTCTCATTACGTATGATACGGGCAGCCTCATAACCGTCCAATTCGGGCATCTGGCAGTCCATCAGAACAAGATTGTAATCCGATCTCTCTAGCGACTCTATGGCCTCCTTCCCATTAGTAACTACATCAACCATATATCCGAGTTTCTTCTCCAAAATACGCAAAATAACCTTCTGATTGACAACGTTGTCCTCTGCCACGAGGATGCGAAGACTTCGCTCGTGCTCCTCGGATATGGAATAACGCGTGACGATCTGTCTTGGAGCATTTTTCCCTATACTCGCAGTTTTCCTAGTTATAATTCTGAGACATTCGAACAACTGAAACTGTTTTACCGGTTTGAGCAGATACGCCGCAAATCCCAGCCTTTTAAAATACTCAGCATCCCCACGCATGCCAACCGAAGTCAGTATTACCAGGATCAGGTCTTTGAGTTGCGGATCTGCCTTGATTTCCCTGCAAAGCGATTCTCCATCCACCTCCGGCATACAACGGTCAAGCAAGGCAATCTGAAACGGATTGCCTTCGTTGGTAGCCTCACGAAGCTTTTCCATCGCCTCCCCAGCCGAGGAAGCCTCTTCAACCCTACAACGCCACGATTCGAGATATGCCCTAAAGATACGCCGGTTCGTATGATTGTCATCAACAACCAGCACCCGCATATTCTCTATGACACCAGGTTCATATTGCAGCCGTTGCTGAACAGAAGGTTGTTTTTCCAGTATTACTGTAAACCAGAACGTTGATCCCTTACCCTCTTCGCTTTCCACGCCTATTTGACCGTCCATCATCTCGACAAGCTGTTTGGAAATCGCCAACCCCAGCCCGGTGCCCCCGTACAACCTGGTGGTAGAAGAATCTACCTGGGAAAATGACTGGAACAAACGATTCATGCGATCGGCAGGAATGCCGATGCCGGTGTCTCTGACAGTAAACCGCAAGGTTACATGCGAATTAGTTTCTTTGGCTAAGGTTACGCTGACGGCTACCTCGCCGTCTTTCGTGAATTTTATGGCGTTATTACTGAGGTTAATTAACACTTGTCGCAACCGACCAGGGTCTCCACGCAAAAGCGACGGCACTTCCGGATCAATAAAATAAGAAAATTCCAGACCTTTCTTCTCTGCCATGACGGCCAGGAAGTCGATGGCACTTTCTACAGCAATACGTAAATCAAAGTCGATGTTCTCCATCTCCAGTTTACCAGACTCCATTTTGGAAAAATCCAGGATATCATTGATAATGGACAGCAGGGAATTGGCACAATTGCGAATCGTCTCAACATAATCATGTTGTTCCTGAGTCAATTCCGTATCTAGCAACAGTTCAGTCATACCTATGACACCGTTCATTGGCGTGCGTATCTCGTGGCTCATGTTAGCAAGAAATTCACCCTTGGCACGGCTGGCCTCTTCCGCCAACTTCTTTGCATTTTCCAACTCAATACTCTTTTCTTCAAGTTTCCTTTTTTGTACTTCAAGTTCTTCATAATAATGTAACAACTCTTTATGTCGTAACTGCAATTCTTCCTCGGCTTACTTTAAACCGGTAATATCATTGAAAATCTCTAAAATCGCCTTTCTACCTTTATACACTAAACCAACATGAGATATCTGAAATATCTTCCCGCCTAAGATACCTTCTGATTCAATAGTTTCTGTTTTCACGCCTTTTTTCAGGCAGCAATTCTCACACTGTTTTTTGTTGTCACGGTAAATATTCCAGCATTTTTCTCCTATTATCTTTTTGCCCAGAAGGGTTTCAAATTTTTCGCTCACATAGAGGACATTACCTTCCTCGTCTACAATATCCATACCAAAGGGAAGAGATGCAATAAGGGTTTGATTGAAATTACTAAACTCCCGTAGTTCTTCCTCTGCCTTTTTACGCTCGGTAATGTCTTCTTTAATTGCAAGAAAATGTGTGATCTTCCCATCCTGATTTCTTATCGGTGAAATGACAGCATGCTCCCAAAACGTTTGGTAGCGTTGTCAAGTGAAGACCTGACAAAAGCCCTCCATTTCATATAGATCATACATCAAATCCGTTGTAGTAATAGGCGAG
>JBKBTA010000210.1:0-4693 GCA_046291035.1 Candidatus Brocadia sp.
CGTAGTGGCAAGGCGCGCCTTGCCACTACAAAAATATTTTTGCTGAAAATGTCAAATTATTTTTTGCAAGGTACTAAATATTCAATTAGGCCTACATCATACTTTCTCGGTATGCAAAGGTAGGAGCCGTCTCCCGACGGCGACCGGCAATTCACAACGGCTTGCAAGCTCCACCGGTCGCCAACGGGAGTTGGCTCCTACCAGCATATCCTTGAATTTCTTTGCCGTAAATTTGTCTTTAAAAAGGCACTAAATCCAATCCAAAATTTTCTTATTATAGTAAATTAAACGAATTATGCAAAGGAAAAAACGGGGACTTCCGAACAAGGAATAATTGTCGATAAGTAAATTAAAGATTAAAAATCAAAATACAAAATGGCAGATCAAAATTCAAAGATGACTTCATTGGCTTCCAGTATGCTTACTTTTGAAAAGCAAGAGGCAATTTTAACATTTTGATATGTATTTTTGACTTTTTATCTTTGATTTTTTATTTCTTTAGGTTCAGGGTTCGGAGGGGCAGGGGGCAGGGTTGAACTGCTACAAGATTCGTAACAGCAGACATTGTTCCGTCCCGCCCTCTTTGCCGTATATAACGCCTCATCGGCCTTTCTTATAAGGTCTTCCGCGCTGGCCGCATCCTGTGGAAAGGAGGCAATACCGATACTTACCGACAATTGTGACCTTATCCCATCGTGTTTAAACGGGTAAGCATAAATGGTGGAGCGTATACGTTCGGCGATGGCAACTACTCCAGGCATATCGGACTCCCTCAATAATACGGCAAATTCTTCTCCGCCATAGCGGGCGCATACGTCGACAACCCGAACGTGCTCCTTGATTATATCGCCAACGGTCTTCAAGACCTGATCTCCCACCTGGTGCCCGTATGTGTCGTTAAAATGTTTAAAATGGTCTATATCGATCATTAAAAGCGAAACATTATACTGGTAACGTTTCGAGCCCTCGATATATTCATCCAGCCTTCTATGGAATTCCTTATGATTCAGGAGACTGGTAAGCCCATCGGTGATGGCAAGCTGCCAAACTTCTTTAAACAACTTTGCATTCTTTATTGCAACGGCCGCCTGATAGGCCAGATTAAAAAGAATTTCTTCGTCTTCCAGGGTAAATCGCTCGTTGTTGACCTTATTGGCCAGAAACAGCCCGCCTATGACCTTATAGTTCATTTTAACCGGTACGCCCAGAAGTGTATGAACCGGCGGATGATTTACAGGCAGATTTACAAGGTATTTGTCATATGTCTCATTATCCAACCGTATGGACAGGCCCTTCGTCAACACCGTCCCCAGAATCCCACAAGACCGCACCATGGCTTTACCACTTACAGACTTCGGCGGCTCCATCCCTCCAAGCCATTCCCCCACCAGAGTGTCTTTAATGTAAACCGCTTCCAGTGAATTTGGCATGGAAACCTTGAAATGTTTAATCTCTTCACCTATTTCATCCAGCAGAAGAAGGGCACTCATCTCGGCATTTACCAATCTTTTAGCAATATTGGCAATGTCTTGCAATAATCGACCGATCTCAATATGGGAATGCACCTCTATCGCCACATCATTAAGATACTTGAGCTGTTCAATCTTCCGCTTAACAGAGGCAATCATGATATTAAAGGTCCTTCCTAACTGCCCAATCTCATCTCCATTAGTAAAAGGGACTTCTTTAGTAAAATCACCCTTGGCAATCTCTTTCGATATTGAGGTAAAAGCATTGATACGCTTTGTTCCCAATCGTCCAATGGCGATAGCCGCTCCAGCAACGAGACAGACTATAATACCAGCCATGCTTAAAACATATGTCCTCTGGCTTTTCACAGGCTCAAGAAAGGTCGCTTCAGGTATCGTGCAAATAATCCGCCATCCATTATCCATAGCCCTGATCACCGAATGATAAGTACCCTGCCCTATGACCAGCCTATGCGTAAAATATTTTTGATGCGACACAGTAGTTACCGCATCCATTACCTCTGGTATATCAGTAGATGCTATCTCTTTCATATCACTTCCATACCGTTTTTCCCTCAAGACCTGCTCCCTGCGTTCTGGTTTTAAAGGCGCCCAAGACTTAAAAATCAGATCCCTTCTTGAGGAGTGGGCAATCCGCACCCCGTCTGAATTAGATAGTATTACCGCATTCCCCAAGCCTACCCGTTCGTTCTCACATTCGATAAGCTCCCATAATTCCTCTGCCCTAGTCTGAAAAACCACGACCCCAAGTATTTTATCTCCGTCATGGACAGGCACGCTAAAGTAAATACAGGGCATACCCCCATCTACACAAGGTGTCGAGACGCAGTTTCTTCCCTTCATGGCCTCAGAGAAAAAGGGTCTCGTGGCATAGTTTGTATCCGTTCTCGCATCTGTACTCAACACGACATGCCCTTCACGATCCAAAAGTAACATGGCCAAAAAATCAGGGTCAATACGCAACCTCGCACGGAAAAAGGAGGTAGCTCGGGAAAAGATGTGCGGCTGCTCCTCTCTCGGTGCCATCAGAATGCGAATCAACTGAGGCATCCTGACAAACCCGTTAATATGCTTGAACTTAAAATTTATTAAGTTATGAATGGATACCGAAGTGTTCTTAGCCTGGACTTCAAGGGTGCGGATCGTCTGTTCCGTTAACTTGATTTTAGCCGACCTATAAAACCCGTATGTTACGGCAAGGAGCGGCAGGATAGATACCAGCAGGAGCACGATAAGAAGTTTTGTACCAATGGGTAGATTTTTGAATAGCTTCATGTATACTTAAGCTCGATCTCCTGAAAGACCCCCTTTTCAAACAGGCGTTTAAATGCCTCCACCACTTTAGGATCAAAATACGTACCACTATATTTCATGATGTTATCATAGGCAGTCTTATCAGGCCACGCATGCTTGTATGGCCTCCTGGTAACCAGTGCGTCATAGGTGTCAGCCAGCCTTACAATCCGTGCCGAGATGGGAATTGCCTCGGCTTTTAATCCATCCGGGTAGCCGGTACCGTCCCAGTTCTCATGATGCCATCGGGCGATCTCCCTGGCCATCTGAAAGAATGTACTTTCACCCAATATCTTATCACCCATCAAGGAGTGTTTTTTCATCTCTTCTTTTTCCATGCTGGAAAAGCTCCCTTGTTTTCTCAATATGCAATCAGGGATATGAATCTTCCCCACGTCATGCAAAATACTCGATAGTCCTAACTCCTTTATAAAGGATTCCTCCAGACCCATCTCCTTTGCCAGAGCAATCGAATACTGTTTGATACGCAGGACATGGTTGCCCGTATCCTCATCCCGCGCCTCACATGCCCTTGCCAGCATGAGTATTGCCTCAATATTGGTAGCCTTCAACTCTTTATAAGACACCATGAGCTTATGCCTCATTACGTCAAAGGACTGTACCAATCTGCCGATTTCATCCTGCCTCGGCCCATTGATACCAATAGGATGGTCAAGTTTGCCATTGGCAATCTCATTGGCTGCTAAAGTCAGCTTTTTAATGGGACGTAACAAACTCACCGAAAGTAGCCACGTCAGGGCTACAACGACAACAAAAACAATAGCTGTTGAAAAGATGGCGTTCTGTGTCAGATGCCGGACCTGCGCAAGGAAAGTGGAGGCGGGTACCGTGTAAATGAGTTTCCAATCCTTCTCTTTAAGGGATATGCAATATCCGTGGTTGTTCTCGGTATTAATTACCAGGGGATGGACAAAATACAATCCCCCACTTTGCTCCAGCGCATGAGAGACTTCCGGTATATTGGTAAAACCAATCTCTCTTACATCTTCACCATAATGATGCTCTGTCTCCAACCTATTTTTAATATCAGGATTTAGCATAACCCATGATTTAAAGATCAGGCTTCTATCCGTTGCATGGGCTATCCTCACACCATAGCCATCCGTAAGGATACACAAACTCCCTTTCCCCAGATAATCCCTTTCTTCTTCAATCAACTTCCACAACTCCTCGGACGGTCTCCTCATTACCAGAACACCGATGATTTCTTTCTTATTATTCCTGATAGGGGTACTATAATAGAGATAGCCCTTCCCTTGATCCACAGCGGGTTCAGAGACGTAGGTATCTCCTTTCATCGCCTCTTTAAAGAAATTACGATTACTGTAATTCTTTGTCCAAATCTCGTTAGTATTTGCAAAAACAACGTCTCCATTGATATCAAGGATAAAGAAGGATTCCAAAAAATCGATGGAACTTATCAGCCTCTTCATCCTGGTTTTCATGAGCGGAGAATTTATTTCTTTACCCGTAATCCTTAACAGGTATTTATTGCACAAGCCCTGTATCATGCCTTTTCTTATGGAAATTTCCTGGTCAATACTTTTGGCTATTTTACTTGCATGTTTTTTTATCTCCTCTATTTTCATGTTATAGACGATCCTTCGGTTGGTCCAATCGTTAAAAGCAGTAAAAGCGCCGATGGGGAGCAGGGAGACCAGGAGGAAGGAGACGAATATTTTTATAATGATACTCGTACGCATAGAACTTGCCCGAAGGATGAAAATGTATCACACCCTTAATCCCTCGGTCATAAGTATTACCTTGGGATTTGGCTACTTTCTCTTTCTCAACTACCAGGGCTAAGTCAAACATAAATGCAAATAGTATCAGGTAAAAAAGAAAGAAAATAAACTGGCTTTTTCAGAACCGTTCTTGTATACTATTTT
>JBKBTA010000211.1:0-4608 GCA_046291035.1 Candidatus Brocadia sp.
TTATGCTTGACGTAGCCCTGATATACTCCGACAGTATTTCACCCCTACTTCCTCACTGTCCAGAAGTCCGCGGCAAGGGACTCCACGTATTCAAAAGGTATAACGCTGACCACTGGCTTAGGGTTAATGGGGCCATCCATTCCTTTAAGGGAGGGCAAAAGGGGACAGGCTACCTTTTCTTGCCTTCCTCATTTTTCTTTGGTCTTCCCACAGGTCTTATGGTGGATTCTAATCCATATGCTTCGCATACCTTTTGCTGCCAGATAATATCCCCAAAGGGCGATTGCCTGTTTACGCTCTGCCACAACCTTTCCAGTTCCTTCAAGTATTTTTACAGGATGCCTTCCTTTTGCTTCTTCCATCAGATTAATAAATGCTTCGTAATCTTGTTCCTTATGAAAAACTTTCTGCCTACCATTACCACGATTAATCACATGATAAATAAATCCATCTACCAATCCCCTTGGAATCCTGGGCATATTTCAGAATCCCCCTTATAATCCAGCCTGTCCCCTTTAATCTCCGCCTTTTTATAATATCTTCATCGCCTGGGTCTTTGCCGCTTTCTGATATCCATACGACATCAAAACCGGCATTTCTAAGGTCTTTTACTGCAAAACTCGAAATGCAACTATCCAGAAGAAACTTCATTATTGCTTTCAACTAAGGCAGGCTCTATTCTTTCGTGTGCAACAATCCGGTAAGCATAAAGTAAACATGCCTGTATATCCTCTTTTTCTAAAAATGGATAGCCTTCTAACACTTCTTCTACCGTAGAACCAGAAGCAAGCATTCCAAGAATATGCTCTACGGCTATTCGCATTCCTCTGATAATAGGCTTCCCATTGAAAATACGCGGATTATACGTTATGCGTTCGAGAAGATCTTCATTGTTTGCTTGATTTGCCATTCTTGCCTCCTTTCATACAAAGTATTTTGAAATATAAATTCAACAAAATCCTCTACTTCCTGCTGATATTCAGGTGGCAGTTTCCTGATCATTTCGTCTAATAATTTTATCATAATTCTTCTTTACAAATCACAAATAATTTTCCTTCGCGTTCTTTGCTTGCCCTGTGGAATCAACTATTCCATTGGGGAGGCTTTGCGTGAATCCCGAACCCTGTGGTGAGCAATGTCGAACCATCCGGAACCTGGAACCCTGAACTCAGAACCCAATATCATGTCTTTCTCCGTGCCCTCTGTGCCTCTGTGGGGGAATGCTTTTCAATGAGATTTAACTCCGATGTCTCCTTCTGAAGAATTGCTTAATATTTAAGATGTGACCCTAGGCACCGGGGTTAGACTTTGGATTTCGGCTCTATTTGAGATTTTCTTTAAAAATATTTTCTATTTCGGCTTCGGGTATGATAAGATTATTCTTCGATCTTATGTCGTTGATTATTTCATTGAGCTCATTTAAGGTCAAAAATTGCCTTTTCACGGATGCCCTCAAGATAGCCTGGAGAGATATTATACCCACACCATTTTCTTTTGCGACCTTTTGAGCGACTCTGTCATTGGTGGCAAACAGTAGTTTTCTACTTATTGTTATTGAGATTGCCTCCGCCTCTCCCTTGCCAAGTCTCACTTTAAATTTATTGTATAGGCCGAGTTCCTCCAATGTGGGTATAATAACCGAACTATTACTTAAAATATCCTTTGGGAAGTCATAGCCATATTCTAATGGGGCAGTAAGCTCCTCTCTTATCATGGGAGTAATATGAATTGTTCTAAAGAGTTTCTTTATTAATTCCAATCTATTTATCTTTGCAAAAATGCTCAAAATATCGGTATCAAAAATTATCATTTTGATACCTTTAATATGAGATTTGTCTGTTCATCTAATTCCTCTTTAGCAATCGGAGGGACTTTTACAGATAATCCTCTGTCTTTCAAAGACTCTTTAAATTCTTCTATACATACACCAGCAATCTCAGATGCCTTAGACAAAGAGACTTCTTCCTTTTCATATAGTGAAATAGCCACTTCCATTCTAAACTGAGGTCTATTTCTCAGAAGCGTCCTGCAGGCATCATCAATCAATTCCTCTTTACTTTTGTAAAATCCTTTTTCTAATAATACATTTATTTCTTTTTCTAAAAGATTCATGTCATTCTCCTCACAAAAACATTTGTACATATTTTATTGAAATAGTTGTTTTTATTTTCCATAGTTTAATTTGTATTACGTCACAAAGCAAATATCTCTCTTTCGTCGTATAAATAGCAACTACAAAATCTTTACACCCTGTTGTACACTTTTTAAAAGGAGAATATCCTCTCTATCAGCATAGACTTTGCACCTTTTAGCATTCATCATCTTCCCACCACTTTCTCATAAATCCCCATCAACGTCTCAAAATTCCTTTCTGCCGTGTATTTCGCCTCAAATTCCCTGCGTGCATTCCTGCCCATCTCGATGCAGGCGTCTTCGTTTTCAATCATCCACTTCATTTTCAGTGCAAGGTCTTTTGGATTACCTGGCTCAAAGAGGAGGCCTGTTTTATTCTCATGGACTATCTCAGCCACTGCACCAAGCCGTGATGCAATCACAGCCTTACCGCATGAAAAAGATTCCAGAGCCGTTAAAGGAAACATTTCATAACAAATAGACGGTATTACCATAAATTTGGCTTTCCCCAATATCTCCATGCACTCTGAATGGGTTTTTCTCCCTGCAAGTTCCACATCGCTTATTCCGTCTGTTTTTATCATAGCCTCAATTTGTGTTTTTAATGGTCCATCTCCTACGATCTTAAGCATTGTATTGTTATTAACCGTATCTTTGAGTATTTTAAAGGCATTTATGAGGGTGATAACCCCCTTTTCATTTGAAAGTCTTCCAAGAAATACAATGTAATTCTCATTTACGAACGCAAGCTTACCTTCCAATGGTGAATATGATTGATGTGAATTTAATATGAAATTCGGTTTTACCGTTATTTTATCGGAGGGTAATCCATGTTCGATGAATTTGTTTCGTCCAAAGTCAGTAAGGGCTATGTATAGATCAACCTCTTTTTCCCATGTTCCTTTAATTCTATGGATACCTTCAGTTAATGCTACAGGCATGGAGTAGAATCTTGAATTTCTATAACAGCCGTATACTATTGCTTTCCAGGATAACTTTCCTACGCATTCCTCACATACTTGTCCCCTTCTCAAAAGGAGTCCATTTGCACAAAACAACCTGAAATTGTGTAGCGTTTGAACAACTGGGATGCCTTCTTCCTTACAGGCATAAAATGCTGACGGAGAGATGAGATACCAGATATTATGAAAGTGGGCAATGTCCGGCTTTTCTTTCTGAATAAGGGCTTTTAACTCATTATAAGTATTTTTTGACCATATTGTATTAAGGGCAGACGTTATACCATTGGCGTTTTTTGTAATATTGTCATTGTATTTTTCAAAGGTGACAACATCGATACCATTGGTTTTCAAAAGTTGAGTTTCATTCCGAAAAACCACATCTTCACCGGAAGGTGAAGATGATTGGTAGAAGTTATGTACGAGGAGGACTTTCATTTAGTTAATTATAAAAGTTTTATAGATATTACCAATTACTCAAATATCGGTATATATTTTAAACTTTTCCATCAGAAGTCTTATCTGGAAGTAGTCCCTTTAGCTGGCGGATATTGTTTCTGTCAGACAGATTCATCTTGTATATTCGCAATTTCGTCTTCCATCTCTTTTTTATGGTCATAGTAGTAGGACAGCGCATCGTGTATTTGTGAGGGAGTAAGTTGCGGATACATATCTAAAATTTCATAAATTTCTCTTCCTCCCTTATACCAGATAATAATAGTACTCACTGGAATGCGAGTTCCTCTTATTACCGCTCTACCACCTTGGACACCTTTTTTTTTAGTAACGTAAGGATGTTTAATTCTCTTTACTATCGGCATTTTGTTCTCCCTTCAATATCATTTACATAACCTTTTTATGCTTTATAAAAAACATTGTTACTCCGGAAACTTCTGATTTCTTAAACAGTTCTTTCTATTCTTCTTTTTAGTATGAGTAGGGTGGATTAAGACGCTGTCTTTTGCGCCGAATCCACCTTTTACGTCTAAACAGTTACGTTTTTTTTCTGGCTTTATTCATTATTAAGGGTCTCATAATAGTCTGTACATTATAGTTGTCATTCCCGCAAGCTTATAGCGGGAATCCAGCAGTATATGCTTTCTGGATGCCCGATTAAAGTCCTCGGGCATGACAAAAAAAACAGTTGTAATATAATCAACAGGATTTTTCACCTCAATAAGCACAAAGGCTATCAACATTGCCGTAGCCTCAAGATACACACGAGGCCGAGACTGGTCATCGAAAATTCTGTTTAAAGCACTCGTGTCGAGATATATTTTCATTCTTGCCTCCCCACTTTAGCCTTTCGTCTAGCAATCTCAAGTATTGATGCAGACCTGTCCACCCCGGTAATCCTGTATCCACTTCTGGCAAGCACCAATGCATTTTCCCCTGTGCCACATCCGAGATCAAGGATTCTCTCTGGCTTTACAATTATATAATATTGTCATTGTATTTTTCAAAGGTGACAACATCGATACCATTGGTTTTCAAAAGTTGAGTTTCATTCCGAAAA
>JBKBTA010000212.1:0-4524 GCA_046291035.1 Candidatus Brocadia sp.
AAGGCAGTAGCGGAAAGTTTGAAATTCCTTAGCATATAATTAAAGTAGTTATAATCCCCGTAAAAGTCAAGAAGTATGTTAACTCAGAAACCCATACCATCGAATGGCGCAGATTTCGCCCTCGAATTTTATAAAATGGGAAGAAGGTAAAGGAGAAATTTGAGACGCTAAAATCACAAATCAAAGGGAAAGGTGTTTTATGACGATGAAGTTTATTGTAAATTTTTAGAGTATCTCGAAAAATCATCTGAAAAGCTTTCAGCTTGAGATATTTGCCTTTCCCATCATGGGAAATCATTATCATCTGTTTTTGCGCACAAGAGAGTCAAATCTTGACGTGAGGTTATGTGTAAGACAGTGGTAGCCTTTATGTTTTCTCAACCTCAAAAATCTCCCAAAGGTTTGCATTTGTTTCTTCAGCTAATTTACATTGACTTTATTTTGCGTTTCTGTTAATTTCAGCAAAAAGCTTATTTTACAAGTAATAATAAGGCTGTTTTTGATAATCGTTTATAGCAAACCGACCTTACATCATTACCATGACTAAAACACTTGCAAAGGTAAAATTTACCTATCTGGATTATCTCCATATGTCAGAAGACAAGCAATATGAGCTTATTGATGGGGAGTTTTTTATGGTACCTTCACCAAACGAATATCATCAACGCATATCAAGGGAACTCGAATATGCACTGCTTGGTTACGTGAAAAAGAATAAGGTGGGTTCTGTGTATTACGCCCCGTTTGATGTTGTTTTTTCTGATGAGGATGTCGTGCAGCCAGATATTGTCTATGTGTCAAAAGAACGAAAAAACATTATAACAAAAGACAATATCCAAGGAGCACCTGATTTAATCGTAGAAATTATCTCTCCAAAGACAGGGTATCGTGACAGGGAAATCAAACGAAAGCTTTATTTTAAATATGGTGTTAAAGAGTTTTGGATCGTTGATCCGGCAAAACAAACTATAGAGGTATTAACACTCAGCAAAAATGGTTACAAGACAGAAAATGTATATCCTGCGGACGCTGTCTTGTATTCGCCACTTTTGAAAGGGCTTGAAATAGATTTGAACCTTGTATTTTCATAAAGATTTTTTATATACCAACTTTTTTCACTAACATCTCGTTCACAATTTTTGGATTTGCCTTACCTTTGGTCTCTTTCATGACCTGTCCCACTAAAAAGGTAAGGGCATTCTTTTTCCCCTTTTTATAATCCTCTATCGCATCTGGATTGTTTGATATAACCTTCGTTATTACAGCTTCAATCAACCCTTCGTCACTGATCTGTGCCAATTTTTTCTCTTCAATAATTGTTTGAGGTCCTTTTCCTGTTTGAATCATCTCAGAAAATACTTCTTTTGCAATAGTGTTGCTGATGGTACCTTTTTCAATCATTTCAACCAGGGCAGCTAATTGTTTGGCTTCGATTGGTAAATTATTTATATCCAATTTTCTGTCCTTCACTTCCCTCAATAGATCATTGATTATCCAGTTACAGAAGGCCTTTGGACGGTCCAGTATCTTTACGCATTCATCAAAAAAATCGGCAAGCGCCTTCTCTTCAGTAATAACACTGGCATCGTAATCAGAAAGTTTAAACACATCCATAAATCGTTGTTTTCTTTCCAAAGGAAGCTCAGGTATTGAGGCCTTTATCGTTGATAACCATTTTTCATCAATCAAAACGGGTAAAAGGTCAGGCTCCGGGAAATATCGATAATCCTGCGCCTCTTCTTTTGAACGCATGCGTGCGCTCTTTTCGCTTACTTCATCCCATAATCTCGTTTCCCTGTCAACTGTTTCTCCCCGATCTAATACCGCAGACTGCCTCTTTACCTCATATTCAATAGCCTTCAAAACGGACTTCATTGAGTTAAGATTTTTAATTTCGACTCTGTTGCCCAGTTTATCAGAACCTTTCCTCCTGAGTGAAATACTGGCCTCAAACCTCAGGGAACCCTCCTGCATCTTACAATCAGAAATTTCTGTGTATAAAAGTATCTTTCGCAAGCTTTGCATGTAGCTTTCCACCTCATCCACATTTCTCATGTCAGGATAAGACACGATCTCGAGTAACGGAACACCAGCCCTGTTGAAATCAACCAGGCTATAGTCTGCACCTATCTCTTCAGGGTGAATAAGTTTACCCGCCTCCTCTTCCAGATGTACATTGTGAATACGAATCCTGCGTATGGCGCCATTTACACGAATATCCATATATCCATCAACGCCCAAATTATAATAATTTTGTGAAATTTGGTAGTTTTTTGGTAAATCAGGATAGTAATAACTTTTTCGATCGAAATTTGTAAATTCATCAATTTTACAATTGAGAGCAATGGCAGCCTTCAATGCATATTCAAAGGCCTTCTTATTCATTACTGGCAAAGCCCCTGGCATACCGAGGCACACAGGACAGACCTGCGTATTCGGCTCGACGCCAAATTTTGTGCTACATCCACAAAATAATTTTGTTATGGTTGCCAATTCTGCATGAGTTTCTAAACCTACAACAACTTCGTATTCCATACGGAAAAGCCTATTATACTTATCTTCGCTCGGAGAAAACTTTCAATAAGGGTTTCTTTAAATGAAAATCAGTCTCTCGCTCAAAAGCGTATGCAATTTGTAATAATTTTTTCTCTTCAAAATGTTTTGCAAGAATTTGCATTCCGATGGGCAAGCCTTCTTTTGAAAATCCGCAAGGAACGGAAATAGCGGGAATGCCTGCAAGATTTGCCGGGATGGTGTAGATATCGGAAAGATACATTTCTAATGGATTTTTTGCACGTTCTCCTATTTTGAAGCCGGACACCGGGGATGTGGGACAAATGATACAATCTACCTGCTGAAAGGCAATGTCAAAATCATTTTTTATTAAATTCCTGACCTTGGACGCCTTCAGATAATAGGCATCATAATACCCAGCACTCAGTGCATAATTTCCCAGCATAATACGCCGTTTGACCTCATTACCAAATCCTTCAGATCGGGTACGGCAATACATATCGATTACTCCATTTGAATTCGGCGCCCTGTACCCGTACCTGACACCATCGTAACGTGCCAGATTGGAACTTGCTTCGGCGTTGGCAACAATATAATAAACAGCGACGGCGTATTCGGTATGCGGCAAAGATATATCAATGACTTTTGCACCAAGCCGTTCGTACATTTTCAGAGCATCTTTAAGCGCTTTATGGACGTCTGCGTTTAAACCAGAGGCAAAGTACTCTTTTGGAATACCAATTCGTAAATCATTAACGCCAGAATCAATCCCGTTCAAATAATCAGGAACTGATACCTGCATAGAAGTAGAATCACGTAAATCATAACCAGCAATTACTTGTAATAAAACAGCTGCATCCTTAACATCCTTCGTTAGAGTGCCAATTTGATCTAATGAAGAGCCAAAGGCAACAAGACCATATCGTGAGACCCTCCCATACGTTGGTTTTACACCGGTGATCCCACAGAGAGCAGCAGGCTGCCTGACAGAACCGCCTGTATCAGATCCCAAAGCCATTGTTGAAAGGTCAGCTGCTACTGCAGCAGCTGAACCACCGCTAGAACCGCCAGGAACATATTCAGGATTCCAGGGATTGCGGGTTATTTTGTAACTAGAATTCTCTGTAGATGACCCCATTGCAAATTCGTCTAAATTTGTCTTGCCAATTATTATGGCATCTTCTTCTTTTAGACGTTTCACAACAAAGGCGTCATAGGGAGGTATGAAATTCTTAAGAATCTTTGAGGCACATGTGGTGTATAAACCTTTTGTGCAGATGTTATCTTTTACTGCTACGGGGATACCGGTAAGCAAACCAACCTTCTCGGCATTTTCAATTTTTTTATCAATTTCTTCGGCCTTTTTTAAGGCACCTTCTTCATTTATCGTTATATAAGCCTGAATATGAGGTTCAACACTTTTTATCCGTTCAAGGAAGTGCCTAACAAGATCTGTTGCACGTATTTCTTTGGATAAGATTTTTGCTTTGATTTGATGTGCAGTGTATTCAAAAAGTCTCAAAGACACGTCTCTTAATTCAATGTCCTTACTCAATTACCTTTGGTACTTTAAAAAAAACACCTTTTACGGCAGGGGCGTTTAACTGTGCATCTTCCAGAGAAATCGAAGGTTCTAACTCATCATTTCTGAATACGTTGGATGCATTTATTGTATAAGCCATCGGCTTAACATCTTCGGTATTCAATTTGTTGAGTTTTTCAATATAAGATAGAATATCGCTAAGTTGGTGAATGAACATCTCTTTTTCAAGTTCAGACAGCTCTATTCTGGAAAGACTGGCTATATATTCAATGTCTTTTTTACCTATCTTCATGAAGGCGAGTATATCTTGTTCTATTAATCCTACAAGGCCTTTGCCACTTTACCGGCACTAATACAACGGGTACAAACTCTAATCTTCTTGACAGTACCATTAATTTTTGCTCTTACCCTCTGTAAATTTATCTTAAACTTCCTTTTTGTCTTACCAGTAATTTTTCTTCCAACAC
>JBKBTA010000213.1:0-4511 GCA_046291035.1 Candidatus Brocadia sp.
GGAGCCACATGGACGACAGGACAGAGCGGAAATGCATTGAACTTTGACGGGGTGAATGATTATGTGTCGATTCCACTTATAAATAATGACGAAGTTTCCATTTGTGCCTGGTTCCTTAAAAATGCCAATGACTCAACAAGTGCGGATGCCATATTCGGTGGCTGGAATTGGAATTCAAATACACAAAGGGCAGAGGGTTTTGATTTGCGATTTTATCAGGGTACCCCTAATATCCTTGATTTTATCGTGGTAACACAAAATAGCAGTGGCATCAGGACGTTCAACAGGGCAACATATGCGTTCAGTAATTCAGTGGATAACTGGCATCATGTCGTGGGTACCTATAACAAAGCAACAGGAGAACAGAGGTTGTATGTTAATGGGCAACATGTGAGTACTGTGAACCATCCGGCAGGAAATACCATAGTACCGTTGACAGCGTATTCTGACATGAGGATAGGGTATTCAAGGGTTAATAATGGTTATTTTTTCGGCATTATCGATGACGTTCGTCTGTATAACCGTTCCTTGAGCAACCAAGAGGTACAGGATATTTTTAACAACCCATGAGTTTCTCTCGTAAACGCTATGGCTAAGTTGGCACGAATGTCAAGGTAATCGCAGACTTTGGATTTTGGAAATGATGTACAATTAGAATCAAGATGATATCCGAGAACGTCTGGTTTGCCTCGCCGGTAAACGTATTACCGAAGATGGCATGCTTATTATGAACGCCCAGCACAAGCTTTGGGATGATAAGGACAGAAGTTTTGTGCGCCCGGTGTGATGCGCATCTTGGACATGTATTCAATGATGGCCCACCGCCAACCGGGCTCCGGTATTGTATCAATTCGACTTCACTCAATTTTGTTAAGAAAAAAGATTAAACCAAATTAAAAGGGGCATGGTATGTCAAAAAAAGTATTAGAGCGTCAACAGCAGGGGGGACGATTGTATGCGGCGATCTGCGCCTCTCCGGCAGCCGTACTTCAGCGCCACGGCCTTCTGGGATAACGTAGCGCTACCTGTCATCCCAACTTTGTCCAACAACTGGAAAATACCGATGCGGTGGAGTCACGCGTAGCCGCGGGCGGTACATGCATCACCAGTCGCGGACCGGGCACCGCTATAGAGTTTGCTTTAAAATTGGTAGAATTACTCTATGGCGAGCCGAAAGCAAGGGAAATTGCACAAGCAATGATTGTTGTCTAGGTGATTTTGAACTGGAGATTTTGCATAAAAGAAATGAAAAAGAAACATCGTAAATTAATACCGTTAGTTATTGTTTTCTTTACCTTGATATCTTTAAGCAAGATAAATTTGTTATTGTCGAAGGAAAAAGTAGAACTTCGGCCCGTAACTCCGGCACCTGGTAAATTGAGTGAAGATGAACTTGCAACGATAAAGGTGTTCAAAATGGCCTCCCCTTCGGTTGTTTATATTACTAACAGGCAAGTACGCAGGGATTTGTTTACCCTCGATATCTTTAAGATTCCCCGGGGTTCGGGGTCTGGATTTATCTGGGATAAAAAGGGTCATGTCGTAACAAACTTTCATGTGATTTATGAAGCGAACGAGGTGGACGTAACGTTGCATGATGGCTCTGTATGGGAAGCCCGTCTTGTAGGTGCCGATCCTGATCATGAGATAGCGGTATTGAAAATCGATGCCCCACCATCAAAATTAAAACCCGTAATGATTGGCAGTTCTTCTAATCTTGAGGTTGGGCAAAAAGTACTGGCGCTCGGTAATCCGTTTGGATTGGATTTGACCCTGACAACTGGCATCATAAGCGCTTTGGGTCGTACCATTGAGTCAATGACCGGACGAACAATCTTTGACGTTATACAAACTGATGCTGCCATTAACCCGGGGAATTCAGGCGGGCCTCTGCTTGATTCCTTTGGCCGAGTCATTGGAATGAATACAGCAATTTTGAGCGCCAGCGGTGCCAGCGCTGGTATTGGGTTTGCCATTCCTATAGATACAATAAATCGAATAGCTTCTCAACTCATTGTAAAGGGTAAGGTAGAACGTCCCGGACTGGGAATTACCCTTATACCGAGAAATATTGCAGCGCGTTTCGGAATACAAGGGGCGATCATCATGGAAGTCTTTCCCGGGAGTGCAGCTTATAAGGCTGGTTTGCAAGGTACTATCTGGAGTAGAACCGGAAATGTCATATTAGGAGATGTTATTGTTGAGATCGAAGGGGTAAAGATTAAAGAACCGGATGATTTGATCAGAGAAATATCACGTTATGATGTAGGCGACAGAATCAGAGTCAAGATCTTGCGTGGCAAAAAGATTATCGACAAGAATATTGTGCTTGAAGCTGTTGCTGTTCGATGACTAATTTAAAAGAATTTAAAAATAATTAATGCCTCATTCGCTTTACAATCAACACTGACATGTACCCCCTTCCGCTACCTTTTAAGGATACAAGATCGTACGTAAGATAGGCATTCTTTTGTCCGATATAAGAGGCAAATAAGGCATTTTCTGAGAGCTTCATCTCCTCGAGTAGTTGAATTACCTCATCCAACTTCTTGGCTACCTTCATCATAACAACCGTATCAAACGCTTCTAAGATGGAGCGTAATTCCGTGACGTCCTTTGGTACGGGAATCACTGCCAGTCGCTCATCGCCCATCAGTAATGGATAATTGGCTATACATGCTGCGGCATTGTAGGAGGTAATCCCGGGTATTGTGTGGATAGCGTGTTCCGGCAGCATGGCGCTTAAATGACGCAGTAAATATATATAGGTACTGAAGGTCATGGGATCCCCCAACGTGAGATACGCTACATCATATCCGTTTCTAACCTCAGCACGAATCTCTTCCGCAGCTTTGAGCCATGCGGCACGCAGTATGGATTTGTCCTTTGTCATGGGGTAAACCTGTTCGATGACCCTCTTTCCCTTCACATATTCCTTAACAATCTCTAATGCAAGGCTATCTTCTTTAGTGTCAGATTTCGGGGCAAAGATACAATCTGCCCCTTGAATGGCATGAATCGCCTTCATCGTAAGGAGCTCAGGGTCACCCGGACCCAAACCAATACCATAAAAGTTACCTATGTTCACTTTCAATATTTTTTTACGATCACTACAGCTGGACCGCTTGTTTTTAAGTTTATCGCTGATGTTAAATCTATTTCACGGATAGATTCTTCAGAAAGAGAAAGATTTTCACACACATACATTCGCCTATTTTGTACCCCACTTCTTAATAACTGACGGGCAATAACGGCAGGTGTATTTCTATGGTCTGTCAGGATTCCCACCTTAACACATTCCCTAACCTTTTTAATGAGTTGCGCATATTCGTCATTTCTTCCGTGCAAACTAATAAAACAGGCGTCATCCCAATTTTCACCAATGGCTGCAAAGGCAAGCTGCATGCTGCTAATTCCCGGAATGATTACACAAGATTCGCGTCCCATCTTCTTTACGATCATCTTTGCGTAGCTGAAGAAACAAGGATCGCCACTTACCAGCACCACGACCTGTTTTGTAAAACTCCAGTCGGCAATCTTATTCACCAGAATGCTATAGTTCCTTTCCAGAACTATCTTTTCAGCATCCACACCGGGAAAAAGCTTTAATAAACGTCGGCTTCCCACAAGGATATCAGCCTTTTTAATGTAGTAAATGGCCTTGGGAGAAATATAAGACTTCAGTCCCGGTCCGCAACCTACGATGATGACTTTATTTTTATAAGATTCAGCCATGACTGAGCACTATTTGAAATACCCACAATCGAGCCTTTCATATCGAATAAAATTACGCCGACCTCTGTAGGGGGGAGCTGTTCGCCCTTAAAAAATGCACGTACCTTATCCACAATCCTTTCAGCAATTTCATCCATTACAGACAAGTATCGATAATCTCTCAATAATTCAACAATTCCTTCGACGGTTGAAACCTCTTTGAGACGATTGAGTATTGTATTTGATAGGGGGGCGCCTTCGATGGAAGTATTACCATGTAAAAACTTTTTGCATGTTTTTACCTCCCCTTCCTCGTTCGACTGAGCGCTCACGACGAAGTCCCCTCCTTGCGAAGGGGGGGAAAGAGGGGTGGCCAATTGGTTGCAGCAATGTTGTGTTATAATATCTATTAAGATATCGTTCGCCGGCTTAGAAACTGCACTGTGGGTATGAAAATCACCACGCAATAACTTGACCAATTTACCCGGATGTCCTGCAAGTATGATCTTCTGAAAGCGTCTTTCCCGGGCGGCGTTCAGCATAAAACCAACAAAATTGCTTATCTGAATAATCTGGTCCCTGGGTATATTCACCAGATTCAACATTGCATGCTCACCCAGACTGCCCGGTACCAGCACTACCGTTTCGTATCCTATCCCCCGGGCAATATCAAGTCCGCAAAGTAAAGAGGTCTTGAAGGCGTCTTCAGACATGGGTCGTACAATTCCTGTGGTACCAATAATGGAAATGCCTCCAACGATGCCGAGCTTTGGATTGAAGGTCTTCTCTGCTAAGGT
>JBKBTA010000214.1:0-4494 GCA_046291035.1 Candidatus Brocadia sp.
CAAGTTTGTGGTCATTTTTGGCAAATGGAATAAGGATGACGACAACAACTATCATATCCTTATTACCAACAATCTCCGCGCCTCTGCCAAAATGGTCATCACAAACTACCTGCTCCGTTGGGGTATTGAACACTGTTTCAAGGAATTAAAGGACACCTTTTACTTTGACCACTACCAGGTCAGACACATCAACAAGATTGACAGATACTGGAATCTTTGTCTTGTTGCATGGACTCTCACCTATTGGATCAAACAAAATGCCTATCTTACCAAAATCCTTGAAACGAAACCTACAACCTTCAATGGAATCAAACAGGCTGTCAATTCCGTACTCGAATTCGCCTCTACCAGCGCCTTATCAAAGAACGAAAAACTTGCCGATGGCTATTTTAAAATTAAATCCAAACGCCTTAAGAAAAAATGCGCCGCTTAAATTTTTAACAAAGTAATGTAAGTAAAATACTTGAAATTTTCTTCGGTTTTTACTTTAATACCGCTTACTGTTAAGGAAAACCCCATTTTTTTATCATTTAATCTTCGACTTTGTCAGCAGAGGAGAGAATCCTGTGCAACAAGCACGCTCCATAATAAAAAATTCTTGCAGTGCAAACGAGCATCCAGCAGACGTCTCTAAGGTGGGTCATAAGCCGAAACTCATGGACCGTCTTTGTGAAGCCCTTCGCTCTCGTCATTACAGCCGCCGCACGGAGGAGACCTATGGCCATTGGGCCAAGCGGTTCATTTTCTTCCATAAGGTTCATCACCCTGCGGAAATGGCTGAGCCGGAAATCAACGCCTTCCTCACCCATCTTGCTGTAAAGGAGAAGGTCAGCGCCTCCACGCAAAACCAGGCACTTTCAGCCTTGCTGTTCCTCTATCGCCACGTGATCGGCCGTGAAGTCGGAGATCTCGGCAAGGTCATACGTGCCCGCAAGCCAACACGCCTGCCAGTGGTTATGACCCGCGATGAAGTGAAAGCTGTTCTTGCGAACTTGAAGGGTGACAAGTGGCTCATGGCCTCGCTTATGTACGGCGCAGGGTTACGTTTGATGGAGTGTCTTAAGTTGCGCGTTCAGGACATTGACTTTGCCCGCAATGAAATCCTTGTCCGCGACGGCAAAGGAGCGAAAGACCGGATAACCATGCTCCCTGAATTGCTTAAGAAACCGCTTCAAGACCATCTGCGAAAGGTCAAGGCGATCCATGAGAAAGACCTTGCCGAAGGCTGGGGACGGGTGCAAATGCCCGACGCTTTGGATCTCAAGTATCCCAACGCGCCCGCCGATTGGCGCTGGCAATGGGTCTTTCCGCAGGAGAACAGGTGGAAGAACACGAAAACCACCGAAGAAGGCCGGCATCACATGGATGAATCCATTATGCAACGAACTGTCAAAGAGGCTGTAACATCATCCGGAATTACTAAAAGAGCAAGTTGTCACACCTTTCGCCATTCTTTCGCCACCCATCTTTTGGAATCAGGTTATGACATTAGGACTATTCAAGAATTGCTGGGACACAAGGATGTTAAAACTACTATGATTTACACGCATGTGCTGAATTACGGTCCAAAAGGAGTGCGAAGTCCAATTGATGAACCAAAAGTGGTGTCTTATACTGATCAGTCTAAGACGCCTGCTTTTCATGACAATTCTGCGCAACATAAAGGAGGTAAATGGGATAACGAAATTTTTATATCCAAAATACCGGCGTAATAGACTGACAGCCCAGCGTGCCGGGGGCGGTTATAATGACCAGTCTAATTATTGTTGGGCAGTTTCTTGCAAAGATGGGCGGCTGAAAAGCGGGAAATAAGGTCTTGAAAACCTTACGGCATAGCCGTATAATATCTTCATGGAATTCATCGAAGCCTCCGCCTTTACCAAGTATGTGCATGATTATCTTTCAGATGATGAGTATCAGGGCTTGCAAAACTACCTGCTCCAATATCCCGAAGCGGGTAAGATTGTCCCTGGTTCGGGCGGCGTCCGAAAAGTCCGTTGGAGAATGGCAGGCAAAGGTAAAAGCGGCGGCGTGCGGGTGATTTACTACTTCAAGAAGCAGGATGATGAAATCTGGTTGTTGACCATTTACAGTAAAAGCGAAGTAGAAAACATCCCCGCCCACGTTCTACGAGAAATTGCGAAGGAAATTGAAAATGGCTAAACGTGATATTGGTCAGGAAATCTTGGAAGGTATTCGGGAAGTCAAGGCGTATAAGGCTGGCAAGAAGACCCTGCGTACGCATACTTTGAAAGCCCCTGCCCCTGTGCGGGTAATTCGCACAAAACTGAAATTGTCTCAATCCGCATTTGCAGGTTTGATGGGCGTCAGTGTGCGGACGATTCAAGATTGGGAACAGGGACGACGTAAGCCGAGCGGTCCAGCAGTGGCGTTATTGCGAATTGCAGAACAAAAGCCCGATGTGTTTATACGCTTGTCATAAGCGAAGGAGTCTTGCAGGTCAAAAACTGCCCAACACCGTTTGCAGCGGACAGCGGCTTTGCCGCTGAGGGTACGCGCCGCGAGCCTGCGGAGTTGAGTGTAGGCGAAGGAATCTCCCCTGCCCCGCCGCTGCCGCTGAAACCAACCGTTATGCCGCCAGTTGCCCCAAGCGAGCGTTAAGTGCCATGCTAAGTTACACACTTGCAAACAGGAGCCTAGAATGAAAGATCAACGGCTTGAAATTTCTGATATCGTCAAACATATCGACGACGCGACCCTCGGAGTACTTAATGTGCCAGAGTTCCAGCGCAAATATGTATGGAGACCGTCCAAGCTTGCTGATTTAGTCGATTCACTCTGGCGGGGTTATCCAATCGGCACCCTCTTGCTTTGGGAGTCTTCGTACAGTTCCCCGCGAAGTGCGTTGGGAAATCAAATACGGAGACTCTGGATTGTTGATGGGCAACAGAGAGTCACTTCTTTGGCGCTCCTTTTCGGCAAAAAGCCATACTGGTGGGCTGACACCGACCAGTGGAACAAGTACTATGCCAAATACGAGATTCTTGTGAACGTGTCTAAGAAGAAGGAAGAGCTCGAGTTTGGTTTAGCCAATCCTATCAGAAGAAAATCCAGTGAATGGGTTTCTGTACGTAAGATACTTAACAGCGAAAATCTGTCTCAGCTTACGCTCGAGATCTCCGAGAAACTCGGAGACGCAAAGAGATTTGCCGAAATTCACGAGAAACTCCAATCCATCAGGAGAATCGAGAATGCGCCGATATACGAAATTATCGTTGATCACGAGCTAGAAGATGTTGCAGAGATCTTCAGCAGACTTAACACTGCAGGAACAAAGATTCGCGAAAGCGACGTCATTGTTGCTCTCATCGCATCCAAGCAACAGGGCTGGGTAAGGCAGAAATTTGATCCATTTCTGAAGGACTTGGCCTCCAAGGGGTTCGAATTCGATCCTGGCGTTATCATACGTACGCTTGCAATAATAGGACACAAGACCGCCCGCCTCAGAGACATCTCCGATGCATTTTGGGATCCTTCTGACCAATTCGATGAATACTGGAGAACCACCAAGGAGGTAGTTTCCTCCGTTATCAGAAACCTAATGGAGTATGGCGTGCTTTCCGACGAGTTGCTCCCTTCGGTAAACGTCTTGATCCCTGTTTTCTACCTAAGGGCAAAGTTCCCTAAGGATTTTGATTTCCAAAAAGCTCTCTATTGGCTCCTACTTGCGACCAAGGACGGACGCTACAGCGGCTCGGCAATAACTGCTTTGGACCAAGACGCAAAGCAGATTAACGCAAAACCTAACTTCGAAGAAGCAATCGATGGTCTCATTGCGCCGCTCTCTTCCACCAGAGATTTTACGGCAGACGATTTTCTCGAAGAATACACAGACAAGTTCCTGCGTCTGGTTCTTTACCTAATTGCTTTCAACAATGGTGCAAAGGACTGGATCAACCAAGACGTCAGAATTGGTTTCGACCGAACTGACAACGAACTGAACGAAGGCTTCAAGCCAGAATGGCACCATTTCTTCCCGCGAAAAATCTTAAAGGACAAGTTCGACGAATTGTACATCAACTCGCTCGCGAACATTGTTGTTCTCAATGAAAAGGCAAATAGGTCCTTTAGTTCGAAGCCGCCTAGTCAATACCTTCGAACCTACAACGTTTCCGATGAACGGCTAAAAGAACAACTGGTTCCCTTGAATAAAGCTCTTCATGATCCAGAGAAATTCAATGACTTTATTGCAGAACGAGCCACCTTACTAGCCCAGATGGCCAGCGAGTTCCTGAAGAGCTTGAAGAAATGATTGTGAACTTGGCGTTTGACACACGCCCCTTGACATGCCACGGAAGGGAAGGCACGCCGTAAACCAACGGGATGGCGGCATAACCAGCGCTTCTAGCCGACCCGCTCCGCTGCGCTTCGGCGGCGCAGGTGAAGCGCAGGCCGTTAGCCTAAGTTACGCATTTAAAAACATAAGTGATTGATATTCAAGGATCTTCAAAATTATTCCTCACTACAATTCTG
>JBKBTA010000215.1:0-4480 GCA_046291035.1 Candidatus Brocadia sp.
CATTATTTGAAAGCCATTTCGTCTACCATTTTTTCTTGCAACCGTTGATTTTACCTCTTCTAATGAAATTGGATAAAAGAATGGCTTTGTAATGGTTTGCATTTTCAACTCTTCTCTCTATTTTATAATTTCTGACATTGGTGTTGCAAATCAGTGGTTTCCTACTCTGGATAAGCATCGATGGCCTTTGCCCATCGTTGTAATTGTTCCACCCTTGATACCTTATCCTTCGCTAATATTATGGGTCTTCCGCGGGTATCAATAACTATCCCCACAACTCCCCCAAAAACCTTCTTCACGATGGGTTTGCCCTTTCCCGCGCCAACATCAAAACCTTTTACAGGTATGACCTCAATTTCCGCCGCCTGATCAACACCGAGGGGAAAGACACGTAAGTTCCCATACGAAAGCGATTCTTCTATTCTTTTACCATCCATCATCGTTATCTTATATGAAATGCATTTTTCATTGGCCTTTCCAATACTCCCTTTAACAAAAGAAATACACGTACCCAGATGAATCAGACAATCCTTCTCAAAAACCTCTGTTGCAGCCTGTTCATTCACGGTCGAAAGGACACCAAGATGTGGCATCATGAAAATACTATCAACGGCGAGCCTTGTGATGCCTTCAGGCTGGAATGCATCAATCATCATGAGCATTGCCTGCGACCTGCGTGGTGCGTGAGAGAGCACACCCCCACTGCCTACCAACAAGTCTAACTTTAACATGTCTATGAGTGTTTCACCGGTGATTTCCTGTTTAAAGGCCTCAGAAATGTCGCGTTCCCTCTGTACCCCTCTCAGTCCCACTGCAAGGGACTTGTGCTGTTCAAAAGACAACCGCAGGGCTTCCCGCGATATGGCCTGCTCAACTTTCAGTTCTTCCAATGTCTGGGGTATTGTCGTGGGGCGGATCATCTTGTTCTTAATCCTGTTTCGGAGGTCAGACTCATCGATATCAAATGGCACCCATTTGAGAATATTTTCAAGCCCGGCCTCTGCCAGCACATTGGAAATACTATAACTCATTCCAAGGTTGGCGCTCACAGTGCGGTTAAAGATTTCGCCGTATACAGAAAAGACGTCCGTGGTGGCACCGCCAATGTCTACACCCACCACATTAATATTGTCTTTTTTAGCAATAGTCTGCATAATGAGGCCGACGGCACCGGGTGTAGGCATAATAGGCGCTCCCGTCCATGACATAAGTTTTTTGTAACCGGGGGCATGAGCCATGACGTGTTCAAGAAAGAGTTTCTGGATTTCCTGTCGTGCCGGGAAGAGATTTTCCCGCTCAAGTGTGGGTCGGATATTTTCCGTTATATTGAGAGAGGTCTTTTTGCTCAAAATTTCTTTAACTTTTTCGCGGGCGTCTTTATTGCCGGCATAGATGACCGGGAGTTGAAAGGTCATGCCGAGTCGGGGTTTTGGGTTGGCAGCAGAGATATATTCAGCCAGTTCTACCACATGGGTGACCGTACCACCGTCAGTCCCTCCCGAAAGAAGGATCATGTCCGGTCTTAGATGCCGGATACGGTCGATCTTTTCATGCGGGAGGCGCTGGTCATTGGATGCGATAACGTCCATAACGATTGCGCCCGCTCCGAGCGCTGCGCGCTGGGCGCTTTCGGCCGTCATGGCCTTTACGGCGCCTGCTACCATCATCTGCAGTCCACCGCCGGCGCTGCTTGTGGAAACGTAAACATCTACTCCCACATTTCCCTGGGCAGGTGTTATAATCTTTTCACCGTCTAAAATCTTTCGGCCGGAGAGTTCTTCCACCTCTGCAAACGCATTCAGAACGCCGCGGGTTACATCCTCAAACGGCGCTTCCACAGTGGTGGGCGATTCTCCTCGAAATGTCTGTCGATACACCCCGTCCTTTTTTTCAATCAGGATGGCCTTGGTGGTGGTACTCCCACAGTCTGTGGCAATAATAACGTTCATAATTTTAACTCCCTCTTTCTTCCTCTTTGCGGTGAATACCTGTCTTTTCTAACTCCTCAATAATCTTTTTTACGCCTTCCCTCTTTTCAAGGATACCCTGAAACAGGTCATACTCTGCCTGGGTAAAGAAATAGGTCAAAAATGGCCTGAAAAACACCATCATCTGACTTCCAATATAGTTGAGTGGTTGCGCACATTCAAGAAACATGGTGGCTGGAACAGTGAGTCTCCTTTTTTTGATTACCGTTACCAGTTTCAGGATGAGGGCCAATTCCTGTTCGTTTAATGCTGTATTTTTATGTGACGTTCCCATGCTAAAGGCATGCTTGAACTCCCGCCGGATAGATTGCCCGTTTACTTTTGGGAAATATGAAGATATTTTTGACAATAAATTATGTAAGTACATGACGTCAAAGAATCTTATCAAAGTAATGGCGTTTTTGTCAAAATGAAAATAGCCGTTACTATCCGCAGAATTTTTTCAGTATGCTGTGTTCCAGTGTCGCATCCATTCGAAAAAACTTGACAAATTAGACATATGAATCTTATAATTCTAACATGCCTGAAATTGAAGAATTAGAACATAGAATTACAAGGCTTGAGGCCCTTTATGAGGACGTTCTCAAGGAAAGAATCACCCAGATTGCCTCAAGACTGGACCAGCTATATGAAAAAACAGAACGCGATAAGACGGAGATACTGGCGAAAATAGAAAAAGATAAATCAGAGATACTAACTAAAACAGAAAAAGATAAATCAGAAATGCTGGCGAAAACGGAAAAAGACAAGTCTGAAATACTTGTCGAAGCAGAAAAAGACAAAACAGAGATCCTTATAAAAACAGATAGGGACAAACGAGAGATTATTTATTGGATGGTGGGGTTAAATTTGGGCTTTTTAACCCTTACCATTACTGCTCTCTGGGCAATTCTGTCTTTTGCATTAAAACGATAGATGTTTTCCACACAATACAATATTTTGAAAGATAAAGCTCTTGAAAGGAGAAATAGTCATGCCATATAAGGCATGGTTTCAGTGCATATCGGGATGTAATGAAAAGTACGAATTGAATGAGATTATCTACCAGTGTAAAAAGTGTGGAGATTTGCTGGAGGTTAAGCATGATATGGACAAGCTCCGCAAACACTCGCCGGAACACTGGAAGAAGCTATTCGATGAGCGCTATAGGCGTACCAAATGGCCTTATGGGAGTTCCGTTTGGGGAAAGAAGGAATGGGTTTGTCCCAATGTTGACAATGAGAACGTGGTTTCCCTATACGAAGGCGGCAGCAACCTCTTCTGGGCTGAACGACTGGGAAAAGAACTCGGTATTGAAGATTTATGGATCAAACAATGTGGAAATGCTCATACAGGCTCTTTTAAAGATCTGGGGATGACAGTACTTGTCTCGATGGTTAAACAAATGATTGCAGAAGGGAAAAAAATCCCTGCGGTTGCTTGTGCTTCCACTGGAGATACCTCCGCTGCTTTAGCATCCTATTGCGCCGCTGCAGGTATTCTCGCCATTGTGTTTCTTCCCAAAAATAAGGTATCTCATGCGCAACTTATCCAGCCTATCGCTAATGGTGCGCTTACTTTATCGCTGGATACCGATTTCGACGGGTGTATGAAGCTGGTAAGGGAGATATGTAGTAAAAATAATATTTACTTAGCCAACTCCATGAATTCCCTCCGCATCGAGGGTCAAAAAACAGTAAGCATCGAAATAGTCCAGCAGTTTGATTGGGAAGTGCCTGATGTTGTGATTGTTCCTGGGGGGAACCTGGGTAATACCGCTGCGCTGGGAAAAGGGTTTCTCATGATGAGGGAATTGGGTTTAATCGATAAGCAGCCTCGCATCGTGTGCGCACAGGCAGCCAAGGCCAACCCTCTTTATCTCAGTTATTTGAATGGCTTTAAAGAATTTAAGCCAGTGAAGGCGCAGAAGACCCTTGCCAATGCCATCCAGATAGGTGATCCGGTAAGTTATAAAAAGGCGATCAACGTTTTAAAGAGCTTTAACGGTATAGTAGAGCAGGCAACGGAAGATGAATTGGCCAATGCCTCTGCACAAGCAGACCGAACTGGCCTGTTCAGTTGTCCGCACACAGGAGTAGCCTTGGCGGTACTAATGAAATTAGTAGAAAAAAAAGTGATAAGGCGTGACGAAAAAGTGGTTGTTATCTCTACTGCACACGGCTTGAAATTTCCAGAATTTAAGATAAACTATCACGAAAACAAACTGGAAGAAGTAACTCCACGCTTTGTCAACCTTCCTGTTGAAGTCCCACCACGGTATGATGCGATAAGGGCCTCTATCTACAGGAAACTTGAACAAATATCTTTATAGTATTCCAATGCCTACCGCAAGAAGTGGGGTGCTATATTTTCCATACCTCTTTGCTCAAAACAGACTGTGTAACTATTTTATTTTCACTGCAAAATGCATAAGATTCAGGGTAACGTCAAAGTCCAGCGATACCAAAAAGAGGGAGTAAGAAGGCAAGGAAAAGAAGGAAGTTGACGTGGTG
>JBKBTA010000216.1:0-4445 GCA_046291035.1 Candidatus Brocadia sp.
TACAAACTTTTCTACGTGGATTAAGCACGCAGAAATGGTATTTTCAACCACTCAGGTATCCCATACTTCAAGGCACGTCATTTCTCAATCCATCGAATCCTTCACCGTAATACTTTAAAAACTTTTTTGCCGATCAAACCTCTTCATCTTAAATCTCCTAAATTTCCAAGTCAAAGGAGGATGGGTGATTATTTGGTTGCGACTATGCAGCGTAATGCTTCTGGGCGAAATGTTCGCAGGCAATGATGGCTGCTCCCAGGGCTGTGGTAATTTGTGGGTCTGACGGGACGTGTAAATCTGCATTCAATTCTTGTTCCAACGCGCTCTTCAGCCCTTTATTAAAGGCAGGTCCTCCGTCAAAGAAGACCGCTTCTTTAATACCAATTTTTTTGACCATAGAACCTATCCGCTTGGCAATAGACTTGTGGATGCCAGCAATGATATCCTCCACCTTTCTCCCCTGGGATAACAGTGAAATGACCTCAGACTCCCCAAAGACCGTGCACAGGCTATTTATATGAGGTATATCTTCTGCCTTTTCGGACAATATACCAAGTTCATCCAATTCCACCTCAAGGATGCGACTCATAACCTCTAGGAATCGTCCCGTTCCAGCCGCGCATTTGTCATTCATTGCAAAATCTGTTATGATACCATTATCATCCAGGGAAATTACTTTACAGTCCTGCCCACCGATATTGATAAGGGTTCTTACCTTTACTTTATCGCGCATAAGCCACTTTGCGGCCTTGGCATTAGCCGTTATTTCTGTAACAATTTCATCGGCAGGGACTATTCTGCGACCATAACCAGTAGCCACGGTGTATTGTATTTCATCTTCTCTTAGATTGTAATCTTCCAGCATTTCGCTGAGCAATAGTTTTACGGTTTTCTTGCAGTTAGTTCCTGTAGAGGATGTTTTTGAGCCAATGATTGTATGCCCGCGCATTATTACGACCTTCGTGGTCGTTGAGCCGATGTCAATTCCTGCAACTGTTTTCATACTGCAAATATTAACCGTAACAGACATGCAAGGCAAGGCAAAAGTAATCGTAATAATACACTTTTGAGGCTGGTTGGTGTGGCCTCAATTAGCACTAACTTGATATTATACAAGGAATTTTCACCTGAAAATGAAGTCGATTGTCTAAAAAATAAACATTTTCATGCTTTTTTGTGAGTCTGTGGCTCATGGATGTTTCATTTTATTCAAGCGATTTGTAGAGCGAAGAGCCTCTTCGCTCTACATGGAAAAGACGCCGAAGGCCTGATTACTTTTTGCTGTTTTCTATCAGGTTGGAATAGTCTGGATAGCGGGTTCAATTTTCTCTTGAGAGAATCGATCTTTTCCTCTAACCGTTTGATTTCTACACTCACCTTATCATCTATTGCCTTTATGGTAATTTCCTTTTTGTATTGATAGAGTTCTGGAGAATTGGTATATTTATAACCATGAGTGTATATGAACAAGTAAAACAAGCATTACAGGACGTTGTCGCTCCTGAGTTGAAATCTCTCCAGGTAGAAATAAAACGCCTGGATAGCAGAATTGATTCTTTAAAGTCTGAAATGACCTCTGAATTCAGTTTTCTGAAAACAGTTTTAACAACAGAAATCAAAAGACTGGATTCCAAAATAGAATCCCTTGACGATAAGATTGATACCGCTATCCAGATTCGTGAACGCCTTGCAGCCCTGGAAGCAAAATTGGCATCTCTTGAACACGGTTAATTTGACCAATACAGCCCGAAAACAATCCACCGCAAAAACTCAAAGCATATAAGCCACGTTAAAAAATCGTAGAGGTTATCCACCAAACAAACTCCTTGTCCTTACGGATTGAAAATTGCAGTATAAAACCTCTTGAGTTCTTGGCTTTTCCTCGCCGGTTGACTTATGGGTTCCCTTGAATGATTGATACCAGCCCTTGTACAATTCAGAAATGGTATTATCGATGAGATACTAACGCCCGACCTTTGATATTGTTCAAGAGTTCTGCTAATGCCTTACGGTCATCAAGTGTGAAACTATTTTGATAGCATTCCCGCTTACCTGGAAGATAATAAGGCATGTCTACATAAAAGACCGTGTTCGATGAATCAAAACGAGTAGTGCAGGTCTTATAATCAAGATTTTTAATCAAGGGTGATTACCTGTCCAGGGCATAGGTCTAAATTGCCCTGTTTAGTCTTTACTGTGAAAGGTATCATTGCTTTGCAAACTTATCCCACCGATACTTTATTTAAATAAAGTCTATTTCACTTTAAAAAACCCTCATTAATATTTGATTGATATTATTTAGGGTAGTTGTAAGATAAATAAACAATTACGATAAATAATCTTAGATGATTTATAAAAAGGAGTCTGGCATGCTGCCTGTAAAACCAGAAATCATATCGTTTCTTATCGCAGACATGGTTATTCAGGAAAAGGGGACAAACAAATGGAGTGCTATTGGTATATTTGACAGAATTCGGGCAGCCAGCTTTCCGTATATACATCCCTCGTTAGCCCTCTATATTCGCCTGGCAGATGCGGAAGGGGATTACGATATCCGCGTTGAGTTCTGTGATGATAACGACCGTATCTTTGCTGTTTTTGAAGGAATAACCCTGTCGATTCTTTCCCGACTGCACCATCCGGATTTGGGAATCAGGACGGGAAATCTGCTTATTCCGAAACCAGGAAAATATTATTTTAAACTCTATTTCAATGGGGCATTTGCGAAAGGTTTTCCATTGGATGTTGAAGAGATACAACCAATAAAGACAGAAAAGGTCTAAATACGAATTATTTCATGCTTTCCGCAGCAGCTCCAATGAATATCATCACAACGGCATGAGATCTCTCCCGGCTATTTTTGCTCCTAACTTCCACGATACTGTAGTCTGCCTTCTTTCCAGTTTTGTTAATTCAGTATAAGTCGCAAGTGAATTATCTCCTGATTTTATGCCCTTACTTATTGCTTCGGCTGCAAAAAGTCCCGTTGATAATGCACATGAGATGCCTTCACCGAAGGCATTCAGGAATCCTGCTGCTTCTCCCACCAGAAGGACATTCCCTTTCCCCAGAAAAAAACCTCCTGTTGAGCACATGTTATTTCCCAGACATCCGGTTTTTCTTACCAGGTTTCCGAGATTTAAACCAAATCTTCTTTTTAACATTTCAGTATATTTACTAAGGTAAGGATATATCTTCAGTCCTTTTCTTACCGCAGTTCCAAAGATTTGCAGGTCGTCCTTCACATTAAACCATGAATACACGTCGCCATATTGAGAATCCAGGAAGCCATGATAGAAACAGGGGTCTAAATCAGAAGTGCCTTCATAATAATTCTGGCAGGCAACAAACCATCTTAAACTTTTTTCAAACTCGGGGTCAAGAGTTGCCCTGACTGCTGACTTGCTGCCTTCGGCACTTATTAAGTATCGACACGTAATAACCTTCGTTTTGCCATCGGATATAGTATAACATTCCAACGTGACGTGATTCCCTGAATCCTGAAATCCTTTCAGGTTACAGCGATCCCAAACTTCTGCCCCTGAATTTTTAATAAGCCAATAATCATATTCAGAACGCCATACGTTGGGTGCACCATTGCCTTCCCTGCTGAACGGCCAATCTGTATAATGTTCATCATCGGACCAGAATCGTACCCCCTTTAAAATATTTGGGGTAGCATATGCTGAGTTTGGGATTTTACCAAAATATTTTTCTGTAATATCCTGTGATTTTTTAAAGATAATGCCAGAACACATCTTATACCGGGGGAGTTTCTTTTTTTCTATCACGAGGACTTTTAGCCCTTCGTTTACTAACCCTCTGGCTGCGGCTGCACCTGAAGGCCCGGCTCCTGCAATTACAACATCGTATTCCACCATATGAGAATAACTCCTGGAATTATTTCAAAAATTTTGACACCCTAATTTATGAGTTTGTAAAAAACCCAAAATCTTTTTGGGAAAAATGCCTCTCTCTTATTTTTGATTCTAAGTATAAAGAAGAACTTTTTTATTATATTTACAATTGTACACAGACGCATAAAAATGTCCATCTCAAAGAATTTAGGTTTGATTTTTGCGTGGATTTCCCTTACTTAAAGGATTTTACTTCCTTGTTGTATAATTTTTAAACAATTTCGCATAAAATTTGTATAAAAAAAATAACGTAAATTGAAAAAGGGACAAATAAAATACCAGATTGTTATCATTTTCACTTTAGGTGTTTATCTTTATTATCTTGTATACCGTCTGCGTTACACCATCAACCCAGACTCCTTAATTCTCTCTCTTAGTTTTTTTTATGCTGAGGTTCATGGTTTTATTGCGTTATTTCTTTTTTTCTTTCAGATATGGAATCCAGCAGAGAGAAAATCCCATCCTCCTCCTTCAGGGTTGTCGGTAGATATCTATATCCCTACCTATAATGAAGACATTTCTGTTGTA
>JBKBTA010000217.1:0-4433 GCA_046291035.1 Candidatus Brocadia sp.
AAAGAGATTCTTCACTTCGTTCAGAATGACAAAAAGCGAAGGGCTCAGAATGACAGCACAGGAGGTATTTTCAGGTGGAAATCACTATTGGCATTTACACCTTTTTCAATTCTCCTACCCTCACCCCTACGAGCCTGACCTTCTTTTTCAGTTCAAACCTCTTGAGACAGTCAAAGGCAGCCGTTCTTATCTCATTTACTGCATTCGTGGGCTTTGTAAGGGTTTTTGCCCTTGTGTGGGTTTCAAAATCACTGAATCTCACCTTCACCGTAACCGTTTTGCCCACATAGCCAGCCTGTTTCATATCGTTTGTAACCTCCCTGGTGAGTTCTGCAAGAGTCCTGGCTATGGCCTGCCAGTTGCCAGTATCACTCTGAAAGGTGACTTCTCTGCTTGTGGATTTTGGTTCCCAGTGGGTAATAAGAGGGCTTTCATCTATTCCCCTTGATGCCTCATAAAGATATGTCCCATGGGAATTCCCGAATCTCTCAATAAGGGTATCCATTGGCAGTGAGGCTAGCTGACCGATGGTTTCAACACCCATTTCCTTTAAATATACCTCCGTCTTTGGTCCAACACCCAAGAGTTTTCTGACAGGTAACGGCCATATACGGCTTTCTACGTCACGCTCTGTAATTATGGTAAGTCCGTCCGGCTTCTGCATGTCAGAGGCGATCTTTGCCAGGAGCTTGTTGGGTGCTATTCCTATAGAACACGTAAGACCGGTCTCCTGTTTGATCTTCCTTTTGATCTCTTTTGCAATCTCCTCTGATGGTTTGTCTATTTGGGATATATCAAGGAATGCCTCATCAATCCCGACATCTTGCATGACCGGGCAGCATTCTCTCAGGATGTCCTTTATTCTTTCAGATACCCTTGCATACTCCTCATAATCTACGGGGAGGAAGACCGCATGGGGGCAGAGTTTATATGCAGTCCTTAAGGGCATTGCGGAACGTATCCCGAACTTTCTGGCTTCATAGGAAGCAGTTGATACGACACCTCTTTGGGCGGGATCTCCGCTACCCCCAATTACAAGAGGTTTGCCAATCAGTTCTGGATTTCTCCTTTGCTCAACCGCGGCAAAGAATGCATCCATGTCGATATGAAGGATCCGTCTCATAGAATTAGGATTTTGCATTAAATCCAATAATCCTTGTGGCAGGTATTAAACGTGGAATGCCCCTGTACGACTGGTTATTCTGGATGCATTATTAACATCCTATTATTCTTGCTACCGTTTTGCCAATATCTGCAGGGCTGTCTACCATAGTAACGCCGGCATTTTCCAACGCAGAAATTTTTGACAACGCCGTGCCCTTACCACCAGAAATAATGGCGCCGGCATGACCCATCCGTTTGCCCGATGGCGCCGTTCTGCCTGCGATGAAACCGATGACCGGTTTTGTGATCTCTTGTTTTATTACCTCTGCGGCTTCTTCCTCTGCGCTTCCTCCGATCTCTCCTATCAACACAATGGCTTGCGTTTCTTTGTCATTCTGGAACAATCTCAGTACATCCACAAAATCGGTTCCTATAATGGGGTCACCCCCAATACCCAGACACGTGGATTGTCCTAATCCGCGTTGAGTCAATTGCCAGACGGCTTCATAGGTAAGTGTTCCGCTGCGTGAGACAACTCCAACATTGCCGGGCTTATGGATATATCCTGGCATAATGCCGATCTTGCATGCACCGGGCGTAATGACGCCAGGGCAGTTGGGTCCGATAAGGCGTGTCTTCTTATTTGAGAGATATTTCTTTACCTTGACCATGTCCAGGGTAGGAATACCTTCGGTGATACAGACCACTAGTTCAATTCCTGCCTCAGCGGCCTCCATGATAGCATCTGCCGCAAACGGTGCAGGCACGTAAATGACAGAGGTATTTGCCCCGGTATTTTTTACTGCATCGAGTACACTGTCAAAAATAGGAACATTTTGTTGTTTTGTGCCACCTTTACCAGGGGTAACACCTGCGACAAGTTTGGTGCCATATTCCAGCATTCGCCCGGCATGAAAACTGCCTGCACGCCCGGTTATGCCCTGACATATTACCTTTGTATCTTTATCAATTAATATACTCATTATCATCTAGCCACAGTCATCATGCTGCTCGTGCGGCACCCAGAAGCGATAAAATTCCTAAGTCTTTGGATGTTTCGGTGAGAGGGCTCACCGAAATACAATTAGGTTACCGAGAACTCAGAATTACAAAGAAATTCTCTAGGGTGGGCACAAAAATACCCCGAACCGCTCCCACAAGGGGCGAGGGAACTTTCCCTCCCTTGATGGGAAGGGATTAAGGGAGGGTGATATATTTTCATACCCTTTTATGAGCTATTATGGCTCATGAATGTTTATTTTGCATTCTACTTTGATGCCTTCACTACCATATTTGCGGCTTCTTTCATATCTTTTGCAGAAAGGATACGTAAACCGGAATTGTCGAGTATTTTTCTCGCCAATTCAACGTTCGTTCCTTCCAGCCGGACGACCAACGGGATATGAATACCAACTTCTTTGATAGCTTGAATGATACCGGACGCAATGACGTCGCACTTCATGATCCCCCCAAAGATATTGATTAAAATAGCCTTTACTTTGGGATCGGACAAAATAATTTTAAATGCCTGCGTGACCTGTTCTAGAGATGCATCGCCACCGACATCCAAAAAGTTGGCAGGTTCCCCACCGTGAAGTTTGATAATATCCATGGTAGCCATGGCAAGGCCGGCGCCGTTTACTAGGCACCCAATATTCCCATCGAGGCTTATGTAGCTAAGCTTGTATTTCCTGGCTAAAGCCTCGGCAGGAGAGATGTCCTGATAATATACAAACTGATCAAATTCCGGATGGCGATAGAGGGCATTGTCGTCGATGTCCATCTTCGCATCGAGCGCATATATTTCATCGTCAGTTGTTACTGCCAATGGATTGATTTCTAATAACGAACAATCGTTTTTCAAAAAGGCACGAAACAGATTCACGATAAGGTTGTTCAGTTTTGTTGAAGGCACCCCTGATATGTTTAATTGAGAGGCAATGCGACGCGCCTGGAAAGGATGCACTCCAAAGAATATGTCGATCGGTTCTTTGATGATTTTGTCGGGTGTTCGCCTGGCAACCTCTTCGATTTCTACCCCTCCCTCAACGCTGGCGATTAGCATCGGCGTACAAAGGGAACGGTCGATCGTTATAGCGAGGTATAATTCCTTTTTAATTGAAACGGCTTCTTCAATGAGAACGTATTTAATTTCTGCGCCGCTTTGATTAGTTTGACGTGTTACAAGGCGGGTACCGAGCATGCCTATTACGTACGCATGAGCTTCCTCGGATGTGTTGGCAGATTTAATGCCGCCGCTTTTCCCCCTGCCGCCAGCAAGGATCTGTGCCTTTACGACACAACGATTGCAACCAATTTCCTGAAATATTGTTGATGCATCATTACCTTGTGATATGGCCTTGCCGCGAGGAACGCAAACGCCGTACGTTTTAAGGATATTTTTAGCCTGAAACTCATATAACTTCAAAGATGTTATTTTGTCTTAGTAGTTACGGATTGTTGTAATTTATCTGATTTGATAACATTCCCAAGGTGTATGCGCACCTGCTCTATCATTTCGTCATCAGAAATAGAAGTAATGCGTCCCTCGTTGTATTGCTTATCCACCCATTCCTTTATCTTTAAGACACCCTCATGTGTTTTGGGTATCTGCTCGCTTCCTTCCAATCCGAAGAAGATATTAACCCACTGTGCGATTCCGGCCACACCGGATTTATCAGTTACGGAAACACCAATGGGTCTGTTTAAGAGTTTCCTGGTATCAAAAATATTGTATATTTCTTCATTTTTCAGTAGCCCGTCCGAATGGATACCAGCACGGGTAACATTGAATTCTGAGCCTACAAGAGGTTGAGTCGGGGGGATTGGATACCCTATTTCATTTCTGTAATAATCTGCAATTTCCGTAATCACTGTGGTATCGATGAGATCGTCATCGCCCCGTAACGCCAGGTATTCGATTACCAAGGCTTCTATCGGCGTGTTCCCTGTACGTTCTCCCAGTCCTAATAATGTACCATTAATCCCACTACATCCATAGAGCCACGCGCTAGTGGCGTTGCTTACCGCTAAGTAGAAATCATTATGACCATGCCATTCCAGGTATTCAGAAGGAACGCCTGCAAAGTGGTTGAGTCCGTAAATAATACCAGGTACACTGCGTGGCAAGGCGGCGCCAGGGTAACTGACACCCATCCCCATGGTGTCGCAGGCACGAATCTTTACAGGAAGTTTGCTTTCTTTAGATAATTTCATCAACTCCTTGGCAAAGGGTACGACAAAACCATAAAAGTCGGACCTCGTAATGTCCTCGAAGTGACATCGGGGGATAATACCTTCTTCCAATGCGGCTCGCACAATATCTAGAT
>JBKBTA010000021.1:0-26828 GCA_046291035.1 Candidatus Brocadia sp.
AGCCCTTAATAAAAGAGGCCTCACTGCAGCAAGCCGCTCTTTTACCGTAACAGGCACGGTAAAACTTCGCAGCGGGGAAGTGAAGAAACGCCAGCGGTTGCTTGCCTTTGACCTTGACCTGAGGGGAGTTGCCGTTTATCGCAGCGTTAAGAACATAGCGGAAATTAAGAAGGCAGGAGACTTTGAGTTTCTGGGACAAACCGTTTCTGACAACCACGGGAATTATCGCATTACGTTTTACGACTGGCAATATGCAGAGGCTGAGCGCAAGAAGGCTGATGTGGTGGTATATGCCCTCGAAGGAGAGGAAATCATCGGACGTTCACGTATGGTGAATTCGGAGGATTATTCTGACAAAGGTCTGGTGCGCGGCCTGGATATTATCATCACGGCAGAGGACAAACGAACAGAGTATGAGGCGTTGATGAGCGAGTTGAATGCCTTTCTAAAGGAGAGCAAAACGAACCTAAGTGAAATTGCAAAATCACGCGACCAGTTGGTCTTTACTGCTGGAGAGCTCGATGTAGGCTTGTCTCGCATCAACATTGCGGCAAGCGCTGAATTGCTTACAAAGGAGAAGGAAGAGGAAAGGCTTTCGCATGAATTGCTTTATGGCATCGGACGGCAGAATATCAGACTCACCTGGCCGGCTTTGTATAAAAAGAAGGAAGATGAACTGCGAAGGGCTATAGAAAAGTCTGTGGACGAGCGGATTATCCGCAAGTTTAATGAGAAGGAAGTCAGCGCATTTCCCCAAGGTATAAGGGAATGCAGTGTAAAGCACGTGCTCGATGACAAAGATACAGACAACAAAAATACGTTGAATGCTATGCTCAAAAATGCCCTGCCAGAAGAGAAACAGCGGATTTCTTTTGTGAATGCCCTCCGCAATTTCAAGGGAAGCGACTTCCGTGAATTCTGGAACAAACACCTTCCATCCCAGCCGGAATTTAAAGACAAGCCGGAGCTTGTTTCGAATTTGCTGTTAACGCAGCAATTTACCCTGCTTACAGGCAATCATCAGGCGCTGGTCAAAGAGTTGCAGGTAAACAGAAAATTGACTTCCGTGCATCAGTTAATTGAATTCGAAAAGAGCGACTGGCTCAATGTTATCAAGAAAACTGGTGTGCCTGATTTTATTGAGGGAAAGGATGATGAAGAGAAAGTAGACAGATACGCGGGACTAATGCAGAGTCTGCTCAACGCAGCCTTCCCCACCCAGCGTATTGCAAGAATGGTTAAGAAAGATGAACTGCCCATCGAGAAGACCAGAGTTTCAAAGGGCATTAGCGCCTTTCTTTCAAAGAACGCACAGTTTGATTTTGCCGGCTCACGTATTCATGATTTTAAGAAGGAAATCAAAGAGGCAGCAGGAGATGACTATGATGAAGTGAGAAACGAATTGAAAAAGATTCAGCGCGTATTTCAGGTAAGCACAAGTCCTGAAGCCATGACAGCGCTGATGGAAAATAAGCTTCATTCTGCATACACAATAGCCAGCATTCCACGCAAGAGCTTTATCAAGACCTACAGTAAGGCATTAGGAGGCGAGAGCGCGGCATTTGCGATTCATCAACGGGCATCACACATCAGCACAAGGGCCGAAATGACTGCTATGCACCTCATGGAGTATTCCCATGGTATGACACCGGCTTATGCCATGGGAAAATCTGAATACAACGCAGCGATGGACATTATTAAGAAACATTTTCCTAATCCAACACCCAAATACGCAGAACTCTTTGGCAGCCCTGATATCTGCGAATGCGCGCATTGCCGTTCGGTGTATAGCCCTGCGGCATATTTTGTTGATCTGCTGCGATTTCTGTGGCGCGGAGAACCTAACAGTGATGGCAATACACCGCTGGACATGCTGTCTGCGCGCAGGCCCGATCTGCTTCACCTACCGCTCACCTGCGAAAATACCAATACCATTATCCCCTACATAGACCTTGCCAACGAGGTGATGGAATACTACACCGTTCATGGCTCACTGACCAATTTTGAGGGATATGATACTGGTGAAGCCACTGCCGAAGAGCTGCGTGCCAATCCGCAGAATTTCGACATAGAAGCCTACCGCATCTTGAGTAATAATAACGATGAACATAAAGCTGTATACCCCTTCACGCTCCCCTATCACCAGCCGCTGGATGTTATCAGGACCTACAGCAACCATCTCAAGGTGAGCCGCTATGAAGCCATGAAGGCAATGCACCCCCAGCCAAATGCTGCCACTACTAGGGCGATCGAAGCCGAATCGCTGGGCATTTCACCGGAAGAATATACCATACATACAACGCCAGACACTACAGATTTGCACACATATTTTGGCTATGCGAATGATGGAGATTTTGCAAATATGCAGAACGAAACAGATGCAGATGGAAATCCAAGGGGTATAAGACCATTGTTGGAACGCACAGGATTAGCCTATACGGAACTTGTAGAATTGGTAAAACCCGGTTCATCAATCCCTATCAAGGCACATTAGTTTTTCTTGAAGAACTTTTTTCTTACAATTCCATTGCTCCTAACACCCTTTATACAAGGCTGGGGCAAATTGAAGCAGGCATACTTAACCCTGCTGATGATGCCGACATTGTGGCGGCAATAAATGATTACAACAGCGCCAACGCCAATGGGACGGACATAACTCCCGCCGACATTGAGGAGTGGGTCACCGCCCATTTCAGTGAATTCCAACAGGTCATTACGCTCTTTGAACCCGATTCGAAATGCGATTTAGACACTACTAAACTGAGAACTATTCAGAGTATTTATGAGGATGAGGAGGCTTCAACTTCCGAAATATCAAACGACACCTGGTCTAAGATACACCGCTTTATCCGTTTATGGAGAAAACTTGGATGGACCATTCACGAAACAGACCTCATGCTTGCCGCTCTCGGAGAAAATGACATTACTACTGAAACAATCAGCAAGCTTGAATCGGTTTTTTTATTGCATAAAGCAACCAAACTGCCGCTCAACCAATTGGCAGTGTTTTGGGGCAACATAGATACCTATGGGGACAAATCGCTTTACAAGAAATTATTCCTCAACAAAGCAGTCCAGGAGATTGACGAGGCATTTAAAGCCGATGCCTGGGGCAACTATCCTCGGGATGAATCAGTGATTCTATCAGACCATCAACCGGCGATTCTTGCTGCCTTCAGAATCACAGAAGAAGAACTTAACGCCATTCTTGAGGTTGTTGTGGTGATTGATTTCGATGATAGTGATCCTGCTAATATTGTAAAGTTCCCGCGTCCAATCGATTTTGATACGGACATTCTCAATCTTCAAAACCTCAGCGCTATTTACCGGTATAGGGTTCTTGCAAAAGCCTTAAAGATGAGGATAACTGACCTATGCAAACTCATCGGGTTGTTCAGCGCTTCTCCTTTCAGCACGTGGGATATTCACGATGGAAAATTCATTAGTATTTCACCGAAGGATACCTACGAATTTTATAAACTGGCGGCTTCAACCAAAGAGGCAGGTTTTAAGGCATCGGTTCTTGATTATATCCTGCAGGGCACCCTTCCCGCGGATTCCAAAATCGGTCTTGATATGGACAAAACGCTCCAAACTGCCAAATCAATCCTTGATGCCTTTGCAGCCATTGAGCAAAACCATCCGGAAACACCAGAATTGCCGTTGACCTCCGAAATCCTCACTGCGAAATTGTCCCTCACCTTTCAGCCCGAAATCGTTAGTCGTTTTATGGGAATATTAGAGGGCAGAGTGTCTTTTGAGACCAAAACCGATGACTACCCAAACGTAGTTATTCCCAACGATGAGTCGCAGGATGCGCTCCAGAGCCTGATCAATGCTGGTGCCACTAGGTCCGAGGCTGCAGCATTCCTCAGTGCATTCTCCAATAAATTCGCCTATGTGAAGAGCATAGAAGGTGCTGTGACTAGGGGAAGACTTACTTGTGCTGGTATTATGTCAGACACCGAGCGCGACTACCTTAAGGGACTAGCCAATGTCAGCGCTAACTTTCAGGCGGCAGTTGACGAACTATACGCAGCACCCGAGACCTTCATCAGCGATAATTTCAACGGTGTTCTTAGTGACCTCGCTGAAGCCAATATAACACTGCTTAACCACCCGGCGCAGGCCACTCCTGCAAGTCTTGACGAGAAGCTCGCCTATATTTATAAGCACTTTCTCCCTATGCTGAAAAGCAAATTGCGGGAAGACGCTATCAACCAGCACATTGCCAGCCTTATAGGTCTCAGTCAGGAGGCCACCGCTCTACTGATTGCCGATGATGTTGACACACTTATCACTGATCTTTCTACTGAAGGGTTTTCAGCCGCCTATTTCAATGATGCCACATGGAGCAACCTGTCTGTAGAGAAGGTAGACGGCACGATTGATTTTTCATGGGGTTCTAATGCCCCCGACCCCCTTGTGCCTGCCGATAACTTCAGTGTGAGGTGGAAGGCCTATATCTCAGCGCCTGCAAGCGGTGAATACACGTTAGTGGTAGAAGTGGAAGATGCGGACGAAGCCTTTAATCTCTATCTTGATGATACTTTGATTCTTGAAAAAGCCGCTGCAACTGCTAATACTTCGTTGGAAGTGGTAGCCAATCTCAATGCTTCACAGATACACCTGCTAACGCTGGAATATGCTGAGGCTGCCCAGAATGCTGGCGTCAGGCTGTATTGTAAAACAGCTACTAATGCCCCGGAAATCATTCCTTCATCTGCCGCCTATCCTGCAAACATCCTCGATGACTTTGCGGCAAAAGCGACTGTATTGCACCGTGCTGCCAAGTTTATTTCGGGATTTGAAATCAGCGAAACCGAACTTAACCACTTCATCACCTATAGCGTGGATTTTGGCAGCATTGATTTCAAAGCGCTCGACGCTGGCGACTGGAAGCGCATTAACGACTACATGACCCTGCGAAATGCCGTGCCTCAGGCACAAGCCCTGCTCACAGATGTCTTTGCTCTGGCTAACAGACTAGACCCTGTGCCCACGGTAAATGACCTGACAGAGATGCTTTACAAAGCAACTGCATGGGATGAAACAAGCCTCAAGTTCCTGATTGATACTCACTTCAACTTGTGTATTGCTGATTTCAAAAATGAGATAGCCCTTAACCGGCTTTATGAGGTGATGCAAATAGTAAAGAAAACCGGTATCTCTGCTGAAACCATAGCCGAATGGGGCGCTGCGGAGACTGACTTTGACGCGCTTCATGAAACGGGTCAATTGATAAAAAATACAGTGAAGGCAAAATATGAAGAAGAGGACTGGCTGGATATTGCCGGGGATTTAAGCGATAAAATCAGGGGGAACCAAAGGCAGGCGCTTATCAGCTATCTGCTTACGCAGCCTGACATTCAAGCAGCAGGTGTAAAGGATGCGGACGGGTTGTTTGAATACTTCCTCATAGATGTGCAGATGGGCGCCTGCATGGACACCTCGCGGATTGTGCAGGCCAACGCAGCCATTCAGATGTTTGTCAACCGCTGCCTGCTCAACCTGGAAAGTAATATTGATGAGAACGGGAATGAACTTGGCGTCTCACCTGGCTACATAGGCAAAGACCGCTGGGAGTGGATGAAGAACTACCGCGTGTGGGAGGCAAACAGGAAGGTATTCCTGTATCCTGAAAACTGGCTGGAGCCGGAATGGCGAAATGACCGCAGCGAGTTTTTCAAAGAATTGGAATCATACCTGGTGCAGAACGACATTACCGAGCGGAGCGTTGAGCAGGCATTCAGAAATTATCTCACAAGCCTCAATGAAGTTGCCAATCTGGAAGTTTGTGGAATGTATCAGGAAAATTATGATGACGGCAAACTCAAGTATCTGCATGTATTCGCACGGACGCACAATGCACCCTACAAATTCTTTTACCGCACATGGAACAAGCACATGAAATGGAGCGCCTGGGAAAAGGTGCAGGTGGATATCCGCAGTGTGGAAGATGGCGATAACAGCGGGGTGCATCTCATCCCGGTAGTGTGGAAGGGAAGGCTTTTTCTATTCTGGCCGGAATTCATGGAGAAGCAGGAATCGCAAGTGGATACCAACCAATCTGTGGAGCAGGCAGGCACTGGTAGCAGCAAAATATCGGACCTAGAACCGAAGAAGTATTGGGAAATAAGACTGGCATGGAGTGAATATGTGAATGGAAAGTGGAGCCCCAAGCAGGTGAGTAAGGAATTCGTCAAGCAATACACCGGCACTGTTATCCCAACCGAATCGAGGCTTCGGTGGATCCATCGCTTTGCGGGTTCTAGCCTGTTTATCATCGCGCATTGCGAGTTCGACGGAAGATGGTCTGAGCTCGGTCGGTTCTATCTAGCGGACATCACCTCGCGCATCAAGCAGGTCACCAGCAGTTTCAACTTAGAAAACGAGTGGCCGGCTTACGATGTGTCATTCATGAACTATTCCAAAACCGGAAAACTCGAGATACTGGACGACGAGTACCTGAAGGCGTTGACAAATCACAAACTGTTGGTCACCCCACTCGCGACAACTACGCTCCACGGCTCGAGGACCCCTTCTTCTTCAGTGATGCATACCGGACATATTTTGTGCGCCCGGTGGATATAACAATAATCATCGGAATTAAAAACCCTGAGGTTCTATACACACTGGACATTGTTGATGACAGTATCTATGCAACAAAACCTATTGATATCCCTGATTACAGGCCGGATGATTATATGCCTGGAGAAGAGATAATCACGCCCTTTACCGGGGGAAACCCAACTTACTACATGGCAAGCGGCAATGTGAATCAGCCTGAAGGCCGAGCAATGATGATGCGGTCAGGTAATGCAGCAACCATAGAAATATCGCATATTGAACCAGCATTCGGGGCAGGCAAAGACATGATCTATGATTGGATAGGAAAATATAAACTTCCCAAAGATAAAGGCCTTGAATTCCATACCTTCTACCATCCCTTTTCAAGTAAGTATGTAACAAGGCTCAATCAAAAAGGATTGCCGTGGCTGATGGAAAGCGACACGGAAATTCCTTCTGACAATGGCATCACCTTTGAGGATGCCTATGACCCAAATTTCACTAATGGATTGGTCCAAAAACCTTCCGACTTTGTTAAGAGAACATATTACAAAGAGAATGTCTGCTTCGATGTTTATGGTGCCAACAGCCTGTATAACTGGGAACTCTTCTTCCACGCTCCACTCTATATTGCCACCCGTTTGAGTAAAAACGGCAAATATGAGGAAGCCATGAAGTGGTTCCACTACATCTTCGACCCAACAACAGATGAGATGCCAGGGGCAGGAGAAAGCGAAATCTCACGCTACTGGAAGGTGCTGCCATTCAAAACCACGCCTGCTGAAAGCCTGGAAGATTGGTTCAGCAGTCTGTCACCCAATACAGACCCCAATAACCCAGAAAATGCAGTAATAGGCAAATGGCGCGACAATCCTTTTGACCCGCACCTTGTAGCAAGCAACCGGCCGCTTGCCTACATGAAGCACGTCGTCATCAAGTATGTGGAAAACCTCATTGCGTGGGGCGATTCATTGTTTCGGCAGGATACGATGGAGAGCGTGAATGAGGCGATTCAGATTTATGTGATTGCCAACCACATTCTTGGGCCCAAACCAGAATTTGTCCCCAAGCGTGGGGAGATCAAAGCCGAGTCCTACAACAGCCTCAAAGACAAGTGGGACGATTTTTCTAACGCCCTTGTTGAACTTGAAAATATCTTCCCGTACAGCAGTGAAGTCAGTGTCAGCGGTTCCTCAACCGGCACTAATCTGCTCGGCATTGGATCGTCCTTGTACTTCTGCATCCCTTCAAACGAAAAATTGCTTGAGTATTGGGACACGGTAGCCGACAGGCTATTCAAAATCCGCCACTGCCAAAATATTGAAGGTGTAGAACGTAAACTTGCATTATTTGCGCCGCCCATAAGCCCTGAAGCCCTCATCCAGGCTGCATCGCAGGGGATAAGTCTGGGAAGCATCCTGGCAGACCTCAGTAGCCCACCGCCTATTTATCGTTTTACCTATCTCATCCAAAAGGCAAATGAATTCTGTGCAGATGTAAAAGCCCTTGGTTCAGCCCTGCTTGCTGCTCTGGAGAAAAAAGACGGTGAGGAACTGAGCCGCCTGAGGGCCTCCCACGAAACCGGTATGCTCGAGCTGGTGACAGCTATCAGGGAACGACAGGTGCTCGATGCAAGGGCAAATAAGGAAAATTTACAGAAGGCCCGTGAAACTGCTAAATTCCGCTTGACGCATTATATAGACCTGCTCGGCAATGATTCAGTAACTGTCCCGGCAGAACCGACCATTGGTGCAACCCTGACAGCAGACAGCCAATTACCCGCTGACACAAGCATTGCGGAAATTGAAACCGACGTGGATGAATCATTGGTGGATAGCGATGAGAGCGGGGTGAAACTGATACCAAGGGAAAAAAAAGAGCTAGAAAATTTGGAAGAAGCTAGATCTAATCAGGAAAGAGCCGGAAATATCCAATTACGGTCAAGTGTTGTTTCAGCACTAGTCCCTAATGCATCGGTTAATGTTCAACCATTTGGTATTGGAGCAAGTGTTACATTTGGTGGCTCTAATCTTAGTAGTGCAGCTAATGCTGTTGCGCAACATTTCCAAATTGAAGCCACAAATTACTCCTTTGATGCTAATACTGCTATCAAGATGGCATCCTACATCCGCAGAGAGCAGGACTGGACATTGCAAGCCAACCTTGCTGCAAAGGAAATCATTCAACTGGATAAGCAGATAACTTCCGCTGACATTCGGAGACAGATAGCCGAAAAAGAGCTGGCGAACCACAAACAGCAAATTGAAAATGCAAAGGAAGTGGAGCTTTTCCTGAAAGATAAGTTCACGAATCAGGAGTTGTATCAGTGGATGAAGGAGCAGCTTTTTGCCGTTTACAAGCAGAGCTACAACCTTGCCTACGATATGGCAAAGAAGGCTGAAAAGGCATATTATGAGAGGGGAATGGAAACGGCAAGCTTCATCCAGTATGGTTATTGGGATAATTCCAAGCAGGGACTGGTTGCAGGCGAAAAGCTGCAACTGGCATTAAGGCAATTGGAAAAGTCATATCTGGAAGAAAACAGGAGGGAACTGGAACTGACCAAGAGTATTTCGCTTGCCATGATGAACCCTCTGGCACTGATTGAACTGAGGGAAACCGGAAAATGCTATGCGTCTCTGCCAGAAGAACTCTTTGACTTTGACTTCCAGGGACATTACTTCAGGAGGATAAAATCCGTGAGCCTCTCCATTCCGTGCATTGCAGGACCGTATACAACCGTTAACTGTTCGCTCCGGCTTTTAAAAAATACAATCCGTGTTAACACTTCTATGGGTGATAAAGGCTATGTACACAACCATGATGAAGGCATCTGGATTGATGATGACCGCTTCCGGAGCAGCAATGTGCCGGTAACCTCCATTGCCACAAGCACGGGGCAGAATGATGCAGGGATGTTTGAATTCAGTTTCCGAGATGAACGTTACCTGCCCTTTGAGGGAGCAGGGGCAATCAGCGACTGGCAGATAGAACTATCAACAGAGAAAGAACTCAGGCAGTTTGATTATTCAACGATTTCCGATGTTATTCTTCATCTCAAATATACGGCGAGGGGGAACGGTGGTCTTTTTAAGGAAAATGCTGTCACTTATATTAAAAACTTTATCATGAACACCACTGACCTGCCAGACCAGCCGCTGACGCGCATGTTCAGCATGAAGCATGAATTCCCAACAGAGTGGCATAAATTCCTATACCCCCCAACTGAAGGCGCTGAACAAGTCCTTAGCTTCACTATCGGCAAGGGGCTCTTCCCCTTCTTCACACAAGACAGGGATATTGCGGTGATGAAGATTGAGGTGTTTGCCAGATGTGCTCAGGCAGGAGATTATCACACAATTTTATCTTACACTAACTTCGATGAGGATACCATTACCTCTTCGCAGATTACCATGCCTCAAAACAACAAATATGGCGGGCTGCATAAGGCAACAATACATGTGAATGATGCAGGGCTTAACCTTGAAGAACTGGATGTCTCCGGGGAAATGAGCCTGAAACTAAAATACAACACATCTCAAGATTATACAAGCCTTGCCACTAAGCAAGATGAGGTGGAGGATATATTTTTGGTGGTTCATTACAAATTAGCTTAAGGGGGTATCGTGGTTAGATATTTAGTAAAAATTAATGAGTGGAAGTTGTGTAAAGGAAACAATGCGGACATTGCTCTTGATACATCATTTGCATTATCAGTTGCTCCAGCGCAATTGAATAATCTTGAAGAATTGATGATGGTTGTGAAGTATAGTTTTTAAAAATAAGTTGTTTACAGAACTTACGAGCACATGGGTATTTTTGTAAACTTCTGAAACCAGGCATGAAAATCGAAAAAGATTGGAAATCGACACACTGAAACTGTTGTAAAAAAACACCAGTTAGACGCACAGGATCATCCGGGATTCTTTTATTGTTTGAAAAATATGTCCATATGAAATACCTCTTTTCGTTTCAGGATATAGTAACCGGACTGTGGACTATGGACTTATGAGCCAAAATAGCCATGGATTTGGCCTTACCGTGTTTCTTATCGTGTATCTCATAAAGAATGACAAGACCGAGGATTCTCCCAATGCCGGGGATTGATCTTATGCAGAAGTATGAATCTGCATCATGAGTCTTGGCGATAAGGGATAGTTCGTGCTCCAGACAGTGTGAGTGACAGTGTCGGTGGTCACTGACACTCTCAACTGCCACAGGGTTCAGAATACAGAGATACATGGTCTTTGCGTGAAGGTCGATTCCGCAGTAAAATTTATGTGTCTTCGTGTAAAATTTCATACTGGCCTCCTCCTTTAAAAAAGTTAAGATTAAGGAAATTTAGATAGAGAACATCATACCTTATCCGGTATGATTGAAGATGCCTTAATTATTATCACAGCGTTCCAGCCGACGCAGTAAAGTGGGCGGCTGAGCGCAGCGTTAGATGATGATTGCAAAAAAGAACAATTTGTTTTAATATAAACAGATGAGTCCTTCAATTTTCAGAGAGAAAGGGTATCGGTTTTATTTCCTCTCAAATGAGGAGGATAGAATCCACATACATGTTACCTGTGAAGATGGAGAAGCTAAATTTTGGCTTGAACCCATAATATCATTGGCTGTATCGCATGGGTTAAATCCGAGAAAGCTGAACGAAATTCAAAAAATTGTTGAGGAGCATAAAAATGAAATCATCAAAGCATGGCAAATACATTTCAGTAAGCGTTGAAAATATAACACCTTTTGGTATATGGCTGTATGTAAAAGAAAAAGAATATTTCCTGAGCTATAAGGATTATCCTTATTTTAAAGACCAGACATTGAGTTCCATACAAAATGTTCAATTGCTTCATGACTATCATTTATATTGGCCAGATTTGGATGTTGACCTTGAAATTGACAACCTTGAACATCCTGAAAAATACCCACTGAAATTTGAATCAAAGAAACATCTAACGAGTCATTCAACGGGACGGCGAGCAGCCGCCCGTTAATTCCGCCCTTGGGCAGGGAAAAAGATAATGAAACTATACTTTGCATATGGGTCTAACTTGTGCGGTAAAAAACTCTGCTTCAGGCAGTAACCATTAAAAAATGGTAAAATACGCCTATGAAATGTACGCAATACTTTTCATTTATCAGACAGCGTCCAGACAGGGCAATTTATCAAAGATGAATGGATCTTGGATGCCGTTACGCCCTGAAAAATATTGACAAATCCATTGGTATGATAATGTAATACCAGAGGTGCATTATGAAAAAAACAAAATTTGTCATGGTGAACAGCACCAGAATCTTGACCCATTTGTGAAGAAAAATCACATATAAAAAAATAGTGCAGAAATTTCCGAAAACCCTTTTACGCCCGAATATTTGCAAGCTGTTTCTTTTTATAGACTTATATTTCACCAATCTTAAACAGCGCCATTTTCAGGGCATTTATGCCTTTTATACAAATTTTTAATAATAGTTGTTAAGATATAATTACTAAACTAACAAGTATATAATTTGAAGCCACTTAGGGACCTCTTAAGTGGCTTTTTTATTTTCTATTTTCAATGGTACTTCGATTGCTTTGTGAGCAGTAGGGAATTGTGTTAATCTAAAATTACAAAATCTTTTTAATGAAAGGCACAAACAATGAAAAGACTAACAGCATTGGTAAAGCCCAGGACAATAAATGACGTAAAAGATTATTTTAAGTCAATAGGATATCCTGTATTGAAAATGGCGTACATAAGAGATGACCGGCAAAGTGCAACTCGATCTGTTTTCTGGCGTGGCGAAGAGTATATTGTGGACTTAATATCACACGCAAAGGTTGATGTTATTTTGATAGACGAAGATGTCGATGAGGTAATTGGCGACATAGATAATTTTTTGTATGGAAAAAATGGAAACAATGGAGAATATGAATACGCGTTGCGATTAAAATCGGAGATAATTCAAGAGGGTATTACAACAGAAAAAGGTAGATGGGTAAGGATGCAACCAAAAGAGAGGCTACAAATTGCAGAAAGGCCTGTAGAAAAATCCCTGGAAGTTACTGAGGTCTATGCGTAGCTTTTATTTTTATGAAAATTCTGTAGAGGAGACGAATATGAAGAAAATAGAGGCGGTTATTCGCCCCGAGCGTTTTCCGGCAATTAGTGCGGCATTACAAGAAGCAGGTAAAAATGGAATGACTGTTAGCGAGGTCAGAGGACATGGAAGCGAGCTGAGTGCAGTCCAGGTGTGGCGCGGCAGGCAATACAAGGTGGATTTGCATCAAAAGCTAAAACTTGAGATCGTGGTTCAGGATGCCGATGTGGACCAGGTGGTTAACATGATTATTAACGAGGCACAAACAGGCGCAAATGGAGATGGCAGGATATTTGTATCGCATGTAGAGGGGGCTTTTCGCATCCGCACCGGTGAGGTAGGAGATCGCGCCATTACGAATGGAAGGGTTGTTAGACTATCTCCCAAAGAGGAAACAGAAAACAATGAGATCGTTGAGTTTCCTGAGAAGAGTGTTGGAAGTGAAAAATTAGCTTATTCAAAATTACAAAAAGACAGTCAGCATGTTAATAACTATGTTCAACCATAAAAGGAGGTTCTCTTGTTTAATATATCAGGAATAAAACTAAAATCTCTCGGAAGGCTCATATTATATAGTACACTTATCATTTTGTTTTGGACATGGAGCGCACAGGCAGGCGACCCTAGTGGCGCATTGACATTCTCTCACAGCCTCGAAGGATTGAATATTTCAGGGAATTTCGCCTGGATACTCATAGCAGCCTTTCTTATCCTGTTTATGCAGGCAGGGTTTGTATTGCTAGGCGGTCTTGTGAGTTCTAAAAATATGCTCAGTTATATGACGCATTGCTTTATGGCAACAACGGCAGGCGCCTTTATCTTTTGGCTTTTTGGTTTTGCGCTTATGTTTGGGGGTTCAGAACTTGGACCCGGGCTTGATAAAGGCAATCCCTTTGTTGGTTACAGTGGCTTTATGCTTCTCGGAGAAACCTACGATGTGAAAACCATTTTACTCTTTATCTTTATGGCTGTTGTTGCAACCTTTATTGGCAGTATTATAGCCGGCGCTGTAGCGGAAAGGATTAAATTTTCTGCCTATTTACTGGCATGCTTTTTGGTTTATACCCTTGTTTATTCATTTTACGGCCATTGGGTATGGGGTGAAGGCTGGCTGGCAAAATTACCATTAGGGGCTGGAGTTAAAGATTTCGCAGGCTCCGGGGTAGTTCATGCAGCAGGCGGGATATGTGCGTTTATGGGCGCTTGGGCATTAGGCCCCAGAATCGGTAAATATAATGTGGATGGCTCAGCTAATGCCATGCCAGGACATAATATCGCATATGTAATCCTTGGAACAATTATCCTTGCATTTGGATGGCTTGCCTATGATGCCGGAAGCACACTTGCCATATCTGACTTAAGATCTTCAATCATCGCAGCCAATACCTTCCTTGCCGGTGTTGCAGGCGCTGTTATTGTCATCTTATATTCATACATAAAAACAAAAAAAGCCAATGTGGCTGAGGCCTGTAACGGAGCCCTTGCAGGTTTTGTGGCTATCTCAGCTCCATGCGCATATGTTGCTCCCTGGGCTGCGGTTATCATTGGAATCATTGGTGGTTTGTTGATGTGTGGGAGTACCTGGCTGGTTGACCACAAATTTAAGGTAGATGACCCCCTTGGTGCCGTATCTGTCCATGCTGCCAATGGTTTATGGGGACTCCTTGCTGTAGGCATATTTGCCGATGGCTCATACGGTAATGTACGTGGCTTAATTACGGGTTCGGGCCAGCAATTCCTTGCCCAGTTTATTGCCTTTCTTACTGTCATTGCATGGGCTGGCGGACTTGGTTTTGCCATATTCTTTGGATTGAAACACGCCATAGGCATAAGGGTCTCCAGAACAGAAGAACTAGACGGACTGGATGTCAACATCCATGGCACCAAATGTTACCCCCCGGAAGGAAAATATCTTGAGGATATCGATGATGTAATTCGCAAACATATTAGGCTGGGTGAGCTTGTCAGATAAGCTGGTACTATTTTGTATTTTGAAAATCGACTTGTTCGTCATGACAAAGACTAACGTGAACTTCCTGCCACCTTTACGTTTGTCAAGGAGGTTATCGAAGGGGAACTGGGATTGAAATTGAGCGGGGATAAAACCAAGCTGACCAATAGATTCGCCTTTGCTCTCGACATGCTTCAAAAGAGGCTTCAAGTTTTCGAGAAACTTGTCCTCATGAAAATGGGGGAGTCTGGTATCTTTTTCGCTGTGTAATCAGAGGAATCTGTTTCAATTATTGGTCTGAGGCTTTGCCTCGTCTTACTTGAGAAGCGCAATTGTATGCTTTTTGTCTAACCAGCTAAAGGCACCCACAACGATAAAATTGCGCTTTTCTGGTACAAAAATTTCTGAGATAGCATTGTGCACGTCTTCCAATTTGATGTTGTGGATTTTCTGTGCCTGTTTTTCCGGTGTATCGGGTGTTTCCGGGGTAATCAGAAGTTCCTCAATGCCAAACCAATTGCCCATCGCAAGCGGGCTGTCCATGATAAGTTGCGTCTGACTGAATACCCGTTCCTCTGTCCGGTTAAGTTCCTGTTCTGTGATTCCTTCATGAAAGAGTTTATGCACCTCATCCATAACGGCCTTCGTTGTCCTTTCAAAATTTTCCTTTTTCGTCGATGTGTAGATATCAATAGAACCCACATCAGAAAACATGGTAGGGTAGCACGTGATGTCATAGACCAATCCCAATTTCTCGCGTACATTCAATGACAATCTGGAACTGATCCCCCCTCCCAGCACATCCGCAAGGAGGAGCATAATAATGACTTTCTCGTGTTTATACGGATATGCCTTGTGGCAGAGTTTAAAACTGGTGGTTTGAGATGGGGATTTTTTAAATAGATATCTCGGCTCTGTCTGCGTGGTTTTTAGAGGGGGTTTCTGCCCGGAAAACTTTCCTTGTAAATTTCCGAATATTTCGTTTACGTAGTGAGTGACCGTATCTTTCTTGAAGTTCCCGCTGATGCAGAGAACCATATTCTCCGGGACGAAGAATTTCTTATAATGGGTATTCAGGTCTTCGGCACATAAGGCTGCGATGGTTTTTTCATCTCCGAATAAAGGCGCCTCTGCTGAGCCGTCCTTCCACATCAAGGAAAAGGACATGTCGTCAATGCCCACATAATCCCCTTTTACATCAACGAATTGCTTCATCTCTTCCTGGATGATACGCCTTTCTATTTCAATATCGCCCGATCTAAAATTCCCTCCTAGGAGGATATCTCCAAGGATATGCATACCCTTTTCGATATGTTTATTGTGTACCTGAATAATCACGGCGGAATATTCTGGCGATGTATAAGCGTCGATATCCCCGCCGATACTATCTATGGCCTGAAATAGTTCGAAGGAATTTTCAAAACGCTTTGTTCCTCGAAAAAGCATGTGTTCAAGGAGGTGTGAGATGCCAAGCTTCTTCTCTTCTTCGTATCTTGAACCCACGCCGATATAAGCAGACATAACCACAGAGTGGATATGGGGCATTTCGATATAAATTGTGCGCAATCCGTTTGGTAATATTTCTTTGCTGTACGTGTACATTGTTTGATTTAAGGTTTGAGTATTCTTACCTTTCTTCCCTCAATCTTTAACCTCCCCGCGGCAAAGAGGCGTATCGCCTCCGGATATGCCTCACACTCCTCTTTGAAAACCCGATCGGCAAGGGTATCTGGCGTATCGTCATCAAGGACGGGGACGGTCCTTTGAATAATAATGGGTCCGTTATCGTAGATATTATCAGCAAAATGTACCGTACAACCTGAAACCTTTGCGCCATAATTGATGACGGCCTCATGCACCTTCCTGCCGTAATAATTGTGACCGCAAAATGCGGGGATAAGGCCCGGATGGATATTCATGACCTTTCCTTTATATTTTTCAGGGATTTTGTAAAAATGCACGAAACCCGCAAGGGTAATAAGGTCTATGGGATACTTATCCAACTCGGCTGTAATGGCATGACTAAAGGCATCCACATCGTTATAACGTGAATAAGGAACTACTGATGTGGGAATATTGTATCTCTTTGCCCGTTCCAGACCAAGGACGTTCGGTTTGCTGCTTATTACGATTTGAATAGTGGCAGGTAACTTGCCTGCTTCTATTTGATCTATAAAATTTTGAAGGGTGTTACCGCTACCAGAAATTAACACCCCTAAGTTTATTTTTTTTATCATAAAAAATAAGCAAACATATTGACAATGAATTTGTGATTTGCTATTATGTTCGTCTTCGTGGTTTTGGAAAAAACCTTACATAGAGAATACATAACATATAAAAATAGATTGTACATGTCAAAGATAAATATCGAGAAATCAAAAAAGGCATTTGCAGAGGCGCAGAGTTTTATCCCTGGAGGTGTTAATAGTCCTGTCAGGGCCTTTGGCGCTGTAGGCGGTACCCCGATTTTTATAAGGTCCGGGTCGGGTTGCTATCTGACCGATGTTGACGGCAATAAGTACGTAGATTATGTGGGTTCGTGGGGACCCCTCATTTTAGGGCATGCCGACCCAAGGGTGGTAAAAAGGATTAATGAAGCAGTTGCCAACGGAACGAGTTACGGTGCACCAACCGAATTAGAGATAAAACTGGCGCAACTTATTAAAGAAGCCATGCCTTCGATAGAAAAGATAAGGATGGTAAACTCCGGCACAGAGTCCACAATGAGCGCCATCCGTTTGGCCAGGGGATTTACCAGGCGAGATGCAGTAATTAAATTTGAGGGTTGTTACCATGGACACGTAGATAGCTTGCTGATCCAGGCAGGCTCTGGCGCAACAACGTTAGGAACACCCACCAGCCCTGGTATACCACAGGATTTCGTTAAGCATACAATATCTCTCCCCTATAACGATATAGACGCGGTAAATGAGGTTTGTTCAAAACGGGGAAAGGACATTGCTTGTATCATCGTTGAGGCAGTTGCCGGTAATATGGGGGTTGTACCTCCGAAAAAGGGTTATTTGGAGGGGTTGAGGGAAATAACCCAAAAGCATGGCATCGTACTGATATTTGACGAGGTTATGACCGGTTTCAGGGTTGCTCATGGCGGCGTGCAGTCGCTTTACAAGATTACACCAGACTTAACCACGCTGGGAAAGATTATTGGTGGAGGTCTTCCGGTTGGGGCGTATGGAGGTAAGAAAGAGATTATGGACAGTATCTCTCCGGTGGGCCCTGTATATCAGGCGGGTACGTTATCAGGTAACCCTGTGGCGATGACCGCAGGTATTGCCACATTGGAAATACTCAAAGACAATAAAATTTATAAAAGTCTGGAAGAAAAATCACAACGGTTGGCATTAGGTATGGAAAAGGTATGCAGGGATGCTAAGATCCCGGCTTATCATACCCGTGTAGGCTCGATGTTATGTACCTTTTTTACCGATCAGCCGGTCACGGATTACGCCACCGCAAAAAAAAGTGACACACGACGATATGCGAAGTTCTTTCATGGCATGCTGGAAAGAGGGTTCTATTTTGCACCATCACAGTTTGAGACAGTTTTTGTGTCAACAGCTCATGGTGAAAAAGAAATTGATGCGACCATCGATGCCTTTAAGGACGTCGTGAAAGGGTTTTAAGGCTTATTTGTTTTTTAAATAATCTATTCTCACGGTTTTGCTGCCAGGAAAACGCAGGAAAATGTCCGCCTGACCCCGCCCTTGTAAAAGGGGATAAAGGCTGTCTTTGAGGTATGCATTTATGACAAAGATAAATATGAGCGATGACTTAAAGGGTATATTGGAACGTATCAATGGTATGTGTTCCAAGGCAGAGTCGATTTTGAATCTTTGCATGGATGGTTTTATGAAGCATAAGGTTGCGATGATTGATGAGGCGAATAAGGTGAGCCAGGCCATTCACGACGAAGAGAACGAATTGATAAGTCTCCTCAGTAATAAAGCCGCAAAGTCCGGCGTGAATAATGAGTCGATAAAATCATTGATGTCAGTCGTGAGCCATATTGAAATGGCAACGAATGGATTGGATAATATACTTCAGCACGTGAAGACTAAGGTGAATGAAGGGGTGTTGTTCAGTGATAAAGGTGTGAATGAGATATCTCATCTCTTTAGAGACGCCCTTGATATGCTAAAGACAGCTGGTGATATTATCCTGACCAGGAACGAGGTACTCAAGAAATACGTCGTTGATAAATATGGAAGCATCAATCAAGCGATTGATGCCTATTCGGAAGAGCATGAGGAACGATTAATCAAGGGATTGTGTCAACCCAAAAGTTCTTCATTATATTTGAGCATTGTTGATGCTCTGGCTAAGGTTGTTTGGCACGTCAAGCAGGCAGTTGAAAGGTTTTTTTGCTAGCAGGTGAGGATTGGTCTTTGTCAGGAAAGATAAAGACAATAAGGTGTATAATATCGCCGGGCTTATTGGGAGCTTTGGTTTCACTATGGCAGGCGCCATGGCTGGCGGCTATTTTCTAGGTAATTATTTAGATAAAAAATTTAATACCGCTCCCTGGTTCATGTTGACTTTCATTCTATTAGGAGTTGCCGGAAGTTTTATAGAATTTTTTAAGTTGATAAAGAAGTTGTCCAGAGAAAATGATAGGTAACTTTTCGGCTTATTGAGGAAATTTATGAAAGGCGAGAAGGATTTGGAGATTTTGGTTGTTGAAGATAACCAAATCATTGCGGCTGAGGTGGCGCGTATCCTTAAAAAGGGCGAATACCGTAGTTCTTTTGTTCGCAAAGGCAAAGAAGCTATCGACTACCTGAACAGGAATAAAAATAAATCAACGATTGTTATTAGTGATATTGACATGCCGGAAATGGATGGTTTTCTGCTCTGTCAACAGATCAAGGCAAATAGCGATCTTGAAGAAATACCAGTCATTCTTCTTGTTTCTCTCTCAAGCCTGGATGATATTATTAAATGTTTTCAATGTGGAGCAGACAGTTTTGTTCATAAACCACCCGATGAGCAGACCCTTTTGTCTCGAATACACTCCATCCTGAAAAATAATGAAATAAGAAAAGAGCCAAAAAACCGGTTTAACGTGGAGGCTTTTTGTGGCGAGCAGAAGCATTGTATCAATACGAACAATATGCAGGCGGCCGGGCTCCTTTTTTCTATGTATGATGCCTTTACGCAAAAAAATCGAGAACTCGAGCAGATATCAAGCGAATTGAGTAAATTAAAAGAAAGGAGACAAAGCTAAGGGACCTGTCTTTCAAAGATGAACTGACCGATACATTTACAGAAAAATCTTGAGGATTATATTGCAAAGGAGTCTATTCGTTACAATCTATCAATAAATACCGCCTTTGTAAGCTATGACCCAACGTATCCTTGTTCTATTGATGAGTTGCTGAGTTGGGCTGATACGCTCATGTATAATCAAAGACGGGGAAATATTGGAATGGGTGGTTAGGGATTGACAATAAATAATCTGAACAGGTCAGGGCTAAAGCCCAATTCAGATAAGACCGTCACTAACCCCAGTCTTAAGGCTGGGGTTAGTGGGTACACGTCATACCGGGGCTTTAGCCCTGATGGCACAGCAACATGAAGTTGTTCATGTTATTTATTGTCAATCCCTTAGTGGTGGGGCAAAATAACAATTTTCGTAACTGTTACTAATTTCATCAACCAACAAATGTTTGCCATCGGCGGGGATACATTATATAGTTTATGGATACATTAATACCAATAAACAATAAAGTGCCGTCTTCTTTGTTTGACGAAAATTTTCCGGATCGGGTGCTCAAGACATCGGTTATGTTATCATTGATTATAATAGCCGGTTCACTATCGTATATGTCTTTTGTGTTAACGACAAGCATTGCCATAGGATGTTTTATTAGCATCTCTTTATTCAAGACGACCTGGTGGACGATACAATATGCGGTGCGGCATGAAAGGGTTGAAATAAAAAAATTTTTCTTAAAGGCGAGCATTGTAAAGTACTCTATCGTAGGTGGGATATTATTTTTTGTCTGTGTATTTCTGGAAATTAATGCAATCGCTATGGCGGTTGGTGTGGGGATCGTCGTAGCAGTAATCGTTATGAAGGTTGGAAGTAAATTGCTGGTAGATTTTCTGAATAAGTCAATTAAAGTGAGTAAGAAAGGAGTGTAGGTAAAGTGTCCGGGGCGGGCGAAGAAAGTGGAAGTTCAACCGAATTACCATCATTTGTAGATTTGGTGCCTATTGATGCCCATAGCCAATTTTTTGGCTTAACGAAGCACGAATGGGTGCCAATTATCATGTCAGCTACGATAATCATATTCCTGGGTATATTTTTTATCCTTGCTACAAGAAGATTGCGGAAGATACCTGGGAAGCTTCAGGCGTTTTTGGAAATTGTTGTGGAAGGACTTGAAAACTTTACCAAAACACAGATGGGAAGAGCGGCAGGGCCGTTTATCCCATTTATTGGGACGCTGTTTATCTATATTTTTGCTATGAACATGCTGGGGCAGATACCCCTGTTCCACTCACCTACGAGTAATTTTAATACGACCATAGCCCTAACGCTTATCGTTTTTTTCGTTACCCATTATCAGGGAGTTAAAAATAATGGTGTTATGGGTTATCTGAAGCACATGGCCGGTAAACCAATCTGGCTTGCCCCGTTGGTATTTCCCTTACACTTGATGCAGGAGATTCTTTCTCGTCCTCTGTCGCTTTCTATGCGTCTCTTTGGAAATATCATGGGTGAAGATACGATTATTGCAATATTCGTTGGCCTTTCACCGTTTCTCTTGGGTCTTATTCCAATCCCAATGCATTTACCGATGGTTTTCCTTGCTTTATTGGGAAGTACCATACAGGCGATGATATTTTCTCTCTTAGCGAGTTTTTATATAGCGGGTGCAATCGGCATCCATGAAGAAGAACATCATTAAATTTCATTAAACTTTTTGAATAAGGAGGTTATGGCGTGATTTATTTTGCATTATTGGCGATAGCAGTGGCTTTGATTGCAATTGCAGCATTTGGTTGCGGTATTGGGCAGGGTATTGCGGTTTATGGTGCGGCGAATAGCATGGCCAGACAACCAGAGATTGCAGGAAAGGTACAGCTTGTTATGTTCGTGGGTCTGGCTTTCATTGAGTCTTTAACAATCTATTCCTTGATGATGTCATTTATTCTTATGGGTAAATTGCCAAAGACAGAAGCAGTCCTTGAGTTAATTCAGCACGCTGTTAAATAAGCGTAGGAGGAAATTGGGTTGGATATTTTAAATACCCTTGGAATTAATTTCAAATCCATAATCATCCAGGGTGTAGGTTTCTTAATCCTGCTTTTTGTCCTCAAGAAGTTCCTTTTCGGTAAGATTTCGGCCATAATAAAGGCCAGAACTGACGAGGTGAAAAATGCCTATGAAAAAATCGAAAAGGACAGGGCAGAGGCTGAGAGGCTGATGCTGGAATATCAGAAAAAACTTACTGAGGCGGAAGTAGAGGCTGCAAGAAAGGTTCAGGAGGCCGTCAACGAAGGAAATCGAATCAGTGAAGAGATTGTCAAACGTGCCAAGGAAGAGGTAGAGCAGATCAGGGTAAAGGCACAGGAAAGTATTGAGCAGGAACGGAAGAAGGCCCTGACTGAAATCAGGAATCAGGTAGTAACTCTTTCTATCTTAGCTTCTTCGAGGATTATTCAGCAATCTATAAGTCAAAAAACGGCAGAAAAACTTGTTGACGACTTTATTCAAGAAATAGGGGAATTGAGTGTTAGATAAAAGTGTTGCAATTACATTCATCAATGCCCTTTTAGAAGTGGCTTCAAAGAAGGGACAATTTGAACAGATTGAAAAAGATTTGGATTTGGTTTGTGATGTAATCATCAAAAACGACAATTTGATGAAGATTTTGTTTCATCCGTCAATTCCACGAAGTGACAAGAAGGGCTTAATTAAGAACGTATTTGGTAAATCGGTTTCAGACCTTATGATGAACTTTTTGAGTTTATTGGTTGACCGCAGGAAGGAAGGGATTTTGAAATTTATCCCCGATGTATATAAAGCGGCTACCGATGAAAAGAAAGGAATTATAAGGGGGACGGTACAGACGGTAGTCCCTTTAACAGGGGATCGATTGGATAATTTTAAGAAACAGTTGAAAAGGATCACGGGTAAAACGGTAGAGTTAGAGGTTGTCCAAAATCCGGACATTCTCGGCGGGATGGTAATCCAAATCGGCAACAAGATGATAGATGGAAGTGTTGCAAATAGGTTAAAAAATCTGAAAACCAGATTGCTGTCATTGCGGACAGCATAGGTTTTGTGTCTTGTTCATTAGAGAATCACTCATGAGACTTGATTTGCACGTCTATTGCTGGAATTACTTTTCAAGTTTGATGAAATGAATGAAATCAGTGGCAGGAGAGAAACTCCTGCCACACAATTTGACGACCAGGAATTTCGAAAATTCAAATTCTTCAGACACGTATAGTTCAGGATGGTAATAGGACAGCAAAATGTCATTCTGAGCAAAATGAAGAATCTTATTTACAATAGGAGTAGGAAATATGGCATTAGCATCCACTGATATTACTTCAATCATAAAAAAAGAGATCGAAGGATATGAGGAAAAATTAAAATTAGAAAATGTGGGACACGTCATGCAAGTTGGCGACGGGGTTGCCCGTATTTACGGACTTGACGATTGTTTGGCCAGCGAACTGCTAGAATTCCCTGACAATGTATACGGAATCGCCATGAACCTGGAAGAAGATAACGTTGGTGCTATCCTTCTGGGTTCAGATGAAAAGATTAAAGAAGGTGATATTGTAAAGACCACGGGAAAGATCGTCCAGGTACCGGTAGGAAAGGCTTTATTGGGTCGAGTAGTAAATGCCCTGGGGCAACCTATCGATGGAAAGGGACCTATTGCTGCGGAAGAATACAGACCAATCGAAGGCCCTTCTCCCAACGTCGTTGAGAGGCAGCCTGTGAAAGAGCCGTTACAAACCGGTATCAAGGCAATCGATGCTATGATTCCTATCGGCAGAGGTCAGCGTGAGCTTATTATCGGTGACAGGCAAACGGGTAAAACTGCAATTCTTATCGATACGATAATTAACCAGCGTGAATCAGGAGTTTATTGCATTTATGTGGCTATTGGCCAAAAGATGTCCACCGTTGCGGACGTCGTAAAGACGCTTGAAGATCACAAGGTAATGGACATCAGTATTGTTGTAGTAGCTTCTGCATCTGACCCGGCACCTCTTCAATATATCGCACCTTATGCAGGTTGCGCTATGGGAGAATACTTCAGGGATAATGGTATGCATGCCGTGGTCATGTATGACGATCTGTATAAACACGCTATTGCTTATCGTCAGATCTCCCTGTTATTAAGGCGACCACCCGGTCGTGAGGCATTTCCTGGAGATATTTTTAACCTGCACTCTCGTTTATTAGAAAGGGCAGCAAAACTGAATAATGAACTTGGTGGTGGTTCTTTAACGGCACTCCCTGTTGTAGAAACGCAGGCTGGTGATTATTCGGCCTATATTCCCACAAATGTTATTTCTATTACTGATGGTCAGATTTATCTGGAAAGTGATTTGTTTAATGCCGGTATACGTCCAGCTATTTCGGTGGGTCTCTCGGTATCAAGGGTTGGTGGAAATGCGCAGATTCCTGCAATGAAAAAGGTTGCTGGTACGTTGCGATTGACCCTGGCTCAGTACAGGGAATTGGCCTCCTTTGCCCAGTTTGGTTCAGAATTGGACAAATTTACCCAAGCTCAGCTGGCCAAAGGTAGCAGACTTGTGGAGTTGCTGAAACAACCGCAGTATGCACCGGTGCCAGTAGAAGAGCAGATTATGGCAATCTTTGCCGGTATTAATGGTTACCTGGATGATGTTGCAGTAGACAAGGTTAGGATTTTTGAAAAGGAATTCCTGAAGTTTATGAAGGAGAAGTATGCTTCTATTGGTATCGAGATCAGAGAAAAGAAAAAACTCGATCCGGAAATAACAAATAAATTAGAGAACGCTATCAAAGAATTCAAACAAATCTTTGCAAAAAAGGGCTAGGGAATGCTGAGTACGAGAGAAATTAAACAGCGTATCAGAAGTATTACGAGCATCAAGCAAATTACCCGGGCCATGGAGATGGTGGCGGCAAGCAGGCTTAAAAAGGTTGAGTCAAGGGTTCTTGCCTCACGTACCTTTACAGAAAAGATGCATTCCGTTTTAAGCCACCTGGTTTCTTCATTAGAAAGTACCCATCCATGGTTTGCAGAAAAAGGACAAGAGGTTCCAGCTATAAAAGTCATCTTGATTACAGCGGATAAGGGGCTTTGTGGGGCCTACAACAATAATATAATCCAGAAAGTTGTAAAATTCATCAAGGAAAAGACGGACAAAGAGATTAAGCTCACCCTTATCGGAAGGAAAGGCTATCTCTATTTTTCCAAAGGAAGATATGCGTCTCTTATAGAAAAATACATTCCGGAAAGTGTAGAGAAACTTGGATACGGTCATGTGCAGGCGTTAGCAGACCAGTTAATAAAGGGCTACGAAAGAGATGAGTTTGGAGAATTGCATATATTCTTCACAAAATTTCACACCGTGATGCAGTCTTTCCCTACAAGCATGAGATTATTGCCCATAGAAAAAGGGATGTTTGAATCAAAAGAGAAAAAAGCCGGTGGCGAATATATTTTTGAACCGTCAGCTGAGCAAATTATCAATCATCTTTTCCCGAAATTTGTTGAAACCCGTTTTTATCAATGTATTCTGGAATCGCTGACATCCGAGTACGCCGCAAGGCGTGTTGCCATGATTGCTGCAACCGAAAATGCTGGTGAAATGATAGAAGAATTGATCAGCTCATACAACAAGGCTCGACAGGCAGCAATCACCAAGGAATTGCTGGAAGTTGTCTCCGGTGCTGAGGCCCTTGTGCGAAAATAAAATACATATCACAGGGAGCGTGTGAAGAGAGGTTTGCGATTGAGAATGGTTTTTTACCAAAAGGATGAAAATCTGTGAAGTTTTTCCTGCCGAGCTCTGTGATTGAGTTTTGACAATAATCAAAATGAAGGAAGGAGTAAGAAAGTTGGCTAAAAAAGTTAAAGAAAGTAAAGATAATAAAGGAACCATTGTGCAGGTGATAGGTCCCGTTGTGGATGTACGGTTTTCTCCGGGTTCGCTTCCTGCTATAAAGAATGCTGTTCATATAAAAGATCCCAAACGGAATATTTCCGTTGTTGCCGAAGTTGCTCAACACCTGGGGAACAATACTGCCCGCTGTATTGCAATGTCTTCAACAGATGGGCTTATGAGAGGGATGGATGCCATTGATACTGGAGCTCCAATCAGCGTACCTGTGGGAAAGGAGGTATTAGGAAGGGTCTTTAATCTGTTAGGCGAGCCTATTGATAAGCTGGGTGATGTAAAGGCTGTTAACCGTCTTTCCATTCACCGTCCTGCGCCTTCTTTTGAAGAGAGAGAGACTGTTACAACGGTATTGGAGACCGGTTTAAAGGTTATTGATCTCCTTGCACCTTTTGCGCGTGGCGGAAAGATCGGGATGTTCGGAGGTGCCGGGGTAGGAAAGACCGTCTTGATTATGGAACTTATCAGGAGTATTGCTACAGAGCACGGTGGTTATTCAGCATTTGCAGGAGTGGGTGAAAGAACCCGTGAGGGGAATGACCTCTGGCTTGAAATGAAGGAATCGGGGGTTATAGATAAAACGGTGCTGGTCTTTGGCCAGATGAATGAACCGCCGGGGGCCAGACTGAGGGTCGCTTTAACGGGTTTGACGATGGCGGAATATTTCAGAGACACTGAGGGGCAGGATGTGCTCCTGTTTATTGATAACATCTTCAGGTTTGTGCAAGCGGGCTCTGAGGTATCAGCACTTTTGGGTCGTATGCCTTCTGCAGTAGGTTATCAGCCTACGCTGGCAACAGAGATGGGTGATTTACAGGAGCGGATTACAACGACAAAGAAGGGTTCGATTACGTCATTACAGGCTGTTTACGTTCCCGCTGACGATTTTACAGATCCAGCGCCAGTAACGACCTTCCCTCACTTAGACGCCACGATAGCCCTTTCCCGTCAAATTGCTGAATTAGGTATCTATCCCGCAGTCGATCCATTGCGATCTACTTCCAGAATACTTGATCCAAGGATTGTTGGACAGGAACATTACGAGGGTGCCCGTGAGGTACAG